>CAYHES010000001.1:0-54222 GCA_964355495.1 uncultured Acidiferrobacterales bacterium
CCGTTAAGGAAGCCCTAAACAAGTCCCCTCTCCCCCTTGAAAAAAAGGGGGGGGGGAGGGAGAGGGGGCAGGTCAATCCCTTGAACTGCCTCAGTCGGTTTGCAGTGTGACCATATTCGCGGCAATAGAATCACAGCCTCACGCCCACCAAGGTATTCAAACATGAACACCGGAAGGAGAGACACCACGGAAAAGACCGGCCTGGTGCTGGCGCTGGGTGGCGGCGGTGCACCGGGCCTGGCGCATATCGGCGTCCTTCAGGTGCTGGAGGAAAACGCCATCCCGGTGCGCGCCATTGCCGGCACCAGCATCGGCGCCGAGATCGGCGCATTCGTGGCGAGCGGTATGCCGATCAACGATCTTGCGGCAATCGCCCTGGAGTTCGACTGGAAGCAGACCCTGCAGTTGTTCATGCCGGATCTGCCCGCTGGCGGCATTATTTCCTGTGTTACTGAGGAGACCACCAAATAGTGCGTAGCACCACGCATCCTTTATTCGTAGGGTGGGGCCCTGCCCCACCATCTCCCCGATACAGGAAAACTGGTGGGGCAGGGCCCCACCCTACAGGAATGCTGGAAGCAGACCCTGCATCTGTTCATGCCGGATCTGCCCGCTGGCGGCATTATTTCCGGTGTTAACATCGTGGATTTCCTGGAGGGCTGGCTGGGTGCGCAGCACATCCAGGATCTGGCCATGGGATACGCGGCCATCGCGGCAGATCTTGAGAGCGGCGAGCAGATCATCATCGACCGGGGTACGCTGGTCAACGCTGTGCGTGCCAGCGTTTCGGTGCCGGGCCTCATTGCACCCTATCGCAGTGGGCAGCGGCTGCTGACCGACGGTGGTGTGGTGAATCCGCTGCCGTTCGATGTGGCGCGTGAACGTTTCGGCGGTCCGGTGGTGGCCGTGGCGGTGCATGGCGGCGCTCGCCACCTGCAGACCCACCCGCAACCGCTGCCGGAGTGGCCGGTGCGCGCACGTCAACTGCTCGATCAGCCATGGATGGCGCGCGTACCGGGCATGCGCGCCTGGTTGGAGACGCAGCTGCATAATCACCTGAACAACTTTTCCGACAACACTCTTTGGACTGCACGCCGTGTACTCGACCGGGTAGTGAATATCACCGAGGCCGAGATTGTGCGCTTGCGCACGGCGCTTGATCCGCCCGACCTCATGTGCTCATGCCAGAGGTGGGCCACATCGGCCTGGTCGAGTTCTATCGCGCCAAGGATGCCATCGCTGCCGGCCGCCGCGCGGCCGAGGCGAGTTTGCCCGATCTGTTCCGTCTCCTGAAGGCTGACCAGGCCCAGCATCAAGTGCCGGACAGGATAGCGTGACAGTCAAAAAGAAGTGGGCACCTCTAAAAATCGGTTATTTTATGCAGGCTGGGTTAAGCCGCCAATATTTATATCGTCTTACCACCAACTCCCCCTCTCCCGCATCAGCGGGAGAGGGCAAGGGGTGAGGGCACAGCGGCGAACCCAACAAAATCATACTGATTGGTGGATACGTTGCGCATAATCCACCCAACAATTTTGAATTAGCAAGGCATGCGGCGTTCCCGTGCAAATCATCCAAAGGTAGGGTGCGTTCCACGCACCGATCGGAGTGTCTCGCTGCTAATGAATGGTGGGGCAGGCCCCCCACCCTGACTAGAACTTATCTCAAAATCCCCCCGGCCTCCGGCCGACCCCCTTTTCCAAAGGGGGTGAGCGTCTAATTCGGTGAGTGCCTCGGCAACCGCTCCCTGCGTTGGCCCCTCGACCGCGCCAAGCAAGCCATGAACGTCAACCATGCCACCGCTGTGAGTTTATTCTTGTTCCCATATAACCAGTATTCATTGTTAAATACGAGGAATGGCAAACTTTCCCCTTGCAGTAAGTTTATTATCAGTATAATTTAACAATAATGGCTAGTGAAACAGGCAGCAAGATAAACAAACTCCTCAGAATATGGCCGCCAGGTGCCGTGATGGTGTCGCCGTGGCTGGAAAAACAGGGTGTCTATCAGCAACTGGTTCACGAATACGAAAAAGCCTCTTGGCTGCGCCGGATCGGCCGAGGGGCCTATGCCAAGGCCGGCGACAAGGTCGAGTGGACCGGCGGCCTTTATGCCATGCAGGAACAGATGGGTCTGCCCGTGCATGCGGGCGGCAAAACCGCGCTGCAAATGCAGGGGTACGCCCATTTCCTGCCGCTGGGGAAGGGCGCAACAGTTACGCTGTTCGGTCTTCCCGATGTCAAGCTACCCGCGTGGTTCAAGCAGTACCGCTGGGGCGTCAGGGTCCGGTATACGACAACAACTCTTTTTGCCGGTATCGCGAATCGAGGGCTGACAAAAAAGGAAATCGGGTTCTACGCCGTCGGCGTTTCCGCACCCGAGCGGGCCATCATGGAAGTGTTGTATGGCGTGCCCAATGAAGAATCGTACGAGGAGGCGAAGCTGCTCATGGAGGGGCTGACGACATTGCGTCCCGCGGTAGTGCAGACCTTGCTCGAACACTGTGCGTCCGTGAAGGTAAAACGCCTGTTCATGGTGCTCGCCGAAAGCTGTCGGCATTCCTGGGTCAAGAAGCTCGACCTGTCGAAAGTGGACTTTGGCAAGGGCAAACGCATGCTGGTCAAGGGCGGGCGGTTCGATTCCAAATACAACATCACCGTGCCGGACAGGGAAGGTGAGCGGAGCGAGTCGGGAGGGCGGGTCTGATCGGTAATCCGTATTTCAAGCAGGCGGAATTGATGCTCCGGGTCATGCCGCATGTGGCAGCGGAGGATTGTTTTGCGCTGAAGGGCGGGACAGCGATCAACCTGTTCGTGCGGGACATGCCGCGGCTGTCTGTGGATATTGATCTCGCGTATCTGCCGGCTGAGGAGTCACGTGCAACAGCGCTGAAAAATATCAGTGAGGCCCTTGGCCGTATCGCGATGGCCATTAAAAAGACGATCCCAAACGCGAAGGTCCAGGAAAGCCGGGCGCAGGAGCCGGCGCGAATTGCCAAGCTCCTTGTGGCGGTCGGACAGACACGGATAAAAATCGAGCCGAACGAAGTCATTCGGGGAGCGGTGTTTGCGGCTGAGGAGCGTGAGCTGACGCGGCGCGCGGAAGAGCTGTTCGAGCTTTCGGTTACGGCACGAATGCTTTCGATTGCCGACCTGTACGGAGGAAAACTCTGCGCCGCATTGGACCGCCAGCATCCACGGGATCTTTTCGATGTCATGGTGTTGCTGGAAAACGAAGGTATTACGGATGCGATACGCAAGGCGTTTGTCGTTTATCTCGCCAGTCACGATCGGCCGATCAATGAACTGCTCGACCCGACACGGAAAGATATCCGGCGAGTCTACGAGAGCGAGTTCGTTGGCATGACGGCCGAAGAGATCGAATACGAAGACCTGATCGTGGCCAGGGAAACCCTCATTGAGACCTTGAAGAAGGAGTTGACCGATGCCGAAAAGGCGTTCCTCATCTCGCTGAAAGAAGGGCAGCCCGAGTGGAGTGCCATCGGCGTCGAGGGTATTGAGAAGTTTCCGGCTATTCAGTGGAAGCTGATGAACATTCGGAAAATCGGTGAAAAGAAACGTGTCGAGTCTCTGGAAAAGCTCATGAGAATACTCGGACTATAGGACTGACGAGTCGAGCATCGTCTGCCATCCAGGGCCGCCTAATCCTGCAGGGATTCCAGCTACTGAGGAGAGCGGTAAATAGTGCACACCGTCGCGTCTATTAGGTTCCTTCTCCCGGAGGGAGAAGGATACTGAAGTGGTCCTCTGTGAGTTATGCCTGCCGCCGAATCACGGCTATGCTCTTGCGTAACAAATTGCACGCACCCCGGCGAAGAACGAAGAGCATGCGTTATACCAGTCAGATCGTTGTCCTGTTCCTGTTGATTGCGCCGAAAGCAGCAGCCGAACCGCCTGTGCCATTACACGACTGTCGCCGCCTGACGAGCGAGACCGAGCGTCTGCGTTGCTACGATGCATTGCCTTTGGGTGGCGAGACACAACCGCCGCCGGCTGCGGATGAAGCGGTTCCCGATGCAAGGCCGGCGCTCGAACAGCGTCTGGAAAAGCAGCGTGACCTCGCGCGCCGCGCTTTCGCCGTCATTCCGCACCGGCCGAATTACATTCTGTATACCTACAACAGCGAGCCGAACCTGGCGCCGTTCCTGGCCGTTAACCCGGAGGCCGATCTCCAGCACCAGGAACTCAAGTTCCAGATCAGCCTGCGCGTGCCGCTTTATAACAGGATGTTCGGGGAAAATGGCGACCTGTGGTTTGCCTATACCCAACTGTCGTTCTGGCAGGCATTCAACTGGGCGCAGTCAGCACCGTTTCGTGAAACCAACTACGAACCGGAACTGGGCCTGACGTTCCACACCGACTTCGCGTTGCTCGGTCTGCGGCACCGGTTATTTGCCGTGGGTTTCGCACACCAGTCGAATGGTCGGGGCGAGCCATTGTCGCGTAGCTGGAACCGCCTGTGGGCCAGCTTTCAACTCGAGCGCGGCAATTTCGTGCTGGCCTTCAAGCCGTGGTACCGCATTCCGGAAGAAAGTGCACACGACAACAATCCCGATATCCTCGACTACGCCGGACGTGCCGAGCTGCGCAGCATCTACAAGTACGGCGAGCAGGTCTTCTCATTCATGCTGCGCAACAACCTGCTTACCGCCGACAACCGCAGCGGCTATGAGCTCAACTGGAGCTTTCCGTTCAGCCGGCGCATCAAGGGATTCCTGCAGTTCTACAACGGTTATGGCGAGAGCCTGATTGACTATGACGTCCGCACCCGGCGCGCGGGGCTTGGGATCCTGGTAGAGGATTGGCTGTAGTGTAGTGCTTCGTATTAACGCACCTTCCGGTCTTGCAAGTCCCCTCCCCCTGAAGGGGAGGGCTAGGGAGGGGTGGGGTTGAATCCATGCAGCCGTGTCCTTCTTCTTGAGAAGGAGAAAAAAAGGGCCACGACGTGGCCCTGCGATCGATTGGTACCGAGGGTCGGAATCGAACCGACACGGTGTCACCACCACCGGATTTTGAGTCCGGCGCGTCTACCAGTTCCGCCACCCCGGCACAGCTCGGCAGTATATCAATCTCGCTATCCGGATAACAACGCAGACAGCAGGCTAGGGAATCTCTGAACGAGTTGCAAAAAAATTTGCCCCCTCTCCCTTTAAGGGAGAGGGCTGGGGAGAGGGTGGGGCAGATCAATGTATTGACCTACCCCCTCTCCCCTAAACCCCGTCAATTCTGTCATTTCGAGCGCAGCGAGAAATCTTCCGGTGCCCAGGAATAAAGAAGATTCCTCACCGCCTGACGGCGGTTCAGAATGACAAACATGGACTTGTTCAGAGCTTCTCTAGTGCAGGCAAAGGCGGCCACCCAGTATGGGTGTGCATGGTTGCAACACCATGACGCAGAGCTGTTCACACGGTGCCCGATGACGAGCGCCTCTCGCCAGCAGGGTTCCGGCAGTGGTAACGCAGTGGTACACTCGTGCACGCAAGCGTGGCAAGGAAAAGAACAAGGGATTGCGTACTTCATAGCCATGCCGACTTCATCGGCGGAACCGAAAGCAGGTTTTGCATCGCCCCTGGATTTTTCAGGGACGCGCAGACGTTTGGCAATGCTCGGCGGAACGTACCGGGTGGCCAAGACTTGGTTTGTGGCGGTGCGTATGACGTGGAATGTCACCTGACTGCGGGGCCAGGGTCCCGGTGTGTCGGTTGGCATGCGCTCGTGTCACGGCGTGCGTGTTTTGGAGGAGTTAGAAATGCCCTGTCATCAATGTGTATCGTGCCCGCAAATGACGGCGATAGGGTAGGGCATATGCTTTTGAGGGCTTCGCTAACTCCCCGGCATGTTCCTTGCAAGCAGGATGATGACTGGTCTGGGGTGGGGCAAGAGGCGCATCGCCAGAGCCCAAGATTTTGGTGGTTTGCGCACTGTTCGGCAGGCCACGAGTGAATTCATTGAGCACATCCGTGAATGCAGGGCGCAAGAAATCAGTGTTGAAGGGATAAATACTGTGGAACAAGGGAAACAAGGGACATGATCCGGATTTTCAGGCATTACGTGCCTGCGCAGCTTCTGCTGCTGGCGGTGGTTGAGGTCGCCATCCTCATTTTATCCATCTATCTCGCGGTCGCTGTCCGCTTTGCAGGTGCCGACGCGGCCGACCTCCTGTCAGTCGGTACGGTTATCTCGCGCGCCATACTTTTTGCCTGCGTGATGCTCATCACGATGACCGCATTCGGCATGTTCACACGCGCATCCCAGACCGGCGACTTGGGGTACTACATTCGTTTTCTGGCGAGTTTTGCGGTGGGGGGCATTATCATGACCTTCATCTTCTACCTGTTGCCGAGTTTGTTTCTGGGTCGTGGTGTCATGGCGCTGGCATTTATGTTCGCCTTTGCGGGCACGGCGCTGAATCGCCTCGTCTTCGTGCGCCTTGTGGACATGAATGCGCTCAAGCGCCGGTTGCTGGTGCTGGGAACCGGAACGCGGGCAGCGCAAATCGGCAATTTGTATGAGCAAGACGAGGACATGCGACGCAAGTTCCATCTGGTTGGTTATTTGGCGCTTACGAAGGCAACACACCATCCGTATGTGCCGCGCGAGAACCTGCTGGAACACAGTGGCAGTCTGCTGGCGATTGCAACTCGGCACATGGCCGACGAGATCGTCGTAGCGATTCGCGATCGCCGCAATGGCGGCCTGAATATCGATGAGCTGCTGGAATGCAAGCTCAATGGAATTGAGGTGACGGATATTTCCAGTTTCTTCGAGCGCGAGACTGGCCACGTACAACTCGATTCGCTCAATCCAAGCTGGATAGTATTCTCGGATGGTTTCGGCCGTACTACCGCGAAGTCCACGTCCAAGCGCATCTTCGATGTTGCCGTGAGCCTGTTGTTGCTGGTCGTTACGCTACCGGTCACGTTGTTAACGGCTTTGTTAATTGTGCTCGAGAGTGGTTTTCCGATGTTCTATCGGCAGGAGCGCATGGGTGAATGTGGACAAGCCTTTGGAGTGTTCAAGTTCCGCAGCATGCGCCAGAATGCCGAGCAGGCGGGGCAGCCGCAGTGGGCAAAAATAAACGATGACCGCGTAACGCGCGTCGGACGCGTGATTCGTAAGTTGCGCATTGACGAGTTGCCCCAGGTCATCAATGTATTGAAGGGAGACATGAGCTTTGTCGGACCACGTCCAGAACGGCCTTACTTCGTAGAGCAACTGGCAACCCAGATTCCTTTTTACCACAACCGTCACTCCATCAAACCTGGTATCACCGGCTGGGCACAAATCCGCTATCCGTACGGTTCAACGGTCGAAGATGCTATGCACAAACTGCAATATGATCTCTACTATGCCAAGAACCACAGTCTGTTTCTGGATCTGATTATTCTGTTTCAGACAGCGCAGGTCGTACTGTTCGGCAAGGGCGCGCGCTGAGTGTGCGTCAACGGTGCTACTTGAAGGGAGGTAACGGCGATCATGTAAATGGCATGGAGTTGCCGATTGTCGGGCACGGCCCCGTTCATTGTTTGTTACATGTTCCTTGAACACTTGAAAAGTAGAGTAGAAATAGACCATTATTCAATAGCTTGATACAACGCCGGGCGGAATAACCGGTCCTGAGCAACGACTTGGTATTGATGTACCGATGACATTTGCCTCGCTGTGCAGCTGTGGCGAGTGAAGCCGCGTTGAAGCCCGACGGCTCCAATTCTTCAGTTAGGTCGATAATCAAGAGCGACAGAATGCGATACGAAACCAAGCGTCTCATCGTTTACTGCTTTTATCTTCTCGTGTGGCCCTTCGGCCTGGTGAGCTGGTTGCCATACAAGCTGTTCCGAAGTGAGGTGGCTTTTGACTTCTTTTCAAAGCTTCTCAGCCTGATACCGGGAAAAATCGGCCAGTACATCCGAACGGCGTTCTACAAGATGACACTCACAGAGTGTCATTACGATCTGATGGTGGGATTCTGCTCCTTCTTCTCCCATCCCACCGCCAAGGTTGGTCGTAAAGTTGGCTTGGGCAGTTTCACAATCGTCGGTATCAGCAACATCGGTAAGAATGTCATGATCTCCAGCAGGGTTTCGGTGCTGGGCAGTAAGTATCAGTATGGCAATACAATGCAATCTGACGCGTCTTCGCAAGAGACACAGGATGAAACGGTTATTATCGGCGATGGCTGCTGGATAGGCGAGGGAGCGATTGTGATGGCCTCGCTCGGGCGGCAATGTGTTGTGAGTGCGGGCAGCGTCGTAACCAAACCGTCGCAGGATCACGTTGTGGCAATTGGCAATCCAGCTAGGTACCTGAAGATGGCGGAAAATTAACGCGATGCAGTGTGATGATCTGGAGTGCACAGAAAGAATTATGCTTACTATGCAGAGAGCGACACGCGAGTTAGGTACATTATCGACTGCACTGGTACGCAGAGACGATACTCAGCAGGCACGGAACTCCGATTGCTAACAGGCATGCGCACTGTTCACCGGCATGCGCACTGTTCACCCGAGCCGCAGATTAATGGAGGAGTTGAGACGCAATGCCTTATGGATTCAAATGTGTATTAGTCGCTCTGTTTTGCGCGGTTACTTGGCCGTTGTCATTGCCGGCGCGAATCGCGCATCGCCACTTTGGTAGCGAGACCCTGTTCGACTTTTCAGCAAAACTTCTGAGTTTGGTACCTGGCAAAGTGGGCCAATATCTGCGTACGTCATTTTATGTTGTCACGCTTGATCGTTGCCCCGCCGATTTGTCGGTTGCCTTTGGTTCATTTTTCTCACATGCGACCGCGAACGTAGGGCGTTCTGTTGTAATAGGATCCTTCTCCATCGTGGGCACAGCCAGGCTCGGTAACGGTGTGGCGATTGCCAGCCGCGTGTCGGTGCTAAGTGGTAAACACCAGCACGGCAGTGCGTTGCGTGGCCTCTCGTCATCACATGAGGTGCATTATGAGATGGTCACCGTTGGCGATGGCTGCTGGATCGGCGAAGGTGCGATAGTGATGGCCTCGATTGGGCGTGAATGCATCGTGGGCGCAGGCAGTGTCGTTACGAAACCAGTAACTGATCGTGCAGTTCTTGTTGGCAACCCAGCAAAGATGCTGAAGAGCATGGAGGATGTGTATGATGCATAGTCAACGATCAAATGATGCAGGAAGGCCCATACTTGTGGTTCTGGTCGTGGGCATATGGTTGGCATCAGTGGCAGGCGATTTGATGGCGGATAGCAAACACATCGTTTACATCGAGGCCTCAACGGTGAATCGTTGGAAGCTGGACGGTTTCGCGGCACGCACAGGTAACGATCGCTATCGACTGGAAGCATTGCGCGAGTACGACTTCGACAAAACACGACTCGTGAAACAGGTAATAGAGATCGGCAAGCGCAGCCCTGATGCCGTCGTTGTTCAGGAATGTTCGGTGTATTTCCCCGGCGACCTTGACGCTTACAAGCGTCAATACCGCGGGTGGATTACGGATATCCGTGCCCGTGGTTTGCTGCCGGTAATTGCAACGACAGTGCCGCCCGCGTCGCGCAAAGGGTGGACAGCAGATACTAAGGATTTTATCAAGGAGCGCATTCTCGGCAAGCCGAGCCAGTATGAGCAAGTGATCGCGTTCAACGAATGGCTGCGCGAGCTAGGAAGAGAACTCGGTGTAGCAGTGTTTGACCTTGAACAGGTGTTACGTGTGAGCGCCGAGGACCGGCACATGCGCGATGAGCACAATGAGGGCGATGGTATCCACTTGAACCGCTCGGCCTACGAGTTGCTCGATCGGGAGCTAAAGGTGTTTCTCGACCGGTTAGACTGGAAATCTGGCCACGTGCGAAGAGGGCGCTGAGCAGCACGATCATTCTTACCACTAAACTCACTTAGAATGCGTATCAGAAAAAAACAGTTGCTCGCGAGGGCTCTTCATTCCATAGGTGCGCCTTCCATCGCACGGAGTATCCGACGGTTCTGCGGCCACGAGATAATGGTTCTGGCATACCATCGAGTGCAGGATCTTCTTGATGAAGACACTTTTCTGTTTGACCCAGAACTCGTGAGCGCATCAGTGACCGATTTCGCGTGGCAGATGTCATACGTCAGCCAAAAATATAATCCAATTACCTTCACACGGCTTCTCGATGCTATAGATGGGAAAAGCTCCCTTCCTCCGCGACCTGTGATTGTGACTTTCGACGATGGGTTCCACGACAACTATCGTTATGCGTTTCCTGTTTTGAGATCGATTGGTGTGCCAGCCACTTTCTTTGTCTCGACTGGCTATATTGGGCAGACGCATACCTTTTGGTTTGATTGGTTAGTTTACCTCTGCAAGTATGCCGGATCAGTCGGTGTCCCGTTACGGATCGGAGACCAGGTTTTCCCATTTTCAGCTAGAGATAACGCGACCCTTATATATCAGGCGATGCTTGCAATACGTGCATTGTCGGATAGTGAGCGGAAGATGGTTATCCGCATATTTGAAGGCACGCTCAGTATGCAATATCCTGCGGATGGATTCGATGAGAGCAGGCCGATGACATGGGAGCAAGCTAGAGAGATGGCTAACGCCGGTATGGAGTTCGGTTCTCACACGGTTTCGCATCCAGTATTGACTAGTCTAGGTGATGATGAACTACAGCAGGAGTTGTCCGTATCCAAACAGACCCTAGAGGCACAGTTGGGCCTGAGCATTGACGTTCTGGCCTATCCGATGGGACTCTTCGACGATCGTGTTCGAAGACAGGCGCAGGAGGTAGGTTATCGCATGGGGATAGCGTACGAAAGCGGTGTTAATCGGTTTAACACCCTGGACCGCTTCGGTATCATGCGCTTGCATGTTGAGCGTTATGTCGATAGACATGAGTTTGCCATGTCGCTCGCGCTTCCAGAGATATTTTCCTAGGCTACCATAGGCTAGACAGTAGCAAGAGGAGCGCATCACAGCTTTATGGAAGAATCTATATCTTCGCAACATGTCGATCTGGCTAAGGATGTGCTCAATAATCTGGACTTCAGCGTGCCGCGAGAGGCGCTATATGCAACGCTGTCTAAGTATTTGCCTTATGACGAATACCTGAGTGTTGCACGCACCCTCACCCGCAGTTATGCGTTCCTGATCCCGTTGTTCCCCGTTCACGCGACCCGCACAACAGCCCTTGTTCTTGAAAGCCGCCTGGGATCAGTGTCAGCAAGCCTTGCCGCGCATTTCCACTCCATCCTATGTATCCCGGCAACGCCGCTGGATCGTGCTTTTACCGAGCGAAGAATTCAGCAGAACAAAATCCAGAACGTGACAGTACTCGCAGCTAACAAATCGCTCGATGAAGAACTCACAGCGGTGGAGTTAGGAGTCATTGTGCTATGGGGATTTCCCCAACTTACTGAAGGACACGAAATTGGTACAGATTCGTATTCATGGCAGTCGTTTATTCGACTGACCAATCTTCGGATCGGTGCGCAAGGCATTCTCATCATCGCCGACAATAATGCCCGTGATTATCGTAAGTGGAAAACCATGGCAGGTTTGGCAAATTGCATAAAATCGTCTGGGCGCCTGACGATACCGGCTGCCGGTCGTCTGATGAGCGCACATGGCCTTCGTGAGCGAGTGTACTTTGCGGGAAAAAGCACTTTGTCCCCCGATTTCTGGCCACCCCCCGAGTTTATCAGCGGCAGCGAGTCACCTGCGGCTTTCCCATATGGGGGGAACCCTGCTAAGGATAGGGCAGTGCGCACGCGTTTATTAAAGCGGTTTTGGCCCGCCTTTCTGTTTCTTGGTTCGCGCCAAAGATATCCATCGGATCTTGACGCACTTTTTATGGAAAGCGGGGTCGCAGAACGTGTCGGCTGGGCGGCACACGAGAAGATATTGGTCAGAAAACTGGTGGCGGGTAATGCGGATACGACGGTGATAATCGCGGGACCAGAGAACCGCTATGATGCCGATGTGGTTGTACGCATACCGGATTCCGAAGAGGGTCGTATCCGTTGCGAGACGAATGTGATGTCGCTTGGTATTCTTGAGCGTAGCCCCATTGCGAATCGTACTCCTAAGCTTCATGCAACAGGGATGTGGCATGGTCGAATGTATTCTGTGGAAAGCCGATGCACGGGCCGCGAGTTTCTTGGCAGCAGACATAAATCCAAAATGGATATGGCTGTTCGAAAGGCGTGTGAAATGCTGCTTAGGTATCATGAGCAGTCCTGTGTGCGGCAACCTGTCACCGAGCAGATCTACCGGAACGTCGTGGAAAGCACTCTGACCGTTGCCTCACGTTTTAGTGATGCACGTACTAATAGTCGGATTGATATCTTGAACCAGCAGCTCCACGAAGTCTTGACCGACAGCGAGATGGCGATCGGTCACACGCATGGCGATTTCAAGCTTGGCAATATCCTCTTCGATCACCGCCTTGAGGCATGCGCGATCATTGATTGGGACTACGCACAGAATCAGGGCATGCCGCTGCTTGATTATCTAACCTGCCTGATTTACCAGTTGGCGCAAGAATCTGGCCGCCTGCGGCAGGTATATATTGAACAGATCTTGCCATGGCATTTATCGGCCACGGCAGCTAAAGTCGTAGAAGAGGCAGTGACGAGACTGGGCTTGTCCGAGACCCAGTTTCTGGCGCTTCGCATCGTACTATGGTTTACCTTGACCCGTGACCGATTCGATCCGTGTTTCATGGCTCAACCCGGGTGGCGCCTGGAATATCACGAACATATCTTGGGTCACATCGAAAAGCAGAGCCGCCGTCTTGGATAAATTGCAAAAAATACCAAGACAACATAATGGCGACGAAGCTCTTGTGGTGAATGACCAGCACTACGTCAACCGTGGAGAATTATACCTCGCTGTGTGTATGCTATGCGGACTATGTGCGCAGCGCGATATTGCTGCGTCATTTTATCATGCCATCTCTGCTGAGAAGCGCGAATGGCCTTGGCAGGCGTCGACTGTTTCCTGCCTGGTAGCTGATCCAGTAGCGATGCAGGCTGTGTCTGTCACTACTTTCATACCCTTGACGCTGATGGCGAATGCAACAGCGCCAGCCTCGTCGGTAGTTCTTTGATAGCTATGCAAGCAGATCTGAAGCGACTCTTCCGCAAGAGCGGTATTTATCTGGTCGGTAATTTGCTGAACAGGCTGGGAGCTTTCCTTTTGTTGCCACTGTACACTTCGCAGCTGAGCGTAGCGGAGTATGGTCGACTGGAGCTGCTTTATTCACTATCGGCGGTAATCTCTGTAGTGTTTTCCGCCGGGTTAGCACATTCGACGCTGCGATTTTACTTTGACCAGCCTGAAGTCCAAAAGCGTAAACAAGTCGTGACCACAGGTCTTGTGACTATACTTGCGCTGAGCAGTTTTGGTGCAGTGTTGGTGTACCTTGCGCGTGTCCCGATTGCCGTGATGCTGCTCGACAGTGCAGCGTATGTTCCGGCGCTTAATATAGTTCTCCTGATTCTGGTGCTGGAGCTGACGACCGAGGTTGGCTTTGCCTATTTGCGCGCCAGAGAACTGGCCGTCTTTTATGTGCTTGTGTCATTTACCAAGTTGCTTGTGCAGGTAGGCCTCAGTATTTATTTTGTAGGCGTGCTGCATATGGGTGTGTTAGGTGTGTTGCAAGCAAATCTGTGGACGGTAGCGCTCGGGTCGCTGGTGGTAATCGGTTATGCTCTCAGGCACTGCGGGCTCATGCCCGATATCGCCATGCTTGGGCAAATGTTGCGATACAGTATCCCGATGGCGCTTAGCGGCATCGTCGCATCGTTCGCCGGCAATATAGACCGCTTTCTTCTCAAAGATATGGTTTCGCTCGAAGCGGTAGGTCTGTATGGACTTGCCATGAAGTTTGCACTCCTGTTGACCTTTGTTGTCCTTGAGCCGTTTCAGCGAGGTTATGGGCCATTCCGTTTTTCTGTTATTGGACAGGAGAATGCGACCGCTGTTCAAGCACAAGCCGCCCACTATCAGTTCGTGTTTGCAATTATTGCGGGTTTTGGAATTGCGCTTGTAACGCCTGAGATTCTGCATGCAATCACCCCACAGAGCTATTTTTCCGCGTACACAATCACACCTATCTTGCTGCTTGGCGTGACGGTCAGCGGCCTTTCTTACTGTTATGAGACTGGAATTTTATATTGCAAAAAAACACAGTATCTTCTGTACATCAACCTTGGAACACTTGCGATAAAGACAGGGCTAAATCTGTTGTTGATTCCGTTCTGGGGGGTCTATGGCGCAGCGACTGCATATATTGGTGCGAATCTCGTCAATGCTATCCTTATTAACATGGTTTCACAGCGGCTTTATCCGGTACCTTTCAGGTATGCACCACTTATCTGGATATCAACGCTAGCCGTAGTCTTTTATTTTCCATCACTGCTGTTCAACAATTGGCCCCTGTTTGTTTCGATTCCTGTAAAGCTGGTTCTATTTTTGATGTTAATTGCCGTGATATATCGCATAGATACGCCTGTCCGGACTTTGCTGGACACGTTGTGGCGTTCTGGTAGTTCGATAAGGCAGTGGCGCAACATACCGGCGGCGCACAGTCGTCATAACAAATAGTCTGGGTACAAGCGGATAACGGTAGTCAATCATGGCGCTAATTCCCATTTATCTCTATCTGATCGCCCTGTATATACGGCCTCAGGACTGGGTGCCATTTTTTCTAGGCTGGCCTACGGCCTATTTGATTATTCCATTTGGTATGGCGATAGCCATCAGCCAATACACCGGCGAGCGAGAGCGTTTCAGGATTCCTCAAAACTGGCTGATGCCGGTGTATCTTGTAATCATTTTTCTTTCAACGTTGTTGGCAACAGATGCAGGGTCGGCTTTTGAACAGCTTGAGCTTTTCATCAAGCGCGTCATTGTGTTCTTCATGATCGCGTGGACACTCACTACGATCGAGCGGTTGCAGGCAGTGGTTTGGGCAGTACTCTGGCTGTCATTGTTCCTAGCCTATCAGGCATTCTTGCAGGCTACCGAGGGGCAAGCATGGGGTGGGCTGACTTCATTTCCAGGTTACGCGGAAACGCGTGTACGCTGGTACGGTGACTGGGATGGGCCCAATGTTTTAGGTATTCTGTTTGTAATCGCCGCAGCCTTCACGTACGAGCTCGTGTTAGGTGCACATTCATGGTCCGTCAGGCTTGTCGGGATCGGTTTAGGGGCATCCTACTTTGTGGCAATCTTCCTGACTGACTCGCGTGGTGCGGTGCTCGCGCTGGGTTGCAGTATGTTGTTCTATCTTAGAGAAAAATTTCGCCATCCCATGGCTGTCGTTATTGGTATTGCGGCGGTGCTTGCTCTTTTTATGATAGGCCCATCGCGCATGAGTACGGTGAGTTCCGGTGAGTCGTCTGCACACGAGCGAACTTGGCTGTGGGAGCAGGGGCTAAACATGCTCAGGGAGAAACCACTATTGGGCGTAGGGCGAGGGGAATTTGCCAAGAAGGTGGATTTGAAACTGGTAGCCCACAACAATTATGTCCAGAATTTTTCAGAGACGGGTCTGCTCGGCTTTTTCTGTTTCATGGCAATTCTGTGGTTCTGCTTTAAAGGTAATTGGCTTGTTACCAAACCAGAGTATGGAAGCGATCCTCGCCTGGTTGCAATCGCGCGCATGATAACCGGTGCGTTCATAGGTTTCGCTGCCGCGACGTTCTTCGTCGTCATGGAACTCGATCTGTTGTACTTTCTGGAAGGTCTCGCAGCGGCGAATTACTTGGTGGCCCGCCGTGAAAACCTGCAACTACCTGCATTGCGGTTCTCGCGTCTGGACGCCGTAATTATAGTCGGTAGCATGATAAGTTTAATTAGCATGATTTGGTTGGCTGCGGTTAAAGAGATTATCTAAACTCATGATGCAAATATCATCGAATCAGGCACCGCTGCCCGTACTGTTTGTCAATCACAGTATGGCAATGGGCGGCATCGAGACGCTTATTGTGGATTTCGTCTGCAGCTTAAGTGCCGTTGGCGTTCAGCCGCGGATTGCTGTATTTGAGGCCGGCGGTAGCCTGGAACAGCGTCTGGAGAAGCTCTCGATCCCCATCCACCGTATGGAGAAGCGTGAGGGCGTAGATTTGCGCATGGTAGTGCGCCTGCGCAGGCTGATAAAGGCGCATGGCATCCGCGTTGTGCACAGCCACGTTTTCTCTACTTGGTTATACTCCGCGCTCGCAGTGCATAGCATGCCTGGTGCAGGTATTGTGCATGTGCACACTGTGCATTCACACATCGAAAATATGCCACGGCGTAAACTGTTAGAGAGACTGCTGTCTGCGCTGACAACACACGTCGTTTCGGTGTCTCGATACGTGAATGATGTTTTAACCCGTCAAAACGGTATCCCTGCGCATCGTGTTAGGCTCATATATAATGGTGTTGACACTGCCCGGTTTGTTCCAGATCCGATTCGCCGTGGCCATACTCGTGCTGCGCTTGGTATCGCCGAGAACGAGATTCTGATCGGAATCGTGGCGCGTCTCTCAAAAATTAAAGACCATGTGACACTGCTGCATGCCTTTCGACGATTGCTCGATGTGACCCACAGGCCGGTAAGACTGGCGTTAATCGGTGGCGGCCCGGAACGGGGCGCGATCGACGATACGGTGCGCGTACTTCGGCTTGAAGAACGTACACTGCTACTTGGCGAACGACAGGATACTCCGGACCTGCTCAATGCCATGGACATCTATGTGCTGTCATCGCTCAATGAGGGCATGAATGTGACCCTACTTGAGGCCATGAGCACGGGTTTGCCGGTGGTTGCTACTGCTGTCGGAGGGAATCCCGAGATCGTGGAAGAGGGCGTCACAGGGCTGTTAGTTCCTTCGCAGGACCAAGTGGCGTTAGCAGCTGCGCTTGCACAAATGGTTGAGTCGAAAGACCAGCGCACCGCATTTGGTGAGGCAGGTCGCTCGCGTGTTTTAGGGCGCTTCAGTCAGGTAACCATGTTAAGCGCGTACATGGAACTTTATCACGCTCGGGCGAGCAAGTGAGATTGCTGTGCAATATTCTTTACTCGTGGCAGCTTCCTGTGCCGTGCTACTGAACGGTGGAATTACACAGCTCAGCTTGCCTAGGCTTTGTGTGGGCTGGGCTTGCCAAAGCGCATAGCTCAGATCGTGGCGCAAAGAGTTGACTGTATGCAGTCGAGGCTTATTGGGGAGAGGTGATTGATGTGTGCGATCAGACAAAGAATCTATTAAGTTAGCTTGGGCGGCTGATTGGTGCTTACGGATATGGAGCTGTATCGTGCTCGACTCCATCGATTTCAGTTCTAACAGCAAATGGTTTTGTATATTATGTTGACGGCAGTCCGGTGATGGCACAGGAAGATCCCCCCAACTAGGCTGTAAACGCTGTCAGCGATGGCTTGGGAGTATGTTGCTGTGACACGGAATATTCGCTAAATGGCGGCCTGACTGGAGTTAATGCAAATGGCCATGGTAGTTTACAAAATGCATGGTCGAACAGGCTAGACGGATAGACATGTATGGGCGCAAATGGATCGACAGCTCCCATGCCATTCTAAGACTGTGTGACCTGAGGAGAATATAGAAATGGTATTACCTGAACGCATTTATCGCTGGATCGCGACCCAAAACTCAAACCTGCCTTTGGTCGGGCTTGTGACTTTCACCGCGCCAGGTCTGTTTGTAAAAAGCATACTCAATGGCAATCGAGACAAAAGCTTGTGGGCGTCGAAGAAGGCTTGTGTGACGCTCTCGTTTGACTGCGATTATCCCGATGATGTTGAGGCCATCCCGGCGATACTGGAAATGCTCAAGCCGTACCGCTACAAGGCGAGTTTTGCCGTCGTGGGCCACTGGGTGCAGAAGTACCCTAAAGAGCATGCTGCCGTGGTGGAGCAGGGCCACGAGATCATGAATCATACGTACTCTCACCCAGATAATGAGTTGCTGAATCCGGGACGCAAGTTTCGCTATATATCGAAAGACGAAAAAATGGAGGAGATCGTGAAATGCCACGAGATCTGCAAGTCAGAACTCGGCATAGAGCCTATCGGGCTGCGAATTCCGCACTTCAAGCATTTGTTTTCGAGTGACATTTACGCATTGCTGAGCGAAGTCGGATACCGCTATTCTTCGTCCACTTGGCTTACGAATACCACGACGCGCGGTCTGCCATTCCAGGCCGAACACGGTATTGTGGAATTCCCCTTGACGACCTGTCCGAAGCATCCATTTACCGTGTTTGACACTTGGCATTCACTCAATGCCCAGCGGCTGAGTCATCGACTGCTGCATCGCGGGCCAGAGAGCTATCTTGAACTGTTCCGTGACTTGCTCAGAATGGCGCGTGAGACTGGCTCCTATCTCAACATTTACATGGACCCCCTGGATATCAAGAATATCCCCGGTTTTGAGATTATGCTGAAACTGTTGGCAGATGAAGACCTGGACGTGGTGACCTATTCACAATATCTGGAGCGAGGAATGCATATTGCGTCACCAAATGGATAATCGAAAGAAAGTCCTGGTTGTATTCGGCACTCGACCGGAAACAATCAAACTGGCGCCCGTGTGTATGGCTTTACAGGAGAATAGCGACGCGTTCATCGCGCGCACGGTGGTCACTGCGCAACATCGTGGCATGCTGGACCAGGCGCTCAGCGACTTCGCGATTACGCCTGACTACGACCTCAATGTCATGCGTGAAAACCAGGATCTCTTTCACGTCAGTGTAGAGGCGCTCACCGGCATGAAGTCCGTGCTGGAGGACTTTCAGCCGGACTGTGTGCTTGTTCAGGGCGACACGACCACGACCTTTGTTGGGGCGTTGGCGGCATTTTATAAACGCGTGCTGATTGGCCACGTGGAAGCCGGCTTGCGCACGCACAACAAGTATTCGCCTTACCCTGAGGAAATTAACCGGCGTCTTACGGGGTGCCTGGCGGACCTGCACTTCGCGCCCACTGTGAGGGCGCGCCAGAATCTTCTGGATGAGGGAACCAATGCCGGTTCGATCGAGGTTACCGGCAACACCGGTATCGATGCCTTATTATGGATTCTGGCGAACAGGCCGCCGGATTTTATGCGTGTATTGCCATCCAGCGCTCACGATGCGGTTAAAGGCAGATTTATCCTGCTGACGACGCATCGCCGGGAGAGTTTTGGCGCACCTCTTGTGGAAACGTTGCTTGCCGTAGAGGAAATTGCGACCCGCTTCCCCGAAGTCGGGGTTGTGTTTCCCGTTCACCCCAATCCCAATGTGAGACAGGAGGCGCACCGGCGACTTTCTTCCTGTCCGAATGTACATTTGATCGATCCAATGGATTACGTCAATTTTTCCCATCTCATGAATCAGGCCGAGATTATTCTCACGGACTCCGGTGGCATACAGGAAGAGGCTCCCTCGCTCTCCAAGCCGGTACTGGTGCTGCGAGAGACTACCGAACGACCCGAAGGTGTAGAGGCGGGGGTAGCACGGCTCGTTGGCACCAATAGAAAATTGATCGTTGATGAGGTCACGCGCCTCTTGTCGGATCGTCAATACCGCGACTCCATGACAGGCAGGACAAATCCCTATGGCGACGGTCAGGCGGCAGCGCGGATTGTCCAAATGCTGAAGCAGCGGCTGTTCGCTCCGACGGTGTCGGCATGAAGATACTCTTTCCCTATATGGCACGCTGGCATGCCATGAACTGGAGCCGATATCACTCACTGCTGTATGCGCTCGCCGATGCCGGTCATGAGATACACGTAATGCAACCGCCGCCGCTCAAGTCAGCGGAGACGAATTTTCAGGAAATCACAAGCCGCGGTCACAAAAACATCATCATCCATGATGTACCGCTCACCCCGTGGCTGTGGAACCTGCGTCTGCCGCTCGAGAAGTTGTTCAAGAAAGCCTATTATTCATTTGCCAGTTACCAGGACGCCAAGCGGCTTATCGCGGAGCACGAGTTAAACGTCGTGCTTCTTTACAACATCCCGCAATACCGGTTTATCTCGCTCGACTCCGTGGTGCTGGTGTTCGACTACGCCGACGACTATATCGACATGCTTTCCTACGAACTGGGCCGACTGGATATCCGTTTGCTGCGGAATCTGGCGCAATGGCTGCTGAACAACATGATGTCGCGGGCCACGCTGACGTTCTCCATATCGAACATCCTGGCACGACAGGCGCTGGGTAATGTCCATATCATCCCAAACGGCGTAAGCCTGTCCAAGGCAGCAACACCGCCTTCCGTCCCCATCCAGACGGTGCGTCATGGCGGACTTCCCGTCGTGGGCTTTATCGGTTCCTTCGAATATTTTATCGATTTAGACCTCATGGTAGAGGTGGCCAAGGCCATGCCGGACATCCACTTCCTGTATGTGGGGACCGGACGGGAGTGGAAGCGGGTGGAGAAGCGCATCCACGACGAAAATGTCCACAACGTGCAACTTACCGGAGGCGTGCCTCACGACCAGGTGTTTGAGTACATCCGCGCCATGGATATCTGCCTTAATCTTTTTACCAAAATACCGGTCTCTCATCGCGCTTGCCCCATCAAGCTCTTTGAGTACCTGAGCCAGAAAAAACCGGTTATTTCCACGCGCCTTGACGAACTTGTGTACATCGATGACGGCTTTCTGTATTACGGAGATAACGCTGCCGAGGTCTCGGCCCGGATTCGCTCAATACTCAATGACCGTGGCGCCGCCGAGGCGACCGCGCAGAGCGGCTACCACAAGACTGTTGCAGATTACACATGGGACCGTATTGCCGAGCGCTTTGCTGCTCTGGTGTCAGAGAAACTGCCTCGTACTGCATGAACGTGATTATGGTCCATGCGGCGTTGAGCGCCAACCATTGTTATGCATCGCTGGTCCGGTATGGCTTGTGCCCTATCGGTCATGTCTTGCCTGCCGTTTGCCGCATGCATGGTGGTAAGCCGCTACACTAAGTATGTCGCTTATTCTGCAATGCTATGACGAGCCCGGTGACGCAGCCTGGCTATTTGTGCGGGCCCTCACGAGGGAAGTAGAGCAGCAACAAATGGTGTAATGATGATGGTATTCCTGGTGTTGGCGTTATTAGCATTTGCTGCAGCAGCCATTTGGCTGACGCTGCGCTCACGCAACATGCAGATCTGGATCGGTCCGTACCTGCGCCGTGCCTTGTTCGGTCGGCGGCGGTCGGGAGATGGTCCGGTCCATGTGTATTTCTGCTTTGCGGATCACTATGAGCCTTTCTGGGGAAAAGTCGATACGGAGACAGCGCGCGCGCGAGTGGCGCGGTGGGTGCGGGAGTACCCGCCTTTAGCTCTGAGACACCGTGACAGTGATGGTCGTTCACCGCAGCATAGTTTTTTCTATCCCGAGGAGGAGTATGACGCACAGATATTGGAGTGGTTATCTGGCATGTGCCGGGATGGTCATGGCGAGGTAGAAGTACATCTTCATCACGATGATGACACGGCAGATAATTTGCGACATACATTGACACGCTTCAAGTCGTTGTTGCATGAGAAGCATGGTTTGCTGCGGCGAGACCCCGATACTGGAGAGATTGTCTATTGCTTCATCCATGGCAATTGGGCGCTGGATAACTCCCGCCCCGATGGTCGCTGGTGTGGCGTGGACAATGAAATCAGTGTGTTGGTAGAGACTGGCTGCCGATGCGACATGACCATGCCATCAGCGCCGAGCGACACCCAGACTAGCAAGATCAACTCCATATATTTTGCGCATGGCCGACCAGGACATCGCAAGTCGCATGATCATGGGCGAGACGCATCAGTCGGTGATTGGACCAAGGACGGCGAACTTCTGCTTGTACAGGGACCCTTGGCGCTCAATTGGCAAGAGCGCAAGCTGGGAGTGATGCCGCATATCGAGTCGGGCGAGATTTCGCGAGATGCACCACCAACGCTGAATCGGGCACGTTTGTGGGCGGATTGTGGGGTAACAATCCGCGGTGCCGAAAACCATGTGTTCGTGAAGGTACACACGCACGGTGCGGAGGATGGCACGACTGAAATGTTAATGAACGGTGGCTTTGAAAGATTATGGACGAGCATCGAGAATCTGTACCGGGATCGCCCGGGCTATGCGCTCCACTATGTTACTGCCTGGGAGATGTACCGCAAGATCAATGCGCTGTGCCACGGTTTGAGAGGTTGATGCGGTGAATGAGCCACAACTCATCAAGCCGCACCACCGCCACGGTTTTTCTGCTTGAGCATGCACCACGAGAAATTCTCCATGCGAAAACTCGCTAAACGGTTTTTACGCCAGGCACTGAATCCTGTCGTCAACTTTCGATCAGGTAGCGACCGGACATTCCTGACATTTGATGATGGGCCGCATCCGCAGCGAACTCCGGCCGTTCTGGATCAGCTGGAGAAACATGGTGTTAAGGCGACATTCTTCATGATTGGTGCCGAGGCTGAGAAATATCCCGAGATCGCACGGCGAGTTGTCTCCGCAGGGCATACCATCGGATACCACTCCCATAACCACCCACACATGCGCTCACTATCCGTAGCGCGGCAGTTTGAAGAGCTACGTGGGGTTAACCAGTTGTCTCAGTTGCTCGGGAGGCGTGTATCGCTCTATCGCCCCCCCTACGGAGAGTTGACAATCCCGCAGCTTGGCTGGTGTCTCATACACGGTTTGCGTGTTGTAATGTGGTCGATTGAGACGGGTGATTCGTTTGCGCACAGTGCTGACGAAGTGGCGAAGCGCATGAAAACCACGTCTGTCCAGCATGGGGACATCGTGCTCTTGCACGACGATACGGCATCGGCAATTGAGAGTTTGCCGCTTATCCTCGGCAATTTGCAGAATGCTGGTTTAGTGCTGGACCGGCTGCCAGAACGAAGATATTGAGCTTGGAACTTGCCATGCCATCCCCGCACATCGTGCACACTATCAGTGCGTTCGACGTATTCGGTCCTGAGAAGACGGTAATAAACGAATGTCTCGCACTGCAGAAAATCGGTTGGAGAGCCACAATTGTCAATTTCTGGGACGTGCAAGATACGCCCTTTTCCCGGAAACTCGCGGGTAGCGGTATTCCCTATCAGTGCATACCGTCACGGAGTAAGTTCGATATGCACGCCATCGCGGCGCTGCGCGCCCTGATTGAAAACGATCAGGGCGTCGCTGTGCACAGCCATGGCTACAAGGCAGACCTGTACTCACTTATTGCCGCCCGTCGCGCGCGTCGCCCGGTAGTAACGACAGTGCATGGTTGGACCTCGGAAAATATGAAAGTACGTCTATATGAGCGCCTCCAGGCCTTCACTTGGAGGTTCTTTGACCGAGTAATCTGTGTATCGCGCAACTACCGGAATGTGGCTAATGCGCGAGGCGTGCCCGGTGACAGGCTTGTGCTGATTGCCAATGCGATCAGAGCCAATTATGCCGAGCGTCCGGGTGAGCGTGAACGCGAAGCAATGCGAGCAGAGTTTGACGTTCCGGCTGGGCACGTTGTCGTTGCCATTATCGGCCGGCTTGGTATCGAGAAAGCGCACGCCCTCTTTGTCAAAGCAGCGCAACGTATCTTGAAGGACGGCGGGAAGGCCGTCTTTCTTATAATAGGGGAAGGGCAGGAACGGGATAATATCGAAGCACTTATCGAACAGTACGGTCTTGGCAGGCAAGTAAAGATGCTCGGCCATCGAGACGATGTCGCGAGACTCTTTGCAATCATCGACATACTCGCCATCTGCTCGCTGCGCGAAGGGTTGCCGAATGTGCTGCTCGAAGCGATGCTGAATGGCGTGCCAGCCGTGGCAACGGGGGTCGGCGGTATCCCGGACGTGGTGCACACGGGTATCAATGGGATTCTTACGCCTCCCGGTCAGGAAGAGGACTTCATACGTGCGCTCGCGGAGCTGGTATCGCAACCCGAGAAACGCAACGCGTTGGGCGTCGCGGCACGCGCCAGCATTGAACAGGAGTATCTGTTTGATCGGCGCATGGAACG
Source organism: uncultured Acidiferrobacterales bacterium (assembly GCA_964355495.1). Lineage (GTDB taxonomy): Bacteria > Pseudomonadota > Gammaproteobacteria > Acidiferrobacterales > UBA6901 > UBA6901. Next base: position 23,975 of record CAYHES010000001.1, read on the forward strand.
AGTTATGGCGCTGTACATGCAGGTTCTGCGCCACGCGGCAACAACTGATGCAGCGGGTAGGTCACTCGACCGATAGGGGCGTTTATGCTGATCGATATAATGTTGTGGATGTTAGCAGCTGGTTTGTGGGGAATGTTCGGCTACCATGCATTGCTGGCAGCGTGGGGCTGGCGTTTGCAGCCGGGACCGCCGCCGGATGAATCGCTTCGTTTTGCAGTTCTAATTCCAGCACACAATGAAGAGATTAGTTTGGGGAAATTGCTGGATTCTCTGCGTTCTGCACACTACCCGAGTGTACAGCTGCTAGTTCTGGTTGTGGCCGATCACTGTACTGACGCGACAGCGCGTGTGGCACGGGAGGCCGGTGTGGCGTGCCTGGAACGTGCAAGCGGTCCGCGCGGCAAGGCGGCTGCACTTTCTGAAGGCATCGCCTGGTTGCGCACGCGGAATGAACGATTTGATGTGCTGGCGTTTTTTGATGCAGACAATATTGTGGATCCGGCATTCTTCCAGTATGCCGCGGGCCGAATTGCCGCCGGTGCGCCAGTTGTACAGGGTCACGTCGGCATTGCCAATCACGACGTATCCCTGTTCGCACGTCTCAACTACATCAGCGCCATGGTGGTGAATCGTTTCAAGGAGCTTGCACGCAGCCAAGCTGGGCTCACCTGCCAGTTGCGGGGACACGGAATGGCGTTCCGCCGCGATCTGGTAGATCGCTTCGATTGGCAAGGTGATTCACTGGTAGAGGACAAAGGGATGGTGGTGCGACTGGTTCAGGCCGGCGAGCGCGTGGTGTGGGAGGATCGTGCCAAGGTCGAAAGCGTACTGCCCGTGAGTCTTCAGGAGGCTGCTGCGCAACGCCGCCGTTGGGCCGGCGGAAAGTCGTCGGTAGGGAAGGCGAGCGTACGTGCGCTCTTACGAAAGGCGTTCGTGGACCGGGATGCCGTGGCTCTGGATCTGGCGTTCGATTTCCTGATGCCTTCGTACGCGGTGCAGTTAAGTTTGGTATTCCTGGCAGTTGCCGTAGCGGCGCTGTTCGGCGGGCTGTCATCGGCGTCGTTCCAGGCGCTGCTGGTGTTAATGTTCGCCTATCTTCTGTACTTCTATCTCGGCAGCCGCCGGGGCGGTGTTCCCGGGCGCGTGTTTATGAGCTTCTTTATGGCGCCGTTCTATATTCTGTGGCGTACCTGGATACACCTAACGCGTCACTCCGGTACGCGCCGCTGGCGTTGACAGCCATCTATTAGTTGGTAAGGTCAAAGTGATCGAGGATCTCGCCATGGATATTGTAGGCAACAGCGCGCAATCCACCAGTCGTGATCTCGACGTGTAGAAATCCGTATCTGACACGAGGTTCACGTGGTGGGCGGTCGGTGCTATCGAATAGGACCGGCGCACCATCTGCGCGTAGCGCAATGAAGTCGTAGCCTTCTCCGTAATCGCGCATTCCCTGCTCATAGATTGGCGTACCGCAGGGTAAAGGGTCTATTTTTCTGTTGTGTAGGTCATAACCACCGATACCAACGGTGACGTAAACAATCCCTTTTTCCGATTCGATCACGCGGCACTTGCTGTCGCGCACTATTTTTCCATTACCATCCACTTGTAATCGCTTACTGCGTTCATACAAATGGTCATGCCCATTGATGGCAAGCTGCACCCCATGTTTCTGCATGATCGGCGCCAAACGTTGGCGCATGCCTCGATTCTCGTGAATATCGCCATAGGTGCCATGCGGGCCGTGAGCGAAAATAGCGTGATGATAGAATACAATGCGCCATTTCTTTTGGGTGTGGCCTAAATCGTGGTCCAGCCACGCAAGCATGGCATCCAGTGCCGCGCTTGAGCGTCCTTGAAATTTCATGCTGTCTATCACCACAAAATGCGCATCTCCTGAGTCGAAGCTGTAATAACGCTCCTTTTCTGAGGATGGAATATCATCCGCAACGGGATTGGAGAAGGACTGCAAGAATCCATCGGGCAGTGAGTCTTTTCTGTTGTCATACTCATGATTGCCGAGCACCGGAAAAAATGGCCGGCTTGTTAAAATGCTGTGCACACCATCGCCGCGGTCGCCTTTGCCACTTAACTGGTTGAAGAACCGCTTATCGAAATCCACGAATGTGCCGCTGTTGTAGGCGATATCTCCCACGCCCACGATAAAGTCGTGTGGATATTGATACTTACCGGTGGTATTGCGGTTGGCAATGGCATCGCGTACCGAGCGTGGTGCACTGTATTCACTACCGGAGTCGCCAAACACAACGAAGCGTACTGCTGCCTCACTGGGTTCCGTGAGAGTCTTGAATGGTATCCCTTCCGCGATGAGCACGCCGTTGTGCGATACGTGGTAGGTGTAAGTGTTGTCAGGATCGAGGTCATCTAGCACGGCCTCGTGTTGGGTAAAATCCTGTGGCAAGGCAGTGCGTGTGGAGGGGTAACGCTGTGTAGTTGCTGTGACCCTGCTCCAATGGTGCTCGCCCGCCGTCTGGTACCACACGGCGCCTTGCCCAGGCGTGGCCGTGGCCCAAAGAATTCGCATGCGCCGCGGAGAATCGGTTTGAAGGTAGGGATAACGAAAGAGTTCGAGACGCCCGGCGGGGGCGGGCACATGAAAGCTGCGCATGATCAGCGTATCGCTGCCGGTGGTAAAGCGCCAGCGGTATTCCTGCGGCAGCGTCCGCCCACTGCGGTCTTTGACCCCGGTAGTGAGAACGGCAGTATACGCCGTGCGGGGAGCGAGTGCAGCGGTTGGTTCAAACACAACTGTGGCACCACGCACACGTACGCTGCCTGTCACGCCTTCGAGGCGGAAACTCCCACTGTTGATGCTAGAAACGTCGGGTGTCGCACTCAAGCGCAGGCTGATCGCAACATTGCGTGGTAGGTTTGTAGTTTCCGGCGGCGGCGAGGTAGTGATGACACGAAACTCCGGTGCGGGCGAGGCCGTATCGACACTAAGCTTCGGCGCCGCAAGATCTTCCTTGGATGCAGTCTTCGGTGTAACTATCGCGTCTGGGTGTGAACTTGGAGCTGCGCAGGCGCTGAGGATGAGGACGAAGGACAATGTGCAAATGAGGTATTGCATATGGTTATGTTTATTGCGTTACCGGACAGAGTTCATGGGCACCAATATCGGTCTTACCGCGGCAGGGACGGGTGACGCCGGTGTAATCCCGCGTTACCAGTGGCGTGTCAGTGCCTGCGTTTAACACCGGACTGTTGGGTGATGGGACTAGCGTGGTGCGATCGCTGAAGCGTGGGTCGGCCACCAGGCTGTGGGCATCGAGTCTGGTCGCCTTACGCCAAGTGTCAAAGGAGACGCGCTCTAAGCCTTTGTCGCGCCAGGTGAAACGCACTGCGGTAGCACCGCCTGTGGTCCAGTAGAGATTGTGGTCGATGCGCAGCGTGGCTGTGTCAGTCATGGCGTTAGAGGTGATTTTGATCAGCGGTTGGCGTGCCGAACCATAGAAAATGTTATTGCGTATTTCGATATTCGTTCCCGCCTGCTTTACTTCGGATTCGTTCGAAATGAGCACTGTGCCGTGGGTTTCGGAACCGGTGTCGTAGCAACTGTTGTTCAGAATGTGAACGTTGAATGATGAGGCAGTAGCGACGCAGGACCAGCCGGTTTGACGAATGATATTATTGCGGATGATGCCGTCGTAGGATTCATAGCGGCCATCGCGCAGGCGGTCTGCATCCGTCGACTGACCGAGCATGATGCCGTGCAACCAGGTGCGTTCGACCAGATTGTGCTCGAACACCGTGTTGCGGGAGTTCCCTTTGGCATACATGCCGATGGAGGGAATGTCGTGCACGTGATTGTATGCGACATGCGTTCGGTCGGCGCCGACAATATCAACGCCCTGAGCGTTTGCCCCGTTTCGCGCGTTGGGGTGATGTATTTCATTTCGAAAAATCTCGACATCATCGGCAGTGTGCACCAGCTTGATAATGTCGGCAGAGGAGCCGTGCAGGTTGTTTCCGACGATCCGCACTCTCGGAGTATCCACCTTGATCACGTGATCAGCGCCACCGGCGCCAAGGATCTCCAGGCCCTCAATATTCCAGTAGAGCGGTTGGCAGGGGTAATTATTCGGATTTTCTTCGTCGCAACTGGAATGATAAAAATAGAGCGTTGGGTGCCCGCTGTGTGCGGCAGTTATGACTGCCTTTTCGTTGTTATAAGGACGTAAGCTGATCCAGGCGTCAGGTGTTCCAGGGCGCTTGATCAGAACACCAGTGTAGTGCCCAGCGCGCAGCTCGATGGCGTCGCCTGGCTTGACCGCCGATACGGCCCTGGCAAGCGTCCTGAATGGGCTCCTGAGGCTATAGCCGTCGTTGGCATCGTCGCCATGGTTGTCCACGTATAATGTGGTCGCGAGCGCGGAGTGTGTAACCGTCAGAAGAGAAGCAAGTAGCAGGTGGACGACAGGGTTTTTGTTCATAATGACCGAGCCAAGTTGAGATCACAACTTTGCCCAGCATTATACGCAGGAAAACGGGATCCAGGATACGCCTCCTCGCGGTCGGCGCGTTGAACCAACTGCGAGAGGGATTAATTTGCCGGCATACTGAATTGGTCCATGATCACGCCATTGAGATTGTAGGTGGTGGAGTTCAGGGTGGAACCAGATATGATTACCTGGGTAAAACCATAACGTTCTGTGACCGCAGGGGTAGTGGGAAGCCCAGTACACTCTGCACCGCCCCCGCTGAACAGTACCGCTGCGTTGTTACGGGATGCCACAAAATCATAACCGTCCCCGTAGCTGGAGACATAGTTGGTGTATTTGGCCGATCCAAACAGTGCGCTAGGATCGGCTTGGCAATCATGCATATCCGCCCCCCCGATGCCAGTCAGGACATATATGATACCGGCGCTGGAATCAACGACATTATTGGAACCGTCGCGGATTATTTTCCCACCGCTATCCACACGCAGGCGCTTGCTACGTTGGTAAGCGTGATCGTGGCCAAACATGACCAGTTGAACGCCCCGGTTTTGTAGGATTGGCGCAAGCTGTTGACGCATTTTTCTATTTTCTCCAATGTCACCCCAAGTTCCGTGGTTAGCATTGGAAAATATTGTGCGGTGCAAGAACACCAGACGCCATGTCTTGGTTGTGGCCGCCAAGTCAGCGTCCAACCAAGACAGCATTTGTGCGAGCCTGGTGGCAGTCGCGTCACCAGAAAACTTTTCGGAGTCAATGACGACTAAATGCGCATTCCCGGAATCAAAACTGTAGTAACGCTCAGCATCCTCGCTCGGCGCGCCAGAAGGAACCGGTAGCGAGAAAGAGCTGAGATAACCAGTGGGGGTACTGGTTGATGAATTGCCGTATTCATGGTTTCCGAGTACGGGGAAGAAGGGACGGGTAGCCAGGATGCTGTTCAGGCCTGCGCCATCATTTTTTCCACTCAGCTGCCCAAAGAAATTCTGGTCAAACTCAGTATATGTCCCGCTGTAATACGCAATGTCGCCCACGCCTACGATAAAATCATGTGCATAGATATAATTCCCGCTACCGTCCTTGCTGGCTATGGCATCACGCACCTGGCGTGGAGTGCTGTATTCAATACCAGAATCACCGATGACGATAAACTGGGTTGTGGCATTGCTTGCTTCTTTCATGGTTGTGAAGCCGACGTTCCTCGCCAGAACGGTACCATCATGTATTACGTTATAGGTATAACTCGTGTTTGGCAGGAGACCCGTGAGCGTGACTTCGTGTTGATAAAAGTTTGCACCAAGGCCGGTGGTGGCGCCGCTGTACAGCTGTTCACTGCAGGTGGGTTGCGTGGTCCAGACCGTATCTGAGGACAGCTTGTATTGCACCTCGCAGGTACCGGAAGTTGTCGTTGCCCAGAGAATCTTCATCCGGTTCGCTGAATCCGTTTGCAGGTAGGGATAGCGAGAAAGCAGGCTGGCCCCGCTTGCGGTGGGAATTTCTGTTGTGCTCCCACCTCCGCCGCCCCCCGCACTATAACTAATCGAAATCGTGTCGGTCCTGGTGTTATTCGCCGCGTCCCGCGCCGTGACCGTAATGACATTGGTGCCGCTCTGCAGGGCAATGCTGCCCACGCTCCAGCTTGTGGTGCCACTGGCGGTGCCGCTACCACCCAGATTGTTGGACCAACTAACCTGTGTGACACCGACATTGTCCGAGGCCGTGCCGGCCAGGGTGGTGAGGCTGGCGCTACTGCTGGTGTAGGTGGTGGACGATGTGGGGCCGGAGATGGTGATGTTGGGGGCTGTGGTGTCGCTGCCGCTACCACCACCGCTACCACCACCGCCGCTTGGAGGAGGGGCTGTTCCCGTGTCGCCGGAATTCGCACTAATCGTGTCGCCTGCGCTACAGGCATGCAGAAATAGTGTGGATAGCAGCACCATCGCAATGAGTCGAAGCTGGTCTGTCCAAGAAGGATGCTTTTTCAGGTATAGTGCGCTGGGCATGGCTGGTCCTTTAGCTTTCGTGGTTTTCATATGCTTCTGGCTATGCCTGATGCAGGCGGGATAACTGTTCGCGGCACTACTGTACAAGCAGATCCGCAAGTTCATTAATGTAGTCTTCGATGGCTGTATACCCTGATGGCATCACGGTATTGTGGTCGTCCACGTACGGACTTAGCCCGTGCGCGGATTCCCAGGCGTCCGCCATGCCGTCGTTGTCAGCATCCACAGGCGCGCTCCCTGGCGTCAGGCCGGTCATCAGACCTGTGATCGTTGGAACTGCGGCACCCCAGCTACCGGTACGATCAAGGGTATCCTGAACAGATTTGTTGGTGACGATGTCACGCGGCCAGGCGCCTGCCTTGTTAAGCACGGTGTTGTAGGCCGATGTCGCCGTTTCAGTCGTTACCGCAACGTACCCGGTGTAGGTCGAGAAATCGTGTTCCGTGGCAACTCGATACGGGCTCTCGGGTAGACCCAAACTTCCGAACGTCGGATGTAATAGCGGGGTGGCCCAGGGATTACCCACAACACCTACGTAGTCGCCCGGGTCGTCGATGTAGTTATCGCGCAGGTAGTAGCGCAGATCAGGTGCTACGCCGCCATTTTCATCGTCAAAATAGAACGGATACAACGCAGCACTCGGACCCTGTTTGTAATAGTTGCCGATGATATTGAAATGCCCAGATGCAGGATTGTGGTGAATGAATCCGTGCCGCACGTTGTAAGAAACGTTGTTGCGGATGTCCGCCGGACCGTTGGCGATCGCCGGATTGCGATCGCTGTTGTGCGCAAACAAGTTGTGGTGGACGGAAATGCGCCAGCCATCTGGCCCGTTGAGCAACCCAAAATTATGGCCCGACGCACCGAGAGTGGAGCTCTGCTCAATTGTCGAATACTGGACGGTCACATCGTCCGCCTCGTACAGGTCGAATGTCTCATCCGCGCCAAACGCAACCGAGATGTGATCAAAAATTGCGAGACGGTTGAGAGAAAACTGCATCCCGTCATAGTCGCTCGAGGCGCCCTCTGCGGCGCTATAGGCCCTCGGACGTATCCGCACATGACGAATGATAATGTTGTCGATGCCAGTGCTGTAGTTGCTATACAGACGTCCGCGTATCGTGATGCCTCCACCCGGCGCTGTTTGACCGGCAATCGTCAAGTTACCGTGTGGTATGTAAATATCGCTATCGATAACCCCGCTGACTGCGAAGACCACGATGCGCGGCACTGTCAAGTTAAGCGCAGCTTGCAGGCTGCCAGTGCCACTGGCATTCAAGTTGGTCACTTTCACGACTTGACCGCCACGACCGCCTGTAGCGGACGCGCCGAAACCTTCTGCGCCAGGGAAGGCCCTCACGCTCCCACCTCCGCCGCCCCCCGCACTATAACTAATCGAAATCGTGTCGGTCCTGGTGTTATTCGCCGCGTCCCGCGCCGTGACCGTAATGACATTGGTGCCGCTCTGCAGGGCAATGCTGCCCACGCTCCAGCTTGTGGTGCCACTGGCGGTGCCGCTACCACCCAGATTGTTGGACCAACTAACCTGTGTGACACCGACATTGTCCGAGGCCGTGCCGGCCAGGGTGGTGAGGCTGGCGCTACTGCTGGTGTAGGTGGTGGACGATGTGGGGCCGGAGATGGTGATGTTGGGGGCTGTGGTGTCGCTGCCGCTACCACCACCGCTACCACCACCGCCGCTTGGAGGAGGGGCTGTTCCCGTGTCGCCGGAATTCGCACTAATCGTGTCGCCTGCGCTACAGGCATGCAGAAATAGTGTGGATAGCAGCACCATCGCAATGAGTGCGGTACGTGAAAAGTTATGCAGGCTCGCGTCGAGGTTACTCGGTGAGTGGACAGGCTCCATAATCATATACATTCTCCGTTCGCGATCGTGCTGCGGCATCAATTTCTCCAGATTCCCAAGAATTATTTCTAAATTAAGGGGTAGTGAATTACGTTTGGACTTTGATTTTATATGAAAAATAGCATGATCAATCAGGCGACGTAGCGAAAACATGACTTGTGGGGTATGCATGCTGACAAGTGGCGGCATAGTTTCATTGGTTAAGAATCAACTGCGACAACTGACCGTTCATCCGCTAGAATAAGCCGTGTTTCGGTAGCCTGAGTATTCTGCCCATGCGTTCGGTTGCGACAGAACTTCTGCATCTGTTCCTCTCAATTCCATTGATCATAATACTTGCCTTGGCCGTGCTGACGCTGATGGCGTTTCGTGAGCACGCAGCGGTGGGCCTGCGTCGTTGGCGTTTTATCCTGCCTTTGTTTGCATTTGCTGTATATCTGGTGAGCGCGCCGGTGGTGTCGAATACTGCGGTGCGCTGGATCGAGTCTGGCTATGCGGTGCCCAGGCAGGCCGAGACGGTGACGCCCAAGAAGCCTGTTATTCTGGTATTGACGGCAGGCTGGTTGCGCACGACGGAGCGGGGCTATGAATTAAAACTATCCGAAGCTGGTTGGGAGCGCACCCATGCTGCGGTGCTGTTGTGGAAACGCCATGGCGGGATCTTAGTGTTTTCTGGTGCACCGACACCGGATGGGAACGATTCAGCCGCTGCCGGCATGGCGCGTGTGGCACAACAACTGGGCGTACCAGCAACCGCAATCAAGATCGAGCCGGCATCACTCAACACGTATGAAAACTTCCTATTCTCAAAACCGTTACTCGATCAGCACGGGGGTGAAATCTGGCTGGTCACCAGCGCGCTACACATGCCGCGCGCAATGGCGGTGTCTAAGAAGGTGGGGGTATCTGCGATCGCCTATCCGTGTGATTTTCACGGCGAGGAGCGTCTCAATTGGCGGCTCTGGTTACCCAGCAATGCCGGACCGGCTATGCTGGAAGAAGCACTACACGAATTGTTGGGCATCCTGCAATACCGTCTGCGCGGATGGGCCTGAAGTTATGGCTTTCCTGGTTATCGCCACCACGTGGATAGTCTGTCAGGGGTCGACTTCTAATATCCGCATCACGCTAGTGAAGCAGCTATTTTTGACCACTCAGTACACAGATAGCATAGACGGCGATAATTAGAGATTGCAGTGTGGATCACGGCAGTTGTTTTACGAAGATGCGCGAGCGCGGTACCGCTGGCGAATATATCGCATTGCAGGTACTTCAATGTACCTTGTTACCATCGTGGCAAGCGCAAACGATATCAATGCGGCAACCAGGATACAGATATTGATATCGATGTTGTGAGTGGTGAGTTGTCTTATTACAACAAATCCAATGTTCTCGTGAAGGAGATATAGTGGATACGATATTGCCCCGAGGAACAATAAAGGTTTATTTTTTAGAAACTGTAGTTTCTCGTTGATGAACAAGTGAAATAGCATGGTGAAAGAAAGGCAAGCGATGGTTGCTGTTAAGTCTTTCGAGAATGCGATGACAACGACGCTGGCAATTATCACCAGCAGACTGCTTGGTGTGTAGGATAAGTTCTTTCGGCGATGATAAAATACAATACCTAAAGCAAAGTAAGGAATATTCTTCAGGTTGAGTAGTGTCTCGACTGTGTAGGGAATCCGTAGCCCAGTATAGTATTCCAATGTGATGCCGATGGCCGCGATGGAAAGCCATACTAATAGTATAGACAATATTCTGTGTAGTTGGGCAGTTACGAACAATATAAGCATCGACATGTAGAATATGATTTCAACAAACAGGGTCCAATAGACGCCGTCTATGTCCTTGATAAGGAATAATTGCTGAAGCATGGTCATATTGACGAAAATCTGGATCGCCGTTGGCTCCTTCCCTGGAAGCCCCAGCAACAAGATACTGCCGGTTGTAAGCAGCACACATATCCAATAGGCATGGTATAATCGCGAAAATCGTGAGACGATGAAGTCGAGCGGACGATTTGTTTTATCGAGCGTCAGGAAGATGACAAACCCGCTGATCATGAAGAATAGCTGCACCCCAAGGTACTCATACTCATAGGGGACAGTTGCGAGCGGACGCCCAATATATTCGTACTGGGACTCATAGCGAGACGTGTAGTGAAACAGAAGGACCGCTACTGCGGCTAGGCCTCGCAGTGCGTCTAGCTCTTGAAGTCTGTTACGGTTGAATTCCATCTTTATATCAAACTGCAAGATGTCGCTTGATGTTGGACAAAAACTATTGATTACTAATCATAGAATATCGTGTAGCTCAACAATATATATCCTTCCTCTTTGGCTCTAGTCAATCAAATTGATTAAGTCAGGCAGGGTGACAGGTCACGGAATGCGGCCTCCAGATATTGCCGCACGACTGAACTATTCTACCCCAACATGAGGCATGAATGACTAAACCGCAACGAATCTACTACGCCGATGCCATGCGGAGTATTTTGATGCTATTAGGCGTCGTAGTGCACTCTTCGTATGTTTATAACACCAGCACCAACTGGACTATTCACGATGCTCAAGTTTCGCCATTTTTCGATGTGATAATTGGTTTCCTCTCGATGTTTCGAATGCCGGCATTTTTTCTCATATCCGGCTTCTTTTGTCATATGACGTTAACCCGCTATGGTGTGCTACGCTTTCTAAAAGTTCGTTTAAAACGAATTGCGGTACCGTTGATCACGACAGCGATCATCGTGAATGGCATACAAAATTACATATTGGAGCGGTACCACGATGGGCATCGAGACGCCATCGAGTTGCTCCTAAGCGCGTCGTATTGGCTCGGTGGCAAGTGGGTGTCTCATTTATGGTTTCTGAACGACCTGCTTGTCTTCTTTTTGGTCGTTGCGATTGTCTATGCCTTGCTGAATCGCCCGCACGGATGGCTGGGGCTGCGGTCGCTGAAATGGTTGGCCACCAGCGGACTTTATGTGTTGCTCTTACCTGCGATTTTGCTTGTCGCCGATTTTATCGGTAATCGGTTTCCCCTTGTGATTACGGAGGCCGCACCGTTTCTTGATTTCTCCGAATTGACCCACTACGGAGTGTTCTTTACGTTTGGTTTCCTTATGGGCGCCTACCCCAAGCTGATGGACGACTTTCCGAATCCCCGGATTTGGGCTTTGATGCTAATGTGTTTTTTCATCCTGCTAAAGCTAGTTTTCGAGGCCGATCAGTATCATGGCATCGGCGCAAAAATGGTGTTCCATTATTTTGATGCGTATATCAGCTGGCACCTGTGCATAATATGCTTTTACCTATTTAGAAAGTATTTCAATTCGGCATCGAAACAATTTGCGTACTTGTCTGACGCCTCGTATTCGATTTATTTATTCCATCATATTTTGGTCGTTGTCATAGGGATAGCTTTGATTCCGCTAACTTTCAACATATACCTCAAGTTCTTCACGCTAATGCTGACCGCCGGGGCTATCAGTCTTGCAATACACCATTTCGGAGTGCTGCGCTCACCGGTGTTGCGGTTATTATTCAACGGCAAAACACCCATGGAATCCGATAAGTCAATCAAAGCCTACTCATGAACGTCATTCATTTTTCCATCGAGACCTCCTAACCGGCCGGCGCAGAGAAAATGATTATCAACCTCGCCGATTCCCTGGATAAGGACCTCATATCGATCTGTTCTCTGTCTTCTCTAGGATGATTGGTTTGCCGATGACTCACGCCGGCGCGGTTATCAGACCTACATCATTCCGCGCGAACGCGCCGTCGATATAAGCTGGGTTCGTCACGACGTCACCCCATCTTGAGTAGCAGTCACGTTTAGAGTCCGGTGTGACCGAATCAAGAACCGGGTTACGCCAATCCTACTTCTGAACTTTCAGTGGATTAAGAGAAGATTCTTCCCAGCCCGTGACCACGTCACCGCTGAAAAGAATGCGCGATGATCCATACGCCCATTCTCGCTCGGTCTGGCGCCAAGGTGTCCCCTGTATGGTTCTGACCTCGGCCTTGGTCGAGCCGCGTTGAATGAAGGCTTTCCCGGTGGATACAGGATCGATCTCAAGGCTTGCGTTAAGCGGGTTGTCCGGATGGCTGTCCCAGCGGGAGACGCTGCCATTAACGAAGTACACACGCGATTTTCCGTAATGCCAGACTCCATTCTCGGTTGTTGAGGGGATTCCCTGAATCGCGTAAACCTCGCCAAGCTTTGATCCGCGCGTAAAGAATCGATCTGCGGGATGTGGCGTTACTTTGTCGCCAGGCTCCGGTCGTGGCACATCCTGCACCGCGATATTCGGCAATGTGCCGATATCAAGACCATGTTCGACCGGATCATTCAGAAACCAGAAATAGAGCAGTAAGGTAATAACGGTCAGAATTGCGATCGTCTTCCATTGAGTGGGTTCGACCGGGATTGATGTTGAGCTGCGAGTATGGCTATGACTCTGAATATTCGTGGCTGTTACGTCGGCTGCGGTCGCTTGGCCTGTATGCTCGGGCGGTGTTTTTGTTTCTGGCGGTTTTGCCTGGGCAGCTGGTGCAGGCGTTGGTTTGGTGGGCGTCGAACCGTGTTTCCGATAGTAGTCAGCCAAGGTTTTGTATGCCCTGGTGATCTCCATGGTTCTTTCTTCAGCAATTTTTCGGTTGTTACTGTCGTGTTGGAAGTGATCCGGATGCCATTTCTTGATCAAAGCCTTATATGCACCACGAATATCACCCCAACTTGAACCGGCCTGGAGGCCAAGGGCAGCATAACTGCGTGTATATCGCTCATCCATTGTCAATACTTAGATCGTAAAGGTTTTTATATGATTATGCCTCCCGCCCAATGACGTGCCATCCGATTGCTGGGCTAGATTAGCCGTTTCTGAAGAATCTTTAAATCTGCGTTTAGAGTCAGTTCGCGACAGAACTATGCGGCCAGATGTTGAAAAGTTCAGGCCGGGACATGCTGTAGACAGGCAGCATTCTAAGAGGAAGTTATACTAACTTGTTAATATAAAAAGAGTTATACAACCAATTATGTGACCGTACACAGAGATGTGGGTGCGACAGGTATTGGCAGTTATTGACTAGATCGGCAGCGTTTGGAAACAAATTCTTGAAAAGAAATCACATGTAATTTAAGGTGTTGCCGTTGCGAATGGGTTGAGCACAAGGAAAAACTGCCGCAAGGAGTTATGTGCTGACCATGAGCCGCTTGTTACGTCTAGGCATGGGGTATAACCGCACGGCACAGAATCGCGACTGCAGGCATTGCTTTGCAGTATAGGCGAACCTGCTCGTTTGCAACCCCAAGGTGGGATCAAGCGTGTGTTTGGTGCTGTGTTTATTGAATACTTTTCGACAAGATGCGAGGAAGAAATGCGTAACGGTTTACTGATCCTTGGCATAATTTTAAGCGGGCTTCTTGGAGCGGGCTGTGCCGGGACAACGGTTCCGGATACAGATAGTCAAGGGGCGTTCACCTGGGAACAGGAGGGTGATTACCGGATTGGCGCGGATGATCGGCTACAAATCACTGTGTGGCGGAATCCAGAGCTTTCGGCCACTGTACCTGTCAGGCCCGATGGGAAGATTTCGGTTCCGCTGATCGGCGATGTCATGGCCGGAGGTAATACCCCCGAGCAAGTGGCGGCCTCGATCAAGCAGAAACTGACAGCTTATATCCGTGAACCGAACGTGGCCGTAATGGTGGTGGAACTTCGCAGCCATGAGTTCATTTCACGCGTGCGGGTGACAGGCGCGGTCCGTACGCCGCGATCCATGCCTTTCCGTCAGGGCATGACAGTGCTGGATGCTGTTCTGGAGGCCGGTGGACCCAATGAGTTCGCAGCACCGAACCGGGCCAAGCTCTATCGAAAAGGAAAGGACAAGACAGATGTGGTCGATGTCGAGCTCGGCGATATCCTTAACAAAGGGAAGCTGCAGACAAACATTACCCTGAAGCCAGGGGATGTCGTGACTATCCCCGAGCGGTTGTTCTGAACGGCAAGAGTAACTACCTATGTCAACCCTTCATCCTGAGCTCATCCGCAAACTCCTCATCGGCGAGCTATTTAATTCGCGCAAGACAGCTGTTGGGATATTTGTCGTTGTGGTGCTTGCTCTAGTGGTCGCTGGTCTCGTCTGGCCAAAAGGATACGTGGCGTCGACCACAATTCTGGTGGACGAGAAAAATATCATCCAGCCCCTGATGCTGGGCGCGGCGGTAACCACAGAGGTTGCGGATCGTTCCCGACTTGCCAGGGAGACGATTTTTGGCAGAAAGGTCATGACCCAGCTTCTCACTGACACAGGCCGGTTGAAGGAAAGCTTTTCGCCGGAAGAGAAGGATAAGTTGTTCAAGAAGCTGACGAAGCAGACGGCTATCAGCAATGTAACTAGAAACATCATCAAGATCGAATACCGGGACGATGATCCGGAGAATGCATTTTTAACGACCAAGCGCTATGCCGATCTGTTCATCGCTGAAGCACTCGGCACCAAGGCCGCTGAAAGCCAGGCGGCATTCGATTTTATTGACAAGCAGGTGCATGAGTACCACGAAAAGCTTGTTCAAGCAGAAGAACAGCTCAAAGAGTTTCGCTTGGCCAATGCGGATGCGCTTCCGGGAACGGATACGGATATCGGAACACGGCTGAGCGCCCAGCAGACACGAATCGAGCAGTCTGCCCAGGAACTTAAGGAAGCGGAGATCAAGAAACGTTCCCTTGAGAAACAGCTTTCTGGTGAAGCGGAGGTCGCCACGGTTCTGTCGCGCGAAGGACAATACCGGACACGAATTGCGGAACTTCAGTCTCAGATGGAAACGTTGCGCCTCAGTTATCACGACACCTACCCAGACATTGTTCGACTCCGTCACCAGATCGCTGATCTAAACGATGCGATCGCAGTTGATCGGAAACAGCGCGAAGCAGCCAAGGCGAGCGGTCGGGTGATTATCGATGACAGTGTTACCAATAATCCAATGTACCAGCAGCTGAAGCGCGATCTCTCGCAGACTCAGATTACTATTGATACCCTGAATGCGCGCATCATCGAGGCCAAGCGTCAGATGAGTAGTACACTTGAACGCGGTAAGCGTGTACACGGTGGCGAAGTAACACTTGCCGAGCTTACCCGCGATTATCAGGTCAATCGCGACATTTACCAGGACCTGCTAAAGCGCAGGGAAAACGCGCGCGTGTCCATGAATCTTGACAAGGAAAAGCAGGGCCTCTCATTCAGAATTCAGGAGCCGGCGACATTGCCGATTGATCCAAGCGGTTTGCTTTTCAAGCATTTTATTATTGCAGCGCTGGTACTTGGTGTGCTTGTTCCTGTAGGGCTGGTATATGCCAAGTTGCAAATCGACCCGAGGATTCGGGTCGGGAGCATGGTAGCGGAGCGCAACAATTTGCCGTTGCTAGCCGTAATTCCGCATCTTTGGCAGCAGACTGAAATCCAGGTTGTCCGCCAGGAGATACAGTGGTTGTATCTGATCGCTGCAGGAACACTGACGGTCATGGCGCTGCTTGCTACGTTGCGCATTGTGCGGATGATTTGACATGAGCAAGATCGAAAAGGCCCTGAGTCGCGCACGCAATGAAAAGGGCCTTGTTGTCGTCGGGAGCCGTCAACGGAGCGGCGAACCTGACCAACCAGACAGCCAGAGTCGCGATCTTGTAGCGGCGGAAGGTGCGACTGCAATAAGCAAGTCGCGCGTCGATTCCACCGCAGCGATCGCTCGGATGAACGAGCCGAGTTTGCGCGACATGTCTGAACTTGCGCTACAGCGCATTATTTATCCGGACATGGCTGAGAACAGTACAGTACAGGCCTTCCGTGAGATCCGCACACGAATACTGCAGAAGACCAAAGGACAAAACTGCATCATCATGGTCACTTCTGTGACCGGGGATAGCGGTAGTTCGTTTGTCGCGACAAATCTGGGCGTGGCGTTCTCTTTTGATGCCGGCAAGACGGCACTTCTTGTAGATTGTAATCTGCGCAATCCGGGATTACAGAAGCTTTTTCCAGATAAGGTTCCACTCGGTATTACGGACTACCTCGAGAAAGAAGATTTGGATGTCGCAGATATTATCCATTCTATCGGCATAGAGCGGTTGCGAGTAATTCCCGCTGGTGACCAACGCGAAATCCCGAGTGAGTATTTTACGTCGATCAGGATGAAGCAGATGCTAAGCAGCATTCGACAGCGTTATGCCGAACGATTCATTCTCATTGATGCCCCACCTGTGAGTGAAACGGCGGATACCCAGATTCTGGCTGAACTGTGCGATTACATCCTCTTGGTGGTCCCATACGGAAAGGTTACAAATGGGCAAGTAGAGGCCAGCATAAAGTCGATCGATAGTAAGAAGCTGCTTGGTATCGTTTTTAATAATGAGCCGAATGTGCCAAGCATTGACTGGAAAGAAATGCTAAGAACCTCCTATGTACCTTTATGGAATTGGCTTCTTCGGTTAAACAGAACAATTAGAAATGCAGCGCATACTTGATAGATCACGCACTATCACTTCAAAGTCTGGCACGGCAGTTATTATCAGCCTTCTGGTTGCTGGCCATTTGATGCAGACCTCCCATGCTGGTGAGTTCGCCTATGGGGTCGGCTATCTCGGCGAGCACAGCGATAACATTCGACGCACTCCGACAGACCCTCAAAGTGAATGGGTCAACTCTGCAATTGCGGGAGTTGTTTACCTTGAAAATGGCCCGGCACTCGATGCCCATTTACTGGCGCAGGCAGAGTACCGTGATTACAAGAATGATATTTATAACGATGGACCGGTTTATTATGCCGACGCGTCCTTGCTCTGGCGAATCACACCGCAGCGCCTCAATTGGGTTTTCGTTGATCGTTACAGCCAAGTCACGCGGGATGTCACGCTTCCTGATACACCCGACAATCGTGTAAATGCCAACGTACTCGACACAGGGCCGGATTTTTACATACGATTTGATCAAGTTAATACACTGGTGCTGGGATTGCGCTATGGGAACGCCTCCTATAGCGAAGGTGATCTTGATAGCAATCGCTACGGCGCCTCTGCACGATGGCAATATGCATCAACAGCGGAAACAACCTATTCACTGAACTACGAAGCTGAACAGGTCAAGTATGACAACGAGATTCTGAATGAAAACGTCATGCGGCAGGATTTATTCATCAGAGCAGAAAGACGCCAAGCCCGCGCACGATTTCGCATGGATCTCGGTGCCACTCGCTTAGATCGGGACCGAACCGGTGGAACGTCCGGAAATCTCGCACGTTTGGAGTGGTCGCAGCAGCTTACCTCTGTGTCGACAGCCGGTATCCAGCTTGCACGTGAATATCTTGATGCTGGGACAGTATTGCTCTCCACGGCAACGAGTCCGACCCCTGCACCGGGCGCACCACCTTCTTCATCTGCAACAGGTGAAGTAACTAACGACTTCTTCTACACGAAGCGTGCAGAGGCTTACTATAATCGTAGCGACAGTAGTTATGGTCTGAGTGCGAGGGCCTACTATCGTGACTTGGATTACGAAATGTCACCGCAGGATCGTCAGGAAGCCGGTGGAAGGATTGATGTTACATATAATCCATCCAGCGTTCTGGCAACAACGGTATACGGGAGTTACCTCGGCGTACAATATCAGAGCATTACCCGGGATGATCAGGAGAGCGAGGCTGGGATCCGTTTTCTGTACAGGCTCAACAGAAATCTCAGCACCATACTTGAGGGGCGGAAGACGTGGCGTAACAGCACAGATGTATTACAAGAATATACTGACAGAAGGGTGCTGTTCTCGCTGCTATACAGCAGCAGCCCGTTGTTTGCCCCCGTAAGGAGATGACTGGCGGCCATGTATCTTGATTATTTCAAGCTCAGGGAATTTCCGTTCCGGCTGACGCCGGATACCGAGTTTCTGTACATGAGTAATGTGCACGCACGCGCCAAGGCCTACATGGACTACAGCGTGTGGAACCGCGAGGGCTTCGTGGTCATCACCGGTGAAATCGGCTGCGGCAAGACCATCCTTATCAAGAAACTCTTATCCGAACTGGAGGAAGACAACTTCTTGGTGGCCAAGATCTTCCAGACCCAGCTCGATGAGGTCGAGTTTCTGCAAGCGGTGCTGGTTGAGTTCGGGCTCAATCCGTTCAATGCCAAGAAGGTCGAGCTGATCGACATGCTCAACACCTTCCTGGTGGACAGTTACCGCGAGATGAAACAGTTGGTGCTGATCGTCGACGACGCACACAATCTGAGCCTGAAGGCACTGGAAGAGATACGCATGCTCTCCGGTCTTGAAACCCAGAAGGAGAAAGTCTTGCATGTCATTCTGGTCGGTCAGCCGCAACTCAACGTGATGCTGGATGCGCCGGAGCTGGAGCAGCTGGTGCAGCGCGTGCGCCTGCGTTTCCACGTCAGGCCGTTGGCGCCGGACGAAACGGCAGAGTATATCGCCCATCGTCTCAAGGTAGCGGGCGCTACACGCACAGATTTATTTACTCTAGAGACTATGTCGGTGATCTACAAGTACACAGGCGGCGTGCCGCGTCTTATCAACACTCTGTGCGACACAGCGCTTACCGTTGCCTACGCCGATAGTCTTCCGACAGTCACAATCGATGTTCTCAAGTCGGCACTTGACGAATTGCAGTGGGTACCGTTTGAGCGGCGCGCTGGTGGGCGGCTTGCGAAGCCCGCAGCGAAGGGCGACCGTTCCCATACGGTGCGTGAGCAGGACAAGCTGATCGCCAACATCGGAAACCGCCTGAATCAGATGGATAGCTTGGTGCCGTCACTGTCGATGATTTCCGACCGCATGGGGAACATTGAGGCGTTATTGACGAGTATCGTAACTCTCTTGAAGCAGGGTCGGGCGGAGCGGGTTGTCCCACCGCGCAAGGTCGGCGGGAAGGACCACTAGGCAAAGTATGCCCCATGTGTGGTATCGCTGGGATTCTCAACCTGACGGCCAATCGCCCACCGAGTGAAACCGAACTCGGTGCAATGATTGGTCAACTGCATCACCGTGGCCCGGATGGCTACGGCTATTTTTCGGATACACAGGTTGGCCTTGCTCATGCGCGACTCAGCATCATCGATATTGCCGGCGGCAAGCAGCCGATCCACAACGAAGACCGGACCATCTGGGTCAGTTTCAACGGCGAAATCTTCAATTACATCGAACTGCGCGCGATTCTTGAACAACAGGGTCATCGTTTCTACACGCACTCCGACACCGAAGTTATCGTGCACCTGTATGAACAGCACGGCGATGACTTTGTCCAGCACCTGAACGGCCAGTTCGCGATCGCGCTCTGGGACCAGCAGCGCCGGCGCCTGGTGCTGGCCCGAGACCGCGCCGGTATCCGCCCACTGTTCTACACGCAGACGCGCAGCCGGTTGCTGTTTGCCTCCGAGGTCAAGGCACTGTTCGTGCATTCCGAACTTCCGCGCCGACTCAATCTTGAGGCGCTTGCCCAGGTTTTCACCTACTGGTCGCCGCTCGCGCCAGCGACGGTTTTCGAGGGCGTCACGGCGCTGCCTCCAGGACACATCTTGGTGGCAGAAAACGGTCGCATCCAGACGCGGTGTTACTGGGACTGGTTATTTCCCGAACCGCCCTTGCCCAAAGAACGGCCTGCCGCAGAATATGCAGAAGAGTTGCGTGCTTTGCTGATCGATGCGGTGAAGTTGCAGTTGCGCTCGGACGTCCCGGTAGGTGCATACTTGAGCGGCGGGCTCGATTCTTCGATTATCACCTCGTTGATCAAGAACTTTACGGATGTGCCACTGCGTACATTCTCGGTAACGTTTGATGACGCAGAATATGACGAGAGCATCTTCCAGCAGGAACTGGTGGATTACCTCGATACCCAGCACACCGCGTTACGTTGTACCACGGCGGATATTTGTGATGCGTTCCCGAAGGTGATCTGGCACACCGAGACCCCGATCGTGCGCACGGCGCCGACGCCGCTCATGCTGCTGTCCGCCAAGGTGCGCGCTGAGGGCTACAAGGTGGTGCTGACCGGGGAAGGGGCGGACGAGGTGTTCGGTGGCTACGACCTGTTCAAGGAGGCCAAGATCCGGCGCTTCTGGGCGCGCCAGCCACACTCAAAAATGCGCCCGCGTATCCTCGAACGGCTCTATCCGTATCTCAAGCATTCGCCTGCATCTGGGCGAGCGTTTACCGAAAATTTCTTCAGCCAGGGTATGGAGCACAAGGACCGGGCGTACTTCTCCCATATTCCTCGCTGGACGACGACAAGACGTATTGCCCAATTTTTCTCGCCGGAGATGCAGCGCACAGTGAGTGGCTGGGACCCGTATGCTGCCATTATGCAAACACTGCCGCCAGGTATCGAACGCTGGATTCCGCTTGGCCGCGACCAGTATGTCGAGGCGCACACCCTGATGGCCGGCTACCTGCTCTGCTCCCAGGGCGATCGCGTGGCCATGGCCAACTCCATCGAGGGGCGTTTTCCATTTCTGGATCACCGCGTGATCGAATTCGGCAACCGCCTGCCGTCGCGTTGCAAACTGATGGGCCTCACCGAGAAATATATTTTGAAGAAATCTATGACTGGATTGTTGCCAGAATCGGTGCGTACACGCACCAAGCAACCCTACCGCGCACCCGACAGCCAGAGCTTCTTCCGCAACGGGGTGGCGGCAGATTATGTGGCAGAACTGTTCAGCGAACGGCGCCTGCGCGAGGCGGGCTACTTCGATCCGCGCGTGGTGGCCAAGCTTTACGAGAAGTGCCGTGCCGGACGCGCCATCGGCTTCGCTGACAACATGGCCTTCGTCGGCATCCTGTCCACCATGCTGGTGGATGAGCAGTTCATCCGGCCGGTTGCGTTGACTGGGACGATCGCTCGGCCTTTTGCCAAGCAGATTTCGGCTTAGATCGGGATTGGCACGCTATGCTCCTGCATCAATTTCTTGAAGCGAGTAGCCAGCAGCTGCCGGACAAGGCTGCGCTGGTGTGCGACGGCCAACGCTACAGTTATGCCCAGATCGACCAAATGGCGACCGAACTCGCCGTGTTCCTGCAGCAACGTGGTGTGCGGCGTGATGATCGGGTTGCCATCTTTATGGACAACTCTGTTGAGACGGTAGTTAGCATCTATGCCGCACTCAAGGCGGGCGCCGTGTTCATGCCGGTCAATCCGCTGACCAAGCATGACAAGCTCGCTTACCTGCTCAATGATTCACGCGCTAGCGCGTTGATAACGCATGCCGCGCTGCATGAAGTGTTCAGCGGCGCCCTCGCGCACAATGAGAGCGTGCACAGCTGCATCGTCATTGGAGAACTGCGTGTTGGGGGCACGGATAAGCGCCTGTTGCGCTATGCCAGCGTACAGGATGTGCCGGGAGCTCTCGTGGCCCCGGGTAGTATTGACCAGGATCTCGCTGCCATTATCTATACTTCCGGGTCCACCGGTGATCCGAAAGGCGTGATGCTGACTCACCTGAACATGGTAAGCGCCACGAACTCGGTGAGCAGCTATCTCGGGTTGCAGAATGAAGATGTTGTCTTGTGCGTGCTGCCGCTCGCATTCGACTACGGCCTGTATCAGGTTCTAATGGGCTTCAAGCTCGGGGCGACCGTGGTCGTGGAGCGCTCGTTCGCTTTCCCGGTAAAGGTATTGGAGGTAATGGCGCGAGAACGCGTCACGGTCCTGCCGGGCGTGCCGACAATCTTCTCACTACTTATGAACATCAAGACCCTGTCGCATCATGATCTGGCGTCACTGCGCATGATCACCAATACAGCCGCAGCGCTCTCCGAGCAGCATATTAAGGATTTGCGGGAGCTGTTTCCGCAGGCGCAGTTGTTTTCCATGTATGGCCTTACCGAGTGCAAGCGTGTGACTTACCTTCCGCCGGAACAACTCGAGGCACGCCCGACCAGCGTAGGTCGAGGCATGCCTAACCAGGAAGTCTGGCTGGTGGATGAGGGCGGTAACCGGCTGCCAAACGGCAGCACCGGTGAACTGGTGATTCGCGGTAGCAATGTCATGCGCGGCTACTGGGAAAAGCCGGACGAGACGGCCAAGCGACTCAGGCCCGGCCCGAATCCGGGAGAGATGTTGCTGTACTCTGGCGATATTTTCCGTACCGATGACGAGGGCTATCTCTATTTCGTAGCACGCAAGGACGACGTAATTAAGAGCCGCGGAGAGAAGGTGAGTCCGCGTGAGGTGGAGAATGTGCTCTACAGTATGGAGGGTGTACAGGAAGTGGCTGTAATAGGAGTGACAGACCCGGTTCTTGGGCAGGCCGTAAAAGCCTTTATAGCATTGCGCCCGGGATTCAGTTACTCAGAGCGCGATGTCATCAAATATTGTCTTGGCCATCTGGAAAGCTTTATGGCGCCCAAGCAGGTAGTATTTGTCGATGCCTTGCCCAAAACTGACACCGGCAAGATAAAAAAGTCTGGACTCGCCTGAGCGAGCCGCAAGTGATCCAACGTGATCGAGGAAAAGGGGAAACCATAATGCAAGACATCAAGTCACAGGTGCGCACGTACATTTTCGATAATTTCATCATGGCCGGCGACCCCGGCGATTTGCAGGATGGCGACTCTTTCATGGAGCGGCATATTCTCGATTCCACTGGCTTCATTGAGTTGATCACGTTTCTCGAGGAAGCATTCGGTATCAAGGTTGAGGATGACGATATGGTTCCGGAGAATCTTGATAGCCTCGACAAGATAGATATTTTCCTTCGCAAGAAGAAGGCGAGCTGAATTGCCGACCTCCGAAACTCACCCGACAGGAGCTGGCTGTGACCTCAACATTGCTTAATGCCCGCGTGCTGGACATCGACTGTTCTGCTGAAGTAGACCGCATTGCCAAACGGCTGGTGGAAATTGTCGCGCGTACGCTGCACCGCCGTGGCATGATTATCGCACTGTCCGGCGGTGTGGACAGTTCGGTGTGCGCGGCGCTTGCGGTTCGCGCCCTTGGGCCAGGCAAGGTGTTTGGTCTGATGTTGCCGGAAAAGGAGTCCTCCTCGACCAGCCTGACGCGTGGCAAACTGATTGCCGAACAGCTTGACATCAGTTATGCGGTTGAGAATATCGGACCTACGCTTGAGGCAATTGGTTGTTACCGCTGGCGCGACGAAGCCATGCGCGTGGTGTTTCCTGAATACGGGGCGGACTGGAAGAGCAAAATTGCGATTGCGGGGGGCGCGCAGGGGCGCATCAACTACTTCAAACTGGTCGTGCAATCACCGAGTGGCGAAATCCAGGAGACGCGTCTTCCGCTTAAGGAATATCTGCAGATCGTAGCCGCCACCAACTACAAGCAGCGCATACGCAAGACAATCGAATACTTCCATGCTGACCGGCTGAACTACGCGGTGATCGGTACACCGAATCGCCTTGAGTACGACCAGGGGTTCTTCGTCAAGAACGGCGATGGATCGGCGGACCTCAAACCGATTGCCCATCTCTACAAAACACAGGTCTACGCACTCGCCAGGTATTTTGGATTGCCAGCGGAAATCTGTTCCGCCGCGCCCACCACGGATACCTACAGCATGCAGCAGGGGCAGGACGAATTCTATTTCGCACTGCCGTACGACAAGATGGACGTTGCATTGTGGGCGCACAATCACGCAGTGCCGGCCAACGCGCTCGCGGCTCATCTCGGAATCAGCGATGCCCAGGCAGATTTCATTTATAAGGATATCGATGCCAAGCGGCAGACCACGCGCTATTTGCATGCGAAGCCGGTTCTTGTGGAGCCTGTAACCGAGATCACCGTGTGACGCCACCCACGACAGACGAAGAAATTGAACTTTTCCAAAAGCTGATTGCCCGGCTTTCATTTGGTCTGAACCTACTTCCGGACAAGCCGGAGGAAACAGTGGATAGCACGCTACGTGCACTCTGGCACGCTGCTGCCGATGTGCCGGTTTCCGTCCAGAAGGCAACTACACTGCCGCTGACTGCCCTCGATGCGATGGGTATCGATCGGCTGCATATGCTCATAGCTCAGCGCGTCACGGGCGTTCCGCTTGCACATCTGACAGGTCGTCAGCACTTCATGGGGCTGGAGCTTCTGGCCGGCAAAGAGGCTCTGATACCGCGTCGGGAAACCGAGATCCTAGGCCGCGGTGCGTACGAAGTCTTGAAAAGTCTGGCTGAAGAGCGGGACGAGGTCACAGTTGTGGATGTCTGCACGGGCTCCGGCAATTTGGCGCTGGCACTCGCTTATCACGTACCGAAGGCGCGAGTGTTTGGCGCGGATCTCTCGGGCGAGGCCGTGACGTTGGCTCAACGCAATGTATGTCATTTGGGACTACAGAAACGGGTCGAGTTCCGGGAGGGAGACCTGCTGGCGCCGTTTGATGCGCCGGCGTTCCATGGCCGCGTTTGTCTTATGGTCTGCAATCCGCCGTACATATCAAGCAAGAAGGTCGACACCATGCCGGGGGAAATCATCTCGCATGAGCCGCGTTTAGCTTTTGACGGCGGGCCGTTTGGCATACGTATTGTCGAACGGCTGATGCGTGAGGCACCGCGTTTTCTGCGTAAGGGCGGCTTTCTGGCATTTGAAGTTGGTCTCGGTCAGGGACCGGCGCTTGCGAAGCGGCTGGCTGGGAACAAAAGTTATACCAGGCGGCGTTCCATCGAAGACGAAAACGGGGATATCAGAGTACTCATAGCCGAAATCTGAAATGGATCGGCGATTCGGTCTCGTTCCGTGGCAACAGTAGTGGGCTTAGTTACGGGTAAGGCTCTGGGCTCGGTGTGAGGTGGGTAAAGGACCACGGAACGCCTGTCCTTAGAGACGCCAAATTCTGAGACCGGCGGCACGCAGTGCAGCCGTGTCGAAAGCAGACTTTACGTCAATGAAGCATCCCTTGGCAGCAATCTTCTTCGCTAACCTGTCGGGACTCATCTTCAGGAAATCCGAGTGCGCGACCGCGGCGACCATGGCATCCGCCACTGGCAGATCATCCCACGACACCAACTCAATGCCGTATTCATGGTGGGCCTCTTCCTTGAGCGGCACCGGATCGTGCACGAATACCTCGATGCCATACGTCCGCAGCTCAGCGATCACGTCGATGACGCGCGAGTTGCGTAGGTCCGGCACGTTCTCCTTGAAAGTGAGGCCAAGGACGTTGACCTTGGCGCCTTTGATGGAGCTACCGGAGGCGATCATCTTCTTGACGGTTTGCTCGGCAATGAACTTGCCCATGTTGTCGTTGATGCGCCGTCCGGCTAGGATCACTTCCGGGTGGTAACCGATCATCTCCGCCTTGTACGTGAGATAGTAGGGGTCGACGCCAATGCAGTGACCGCCGACCAGGCCGGGGCGGAAGGGCAGGAAGTTCCACTTGGTGCCGGCGGCCTGCAGTACTTCCAGCGTGTCGATACCGAGCTTGTTGAAGATCAGCGCCAGCTCGTTCATGAGCGCGATATTGAGATCGCGCTGGGTGTTTTCGATGACCTTGGCGGCTTCGGCCACGGCGATGCTGGAAGCGCGGTGCACCCCGGCTGTGATAACGGAACTGTAGAGATTGGCGACAGCGTCCAGGGTAGCGGCGTCGTCACCCGATACGACTTTCACAATCCTCGTGAGCGTGTGTTCCTTGTCGCCCGGATTGATGCGCTCGGGTGAATAGCCGATGTGAAAATCCTTTTTCCACTTCAGGCCAGAATTTTGTTCGAGCACCGGAATGCAGACCTCCTCGGTGGCGCCTGGATAGACGGTTGACTCGTAGATCACGATCGCGCCCTTTTTCATGTTCTGGCCGACCGTGCGGCTGGCGCCCACGAGAGGGCTGAAGTCGGGCAGATGGGCGTTGTCGATCGGGGTGGGGACGGCAACAATGATGTAGTCGGCAGCAGCGAGCGCAGTGGGATCGGTGGTGGCCTTGAGTTTCGTGGCTGCGCGCAGCGCCTCACTCGACACTTCACCGGTGGGGTCTACGAAGTTCTGATAGCTGCGTACCTTTTCGGTGCTCAGGTCGAAGCCGATGGTTTCGCGGATCTTTCCGAATTCCACGGCGAGCGGCAGGCCGACATATCCGAGCCCGACAACGGCAATAGTGCTCATTTTAGAATATCCCCGAAAGATTGACTGCTGAAGAGGCTGTTTGTTTCGGGCCAGTTTAACCGAAGAAATTGCGGTATTCCAACGCCGGCAGCATGTCACCACATGGTAACCTGCATATACTATGAATTCGTGACGGCGAATGGTGTAATCCAACAAGGCGAGGTGGCACGTTGAACAGGAAGGTGTTGATTACCGGCGGGGCGGGATTCATCGGCTCACATCTGGCCGAGCATCTGCTCGCGGCCGGAAACAGCGTGCGGGTGCTGGATAACCTGTCGACCGGCAAACGCGAGAATTTGCCCGCGCATCCGCAGCTTGAGTTCGTGCAGGGCGATATCCGTGACAAGCACCTTGTCTCCGAATCCGCTCACGGCATGGACGCCATTGTGCATTTGGCCGCAGTCGCGTCCGTGCAGGCGAGTGTGGATGATCCCACTGGCACGCATGAGACCAATTTCGACGGCACCCTGTATCTGCTTGAAGCCGCGCGCAAGGAAAACATCAGGCGCTTTCTCTATGCCAGTTCGGCCGCCGTGTATGGCGACAATACGCGTCTGCCGCTGGTGGAAGAGGAAATTCTCAATCCGTTGTCGCCGTATGCCGCCGACAAACTGGCCGGTGAGTACTATTTGCGTTTTTACCATGCGAAGTTCGGAATCGAGACGACGGCATTCCGGTTCTTCAATATTTTCGGGCCGCGCCAGGATCCGTCTTCACCCTATTCGGGAGTAATCAGCATTTTCATCGAGCGAGTCAGCCGCGGCGAACCGGTCACCGTGTTCGGCGATGGTCGGCAGACGCGCGATTTCGTTTATGTCGGCGATCTGGTGAAGTTGCTGGCGCAGGCGCTGACGCGTGCCGAAACGGCCGGGCAGGTGATTAATGTCGGCCGTGGCAAGCAATGCTCGCTGCTCGAGCTGCTGGAGGCGCTGGAGAAGCTTGCTGGCAAACCGGTGGAACGCCGATTCGCAGCAGCACGCCTGGGCGATATTGTGCATTCACGTGCGGATATTTCCCGACTCGTGCGCCTGCTGGGCAAGGCGCCGGAGACCGACATCGTTACCGGGCTTGGCGAGATCTTGCGGCACCGGAACGGCTGACGGTCTACTGAAATACTCCCTCTTTACTTGGATTGAATCGCCTGCGGCGATGATTGGTGGGGCAGGCCACACCCCACAAATTCTATGCCGCTTGGGCTTACAATTTCTTGACTAGATGTATCTTGTAGGATACACTTAATCGTGCTGGTTATGCGTGAATACACCCACAACGACAAAGCGCCGTTCAGCGAATGGCTGAACAAACTCGACCGGCCCGGTGAAGGCTCGGGTCATGACCCGCATTGACCGTATCCGGCGCGGGAATTTTGGTGATACGAAGTCGGTTGGAGAGGGGGTATTCGAACTGCGGATAGCCTTTGGCCCTGGTTATCGTGTCTATTACGCAAGGCAAGGTCAGGAGATTGTTGTTCTCCTGTGTGGCGGTGATAAAGGGTCACAGCCGAGAGACATAGCCAGAGCAAAAGAGTTCTGGCGTGACGTTAACCGGAGTGCAGACCATGGCAACCAGACCCTATAGCGAAACGCTTAACGAAGCGCTGCGTGATCCTCGCGACGCCGCGGCTTATCTTGAAGCTGCGCTGCAGGAGGAAGACGAGGAAGGTTTTCTCCTCGCGCTTCGCACCGTGGCGGAAGTGCATGGGATTGCCGAGGTCGCGCGCAAGGCCGGTGTCGGGCGCGAGAGCCTCTACAAGACGTTAAGCGAAGATGGCAACCCGAAGCTGCATACGCTCACGGCGTTACTGCATAGTCTTGGATTGCGTCTCTCCGTGACCCCGGAGAACCAACAGTCTGCAACGAATTCTTAAACGCTTGAGGCTTGGCACGAACCAGGCCACAGTCAACGCAGCGCATTTCAATGCGACCACTCGTGCGCAGCCGCACGCATTATTGAGTGCCAACACCTCCCGGCTCGTTCGCCTGCTGGGCAAGACACCGGAGACCGATATTGTTACCGGGCTTGGCGAGATCTTGTGGCACCGGAATGGTTGAACAATCAAGCCTGCGCACGGCGATGCGCAGGTGGCCTGGCAGATCGGCTCTATCCCTTTCAAAGGGCTGGGAGGGGGATGGTGTCAACGAGGCATTTTTCCTTGAACCCACCCCCATCCCCGCCTTCCCCCTGAGGGGGAAGGAGTGACCATGATCCGGCGTGTTGCCGGCACTTGTAGGGCAGGACCATGCCACATGGCGTGGCAATACTTTGAATCGCCTGCGGCGATGGTTCTCCCGAAGGGGAAAGGATAAAACACTGCGCGCTATTTACCGTTCCCATCAGAATCTACCGATACCAAGATCCAATCCGAGATGAACAAAATCGCCATCATCGGCTCGGGGCGCGTGGGAGAAGCCGCCGCGTGGCTCATCGCCCAGCGCGGGCTGTGTGAAGAGCTTGCATTGCTGGAGGTCGTCCCGGGTCTGGCGGCGGGCGTTGTCCTCGATATCCAGCAGGCTGCCCCACTGCAGGGCTTTCATACGTATGTCTCTGGCGGGCAACAGCCGGACATCCTCCGTGATTCTGAGATTGTGATCATTACCGCTGGCGCGTCACGCAGGCCCGGCATGACGCGTCTGGATCTGCAGGCGGTGAATATCCGGATCATGGAGACCGTGCTCCCGCAGATTCGCGAGCATGCTCCCCAAGCCATGTTGCTGGTGGTCACCAATCCGGCGGATGTCATCACCTATCATGTCTGGCGGCGCAGCGCGCTGCCGCGTCAGCGGGTGATCGGTTTCTCGGGCGTGCTGGACTCCTCGCGCATGGCACATTTTCTCGCCCAGGCCGCCGGATTCAAGGATGACGCCGTGACCGCAATGGTCATCGGCGGTCATGGCGACAGCATGGTGCCGTTGGTGAGTCAGGCGCGGGTGAACGGTGTGCCCGTGGGCGAGCTTCTGGACCCGGCGCAACTGGAGGAGGTGATCCGCCGGACCCGTCAGGCCGGCACGGAAATCCTGAATCTGAAGAAGACCAGCACGGCGTGTATCGCCCCCGCCGCAGGCATCGCCCGCGTGGTGGAGGCCATTGTTCGTGATCGCAAGGAAACACTGCCCGTTATCAGCGTGCTGGACGGCGAATATGGGCTGCACGGGTTGGCGATCGGCGTCCCTTGTATCGTCGGCGGACGCGGAATCGAAAGCGTCGTGCAGCTCGGACTCGCGGGTGACGAGCAACGGCAGTTTCTGGAATCCGCCGAGCGCGTGCGCGAGGAGATCGGGAAGCTTGCTTAAGAGATACATCTTTGAGGAGGGGCACGCCTTTGAGGTGGACTATGGCGACTATCACTGACAAACGCACAAGGATGCACAACCCGGCGCACCCGGGCGAGATTTTGCGCGAGCTGTACCTGGCTCCGCTGGGCATCACCATCACCGAGGCCGCCAAGGCCTTGGGCGTAACGCGCAAGCATGTCTCGGCCATTGTGAATGGCCGCACGCCGGTTACGCCCGACATGGTGTTGCGTCTGGCCACCGCATTTGCGACCGAGCCTGAGTTGTGGGTGAACCTGCAGGCACAGTACGACCTCTGGACAGTGAGCAAGAAGGCGCGCCCGAAGGTCAAGACACTGGTGACGAAGAAGGCGGCGTGAACTTGGGGACAGGGGCCAGGTGATTGCCGGGTCACAAACCAGGTAGGGGGTGAACGTGCCACCCCTTTTTGTAGGAGCGACCTCCGGTCGCGAATGTAATTAATCGCGGCCGGGAGGCCGCTCCTACGCGCAGCCTGCAGGGAGGGGTCCTGCATACCAATTTACTT
>CAYHES010000002.1:0-23444 GCA_964355495.1 uncultured Acidiferrobacterales bacterium
AAGCGTTTTCTCAATCTGTTCGGCTATACCGGCGCCGCCACCGTGCATGCCGCGGCCGGCGCGCGCGCCACCACCACCGTGGACATGTCGCGCACCTATCTCGACTGGGCGCGGCGCAACCTCGCGTTGAACGGTTTCGAGGGCCCGCAACATGAGCTCATTCAGGCCGATGTACTGGTCTGGCTGGAGGAGGAGAGGGAGCGTCGCTACGACCTGATTTTTCTTGATCCTCCGACCTTTTCCACCTCCAAGCGCATGCAGGACACGCTCGACATCCAGCGCGACCACCCGGCCCTGATTCGGGCCGCCGGCCGCCTGCTCAGTCCCGGCGGCACGCTGATCTTTTCCACCAATTTCCGGCGTTTTCGCCTGGACCGGGAGGGGCTGGCGGAGTTTGTGGTCGAGGATATCAGTCGCGCCACGCTGCCCAAGGACTTTGAGCGCAACCCGCGTATCCATCAGTGCTTCAAACTTACCCGGCGCAGATGAAAGAAATGGGCGGGCGCCCGGGTTTTGTGGAAAAATAGCGATTTAGCAGCCATTATCTAACATAAGCAGTCAGCCGCAGATGAACGCAGATGAACATGGCTATTCAATGCGCTGCCTGTATTCGCCGGCCCACCAAAAGGGTGAATGGCCTCGGTGCATCAATGGCATGATTCATTTGCTTTCATCTGCGTTCATCTGCGGCTAAAGCCGTTTTTAGGATTGTTGTCTTTTATGGCAAGACGAACGAAGTAGGGCTTCGCTAGTGTCGGAAAAACAGGTCAGCAACGTCAACGTGCTATCGCAGGAGCTTCTTCCCACGCCGGAAGAGGTGAAGCGCGCCCTGCCACTCACCGAGCGCGCCGAAAAGACGGTGCTCGCCGGGCGTGAAGCGGTACGGCGCATCCTGAACCATGAGGATCATCGGCTGTTCGTGGTGGTGGGTCCGTGTTCGATCCACGATCTCAAGGCGGCACACGAGTACGCCGCGCGCCTGAAAAAACTGGCCGACGAGGTGAGCGACACGCTGCTCATTATCATGCGCGTGTATTTCGAGAAGCCGCGCACCACGGTCGGCTGGAAGGGCCTGATCAATGATCCGGACATGGATGATTCCTTCCACATCGAGAAGGGCCTGTACCTGGCGCGCGAGCTGTTGCGTGACCTCGCCGAGCTGGGCCTGCCGACCGCCACCGAGGCGCTCGACCCGATCACGCCGCAGTATCTCTCCGATCTCATCACCTGGACGGCGATCGGCGCGCGCACCACCGAATCACAGACGCATCGCGAGATGGCGAGCGGCCTGTCCACGCCGGTCGGCTTCAAGAACGCCACCGACGGCAGCCTGGCGGTCGCGATCAATGCCTTGCACTCGGCCTCGCGTCCGCATCATTTCCTCGGTATCAACCAGAGCGGCCAGAGCGCCGTGTTCCGCACGCGTGGCAACCGCTATGGGCACGTGGTGCTGCGGGGCGGCGGCGGGCGCGCGAACTACGATTCGGTGTCGATCGCCATGGCCGAGAAAGAACTGACGGCCGCCAAGCTGCCGCTCAACATCGCCGTGGATTGCAGCCACGGCAACTCCAACAAGGACTACACCTTGCAGCCGCTGGTGGCCGAGAACTGCACAACCCAGATCGTGGACGGCAATCGTTCGATCGTGGCGCTGATGCTGGAGAGCCACCTCAACGCCGGCAGCCAGCCGATACCGCAGGATCTCAGCAAGTTGAAATATGGCGTGTCGGTGACCGATGCCTGCATCGACTGGCCGGTTACCGAGAAGCTGCTGCGCGATGTGCGTGGCCGCCTCAAGGATGTGTTGCCGGCGCGCCTGGCGAAGCGCCGCCAGGGTGCCGCCTGAGTGTCTGATCGCATCAGACGGGGTGTGTGGGGAATTCTTCCTCCAATTCTCTTTCTATCCGCGAATACACGTATCCCCTCTCCCCGCTCTGATCTTGTCCCACATCTTTTGCTGGACACGGGGAAACATAAATTCAACGTGGGAAATTGACAATATTTTCTTTAAAAAGTGAAATTTAAAATGGTCTAACAGGCGTAAATAGGCATAGCAATCATAAAATCTAACCTTTCACAATCATATTTAAAGAAAGTTTAGCCATAAACATTTTTGTTTCCCGTGTCCAGCGAGACTTATGGGACAAGATCAGCTCCCCGCTTGCGGGGAGAGGGTTAGGGAGAGGGGAGGTTGGCGGGCATCCTGATTTTGTAGTGGATTAAGCGCGCCGCCCACCCTCTCCCCAGCCCTCTCCCGCCTTGCGGGAGAGGGGGTAAATTTTGCTCATGATTTTGAGCCGGAATTAAACAGCATCCGGAATGCCGCACCACATGTTGACCGCCGAGATCCTCAAGAACTTCACCCCGTTGCACACCCTGACGGACGAGCATCTTGCGCGTCTGGCCAGGCGCGTGGTGGTCGAGGATGTTGCCAAAGGCGCGGCGGTGTGTGCCGAGGGCGACACCGATAACGATGCGATCTATCTCCTGGAAGGCGGCGTGGAAATGCGTTCGCGTTCGAGCAGCATGTCACGCGTCCTGCAGGCCGGTACGCCGGACGCCGCTTTCCCGGTTTCTCCAGGTCGTCCCCGGCCTTACACCGCCACGGCTACGACCGCGGCGCGCATTTTCCGCATCGACAACGCAATGCTTGATCGCGCGGTGCTGCTGGATGAGGTCTCCACCACCATCACGCGCGTGCACGACGCCGGCAACGCGTTCGCCGGCGACAGCGAGTGGCTGGAGGAGATGCTGGCGAGTCCGGCGTTCGGTACCCTGGCGCGCGAGCGCGTCGCCATGCTGCTGCTCAAGCTTGAGCCCATGATCGTCAAGACCGGCGAGGCGGTGATCCGCCAGGGCGAGGCGGGCGACTACTATTACATCCTCAAAGAGGGTGAGCTCTCGGTATCGCGCAAGGATACGCAGGGCAAGGTCAAGCTGGTCAGCAAACTCAAGCGCGGCGATGTGTTCGGCGAGGAGGCGCTGCTCAGCGGCGACCCGCGCAATGCCAGTATCGTGGCCATGGGCGACAGCATTGTCATGCGCCTGGCGAGATCGGATTTCGAGGAGTTGCTGAAGAAACCGCTGATCACCCACGTCACCGTGGAACAGGCCCAGGAGCGCATGCGCCGGGGCGCGGGCCTGGTGGACGTGCGCAGCGCGACCGAGTTTCAGCAGGGTGCGATCAAAGGCAGCATGAATATTCCCATTACCGAACTGCGTGCGCGTCTGACCCAACTCGATCCGGTTCGCCCCTATGTGCTGTACTGCCGCAATGGCGTGCAGAGCGAGGTGGCTGCTTTTCTGCTGCGTCAGCGCGGTTTCGAGGTGGTTGTGTTGCGCGGCGGGTTGGAGTCATTACAGCGCGGGTGAGAGTATCGTCGCGAGAAACCCGGCAGTTGCTCAGTGCGGCTTGTCGCCGCCCGGTTTTTTCGACCGCTTGTTCCCGACGCGGTCTACCGCCTCCATCCCTGGAGGCGTCCTGTGCAGGGTCACGACCTGCGTCGTCTTCGGTTCGTCGATAAACTCCGGACGTGACTGGCTTGGCCGGCCGGATTCCTCGGCCAGTTCCTTCTCGCGCGCCGAGATGAGGCCGAGACACTCGCGGATGCTTTGTATGGTGTTCTCGGACAGCGGGTGCTTCATGCCCGGCGGGGTGGAGGTGTCTTTGGCGATGTCGGTCAACACGCGCTTCAGCATGCGCAGGATTTTTTCCTCGACCGTTTGTTCCCG
Source organism: uncultured Acidiferrobacterales bacterium (assembly GCA_964355495.1). Taxonomy (GTDB): domain Bacteria; phylum Pseudomonadota; class Gammaproteobacteria; order Acidiferrobacterales; family UBA6901; genus UBA6901. The sequence goes on from CAYHES010000002.1 coordinate 3,733, forward strand.
ACGCGGCCTGTCTCCGCCATCCCCGGCGTCGTCTTTGCTCGGCCCTTTGGTCATGCCATCCGCCCCATCGCTGCTGTTGCTGGCCGGCATTCTGGCATATCCGGACCGCTGCTTCACCCGTGACCGGCAGCGGCAGTACCGGGTGCCCATTCGCGTACAGTAAGGGTGTGTGCGGCCCTGGTGCATTCGTAACCTGTCCGAGAACCGTTCTTGCCCGGTTACTGCCGGCATAGGAATCAATGGATTAGCGTGTTGACGCCATAGCTGTTCTGCGCCTGCTCGCCCTGTTCGGCGGTACATTTCTTGCAATAAGCCAGATGGATAAGGCGTCGTGAACTCACCCCAAGCGGGTTGGTTAGGGATGATGGGATCGCGACGTAACGCTTATTTCGTTACCGTGTCTTGTTGGGCCCGCTACGTCCAAACGCCTATGTCAGCAAAAATGCCACGCCTTATTCCGGCCCGGAATGCCCCTGGCTACGCCTTGGGAATGGGATTTGCCGCCGTGCTGGCGTTAATGCTGTTCCTGACGGCCGTCGGGCTGGTGCAGCTTGAAGCCAGTCAACGCCGGCTGGAAGGCATTGTCGGCAACCATCTCGCCAAGGTGACGCTGGCCACCCGCATGCACACATCCGCGCGTGAGCGCACGGTCGGTCTGCAGCGGCTCACGATCCTGCGCGATCCGTTCGACCGCGACGAGCAGTGGATGCCCTACCTGTCTAAAGCCAGCGAGTTTGCCCAGGCGCGCGCGGCGCTGCTGGCCTTGTCGCTCACCGCGGAGGAAGAGGCGCTGCTGAAGCGCCAGGGTGAGTTGACCGGGATCGCGGTGCCGATTCAAGAACGCGTTGTAAGCCTCATCTGGGCAGGACGGGCACTGGAAGCGCAGCGTCTTCTCGTGGTGGAGGCGATCCCGGCCCAGGATCGGGTACTGGAACAGCTCGGTGCCCTCTATCATTTGCAGGAACAGAAAACACAGCAGACCGTCAAACAGGCGACACGCGATTACCGTGAGGCGCGTCTGCTGGTGGCACTGTTGGCCGCCGTGACCGTGGGCCTTGCGCTATTGGTGGCGGTGACGGTTGTGCGCCACTCGCGCCGCGCCGACGCGGCCTTGCGTCAGGAAAAGGAGCGCGCCCAGGTGACGCTGCACTCCCTGAGCGATGCCGTGATTCGCGCCGACGCTCAGGGCCGCATCGAATATCTCAACCCGGTGGCGGTGCGGCTGACCGGTTGGACCAACGACCAGGCGCACGGCAAGCATCCGGGAGACATTTTTAACATCGTGCGCGAAAGCGTGTGCGATACACGCATCGATGCCGTGGGCAGAATTCTCTCCGGCACGGAATCGACCACCGAACCGGTCGATTTTGTCATTGCCGTGCAAGAGAGCGCGCAGTACTGCATCGAGTTGACCGCAACCCCAATCCATGACGATCGAGGCGACGTGGCGGGCATGGTTCTGGTATTTCGCGATGTCACCGAGATCCGTGCCCTGGCTCGAGAACTGACTTATCACGCCTCGCACGATCCACTGACCGGCCTGTACAACCGCCGCGAGTTCGAGCGCCATCTGCAGGCGGCGCTGCTCGATGCCCGTGCCAGCGGCGTCGAGTACGCGCTCTGTTATCTGGATCTCGACATGTTCAAGGTGGTGAATGACACCTGCGGCCATGTCGCCGGTGACGAGTTGCTGAAGCAGATCAGCCTGATGTTCCGCCAGCGCCTGCGCAAGGAAGACATTCTGGCGCGCGTGGGCGGCGACGAGTATGCGATTCTGTTGCGCGGTTGCACGCTGGAACGCGCCGAGGAAATCAGCGAGCAGATCAGCGGCGTCATGAAGGATTTCCGTTTCGTCTGGGAGGACAAGACCGTCGACGTCGGCGTAAGCATCGGTGTGATGCGGGTCGCGGCGGACAGCGGCGACCTCAAGGATGTCTTTCGGATAGCGGATGTCGCGTGCCGGGTGGCGAAAGAGGCGGGGCGCAATCGCATTCACCTGTTCCGCCCGAACGATCTCACGGTCACGCGCCGCGAGCGCGAGATCGACTGGGTGCAACGCATCGGCCGGGCCGTCAGCGAAAACCAGTTCGTCCTGTATGGTCAGTGGATCCGGCCGCTGGGGCGCGCCCGCAACAAGCCATCGCACTGCGAGGTGTTATTGCACCTCAAGGATGAAGATGGCCAGGTGGTCATGCCCACGGCCTTCCTGCCGGCCGCCGAACGCTATCACCTGATGCCGGTCGTCGATCGCTGGGTGGTGCGCGCCACGCTCGCGACCCTGCGTAACCTGCCGGCCACGGCCCTCGGGCGCCTGGGATGCTTCAATATCAACCTTTCCGGGCAGTCGCTCTGCGATCCGGAGTTTCTGGCATACGTCCTGGAGGAGCTCAAGACCAGCGGCGTGGCTCCCGGCCAGATTTGTTTCGAGGTTACCGAAACCGAGGCCGTGACCAACTTGAGCAGCGCCGTGCAGCTGATCACGCGCATCAAGGAGGCCGGTTGCCGCTTCGCGCTGGATGATTTTGGCAGCGGCATGAGTTCGTTCTCCTACCTCAAGAACATGCCAGTGGATTATCTCAAGATCGACGGCTCGTTCGTGTGCAATATCGCCGAGGACCAGACCGATCTCGCCATGGTCAGCTCGATCAACCAGGTGGCGCACATCATGGGCATCGAAACCATCGCCGAGTATGTGGAGAGCGATGCAATCCGCGTGGCGCTGGAAACGCTCGGCGTGGACTACGGCCAGGGGTTTGCGCTGGCGCGGCCGGCGCCGCTCGAAGATCTGCTGCAGGAGCTGCGCGCGACGCGCGTGCGGAAATCGCACTGAGCGCAGTCGGCGGCGGCCGGCTCAGCCCGGCAACGCCGCGACCTTGATGTGTTGGGCGCGCAGGCTGGCGAGCGCGGACTTGAACTGTCGCACCCGTTCGTTCTCCTGTTCGACCACCTGTTGCGGCGCACGCGCCACGAAGTCGCTGTTCGACAGTTTGGTTACGGCCTTCTGCAAGTCCTTCTCGATTTTTTCCATTTCCTTGTTCAGGCGATCGAGCTCGGCCTGCTTGTCGATCGCCGAACCGAGTGGCACCAGCACCTGCATGTTGCCGACCAGCGCGGTCGCCGACTCGGGTGCCACGTCGCCCGGCTTGAGGCAGGTGATCGACTCGGTGCGCGCCAGGGTGGCGAGGGTGGCGCGGTGGCGTTCGAGGCAGGCCAGGTCCTGCGCCGAGGCATCCTGCAACAGCACCGGCAACAGCTTGGATGGCGCGATGTCCATCTCGCCGCGAATATTGCGTATGCCGGCGATCACACTCATGACCCAGCGCATTTCCTCGACCGCCTGGCGGTCGATGGCCGCCGGCTCGGCCTGCGGATAAGGTTCGCGCATGATGGTCGCGCCGGTTTTTCCCGCCAGGGCGGCGACGCGCTGCCAGATTTCCTCGGTGATGAACGGTGTGATCGGGTGCAGCAGGCGCAACAGCGTTTCCAATACCTGCACCAGGGTGCGGCGCGTACCGCGCTGCGCGGCGGCGCTCGCCTTGGGATCGTTGAGCACCACCTTGGAGAGTTCCAGATACCAGTCGCAGTACTCGTTCCAGGTGAAGCCGTAGAGCGCCTGCGCGGCGAGATCGAAGCGGTATTCCTTGAACGCCGTATCCACGTCGGCGGCAACCTCGTTGAGGCGCGACACGATCCAGCGGTCGGCGGCGTTGAGTTCGACCGAATATGGATTTTCACCTACTTCCCCTCTCCCGCAGGGAGACGACTGCATGGATGCAGGAGGTAGAGCAACGCCGGGAGCGGTTGCCGAGGGCAAAGGGTGAGGGCGGCCGGCCCCCATACCCTCAGCCTCGGCCCTCACCCCCATCCCCTCTCCCGCAGGGAGAGGGGGGCGAGCCGAGGGCGCTTGGGCGCCATCTTTGTAAAATTGGCCACAGTCCTGGCCCTCGGTGTTCATCAGCACGTAGCGCGCCGCGTTCCACAGCTTGTTGCAGAAATTGCGGTAGCCCTCGATACGGTTGAGGTCGAATTTGATGTCGCGCCCTTGCGTGGCTTGCGAGGCGAAGGTGAAGCGCAGGGCATCGGTGCCGAACGCCGGGATGCCTTCCGGGAATTCCTTGCGGGTCGCCTGTTCGATTTTCTTGGCCATCTGCGGTTGCATCAGGCCGGTGGTGCGCTTCTTCACCAGCGCTTCGAGATCGATGCCATCGATGAGATCGATCGGATCGAGCACGTTGCCCTTGGACTTGGACATCTTCTGGCCGTGGGCGTCGCGCACCAGGCCGTGGATATAGACCTCCTTGAATGGCACGTCGTTCATGAACTTCATGCCCATCATCACCATGCGCGCGACCCAGAAGAAGATGATGTCGAAGCCGGTGACCAGCACGCTCGTCGGATAAAAGGCCTTGAGCTCCGGTGTCTGCTTCGGCCAGCCCAGCGTCGAGAACGGCCACAGCGCCGACGAGAACCAGGTGTCGAGCACGTCCTCGTCCTGTTTCAGCGCCACGTTCGCTGCCAGTTTGTGTTTGGCGCGCACTTCGGGTTCGCTGCGGCCGACGTAGTACTTGCCTTGATCGTCATACCACGCCGGGATGCGATGGCCCCACCAGATCTGGCGCGAGATGCACCAGTCCTGGATGTTGCGCATCCACTCGTAGTAGGTCTTGTTCCAGTTTTCGGGAATGAACTTGATGCGGCCGTCTTCGACCACTTTGGTGGCGACCTCGGCCAGCGGGCCGGCCTTCACGTACCACTGGTCGGTGAGCATCGGTTCGACCACGGAACCGGAGCGGTCGCCGCGCGGCACCATGAGCTTGTGCGGCTTTACTTCGGCGAGCAGTTCCTTCGCTTCTAGATCGGCGACTATTTTCTTGCGCGCTTCGTAGCGATCGAGGCCGTGATAGGCCGAGCCCGGCAGATCGATCTTCGCGTCGATGGTGAGAATGCTGATCTGCGGCAGGTTGTGGCGCTTGCCAACCTCGTAGTCGTTGAAATCGTGTGCCGGTGTGATTTTCACGCAGCCGGAACCGAACTCCTTGTCCACGTAGTCATCGGCAATCACCGGGATGCTGCGGCCGGTGAGCGGCAGCTCCACCTGCTTGCCGATTAAATGTTTGTAGCGCTTGTCTTCCGGATGCACGGCGACGGCGCTGTCGCCCAGCATGGTTTCCGGCCGGGTGGTGGCGACCACGAGAAATTCTTTCGTAGTGAATAAATCCTCATTCACTATCGGGTAGCGGATATGCCACATCGACCCCTGTTCCTCCTCGGAGACAACCTCAAGGTCGGAGACCGCGGTGTGCAGCACCGGATCCCAGTTGACGAGGCGCTTGCCGCGATAGATCAGGCCTTCATCGAACAGCCGGACAAAAACTTCCGTCACGGCTTCGGACATCGCCGGGTCCATGGTGAAGCGTTCGCGCGACCAGTCGAGCGAGGCACCCATGCGCCGCAACTGACGCGTGATGTTGCCGCCGGACTCGGCCTTCCACGTCCACACGCGTTCAATGAATTTGTCGCGTCCGAGATCGTGGCGGGTCTTGCCTTCGGCGTTGAGCTGGCGCTCGACCACCATCTGGGTCGCGATGCCGGCGTGATCGGTGCCCGGTTGCCACAGGGTGTTGTCGCCGCGCATGCGATGCCAGCGAGTGAGCGCGTCCATGATCGTATTGTTGAACGCATGGCCCATGTGCAGGCTGCCGGTGACATTCGGCGGCGGGATCATGATGCAGTAACCCGGACCCTGTCCGGACGGGCGGAAGGCGCCGGCCTGCTCCCAGGTTTCGTACAGACGCTTTTCGATCGCGTGCGGCTCGTAGGCCTTGTCCAGCGTCGCGGGACGGTCGGTTGGTGATGCCATGGGATTATCGGTTATGAGGTGATCGGCGATGGGGCGTGGGGCCCGTCCGCATCCGGCCGGAAATCAATGCTTGTCTTGTGGGGTATTTTCCATGTTTGGCGCGCCCTTCGCCAGCGCTTCCTGGAGCAGCCGGGCGAGCCGGGTGATGATGTCGCTGCTGAGGCCGCCCTGGCCGGATTTGCGCAATTCGACGTTGAGACGCGCCGCGACCTGAATAGCAAGGCGGTGCGCGGCATCGGCGGGCGGAAGCGTTGCCACCCGTGGCGCCCCCGTCCTTTGGGCGGCGCCGTCGGTATCGACTTCCTCAGACAGTTCCACCACCTCTTCCAGAACCGGGAAATCGTCCAGGTTTATTTCTTCGACCGCAAAAGCCTCGATGTTGTTGCCCGCAACGATGTCGGTATTGGGTTCATCGATAGGCAGCATTTCCGGCAGGAACGATGAGGGCTCTGCTTCCGCCGCCTCGGGAGCCGGCGCGGGCAGGTTGACGGTTGTTGCCGGGGGAGCAGCCTCAAGATACGGCAGTTCCTGCTGTAATCCTCCCAGCGGCACTTCGCTGCCTGTGGTCGGTGGCGTTTCTGCCAGCGTGGTCAGGGGTTCGGCACCGAGGTCCGGTAGCTCATCGACGACGTCAGGGATGGCGGAGGGTGACGGCGTCGGGAATACGCGGTCGGGCGCGTTGGGTTCTGGTTCAGCGGTTTGCCCGGCAGCAACCGGGGGAACGGTCGGCAACACATCCGCAGAAAACGCAGAGCGCGTGGCCGGCGGCTTTCCCGCCGGAGCCGCCTTCTTTGTGTTGGCCGCGGTTGCCTGCGCTTCGCCGGGTGGCGTCGCCAGCTCATTGCTCACCAGGTCCTGCAACGAACGCATGACCTCATCGAGGGCGACCTTGCGCGACGGTTTGTGGCCGGGCGGGGCACCCTTGTCCGGTGGCTTGGGCTTGCGGGTCGGGCTCATGTGTTTATCAAATCAGTTATGAGTTTTAAGTTCTAAGTGATTAGTTAAGGTCGGCGCTGCGCGCCGTCATATACTTATCACTAATTACTAATCACTCAGCACTGCCTTTTCGAGTTTATGGGTCTCAAGCGGGTAACCGCGCTCGCGGTAATAGCGGAAGCGCTCGCGCCCCCGTACCTTGTCGTCCTCGGCGGCACCGACCAGCTCGGCGATGCGCGTAAAGCGGCTGAACCACGCGGGCACTTCGGGTGCAAGGCTGATGAGCACATCGTGCAGCGCGGCCGGCGGCTCGGCGTGGCCGATCAGCACCGGGTGGGCATCCGCGTCGTCGTCATTCGCGCACACCGCATGTGGCACGAAGCTGCCTTGGCTGAAGGTCCAGAGCAGCTCGTCCAGTTCGAGCGCCGCCGGTTTGTCCGGCGCGAGCAGGTAGACCCGGTTGCCGAGGCGCCAGGCCTTCTCCGCGAGCCGGCAGGCGATGCGCTCGCGGCTGTCGGCGCCGGCGCCCAGCAGATAGAAATCCACCTTGGTCATTTCGCCGCACCGGCCTCAACGCGTTGGATCAGCCAGGTGGTGAGCAACGGCACCGGCCTTCCGGTCCCGCCTTTTTGCTTGCCGCCGAGCCAGGCGGTGCCGGCGATGTCGAGGTGCGCCCATTTGAACTTCTTGGTGTAGCGCGCGAGGAAGCAGGCAGCGGTGATGGTGCCGCCCTCGCGCCCACCGATATTCGCCATGTCGGCGAAGTTGCTGTCGAGCTGTTTCTGGTAATCCTCCCACAGCGGCAACTGCCAGGCGCGGTCGTGCGCGTACTTGCCGGCATTGAGCAGGTCGCGCGCCAACTGGTCGTTGTTGGCCAGCAGGCCGCTGGCGTGCGCGCCGAGCGCGATCACGCAGGCGCCGGTGAGCGTGGCGATGTCCACCACCGCGACCGGGTGGAAGCGCTCCGTGTAGGTGAGCGCGTCGCACAGGATCAGGCGGCCCTCGGCATCGGTGTTGAGGATTTCGATAGTCTGGCCGGACATGGAGGTGACGATGTCACCCGGCTTGTTGGCATCACCGTCCGGCAGGTTCTCGCTCGACGGAATCACGCCGACCACATTGATCGGCAGCTTCAGTTCGGCGCACGCCTTGATGACAGCGAGCACCGTGGCGCCGCCGCACATGTCGTATTTCATTTCGTCCATGGCGGCCGCCGGTTTGATGGAAATGCCGCCGGCGTCGAAGGTCAGGCCCTTGCCGACTAGCGCCACCGGCGGTTCGTCGTCCTTGCCGCCTTTGTATTCGATGGTAATGAGCTTGGGCGGCTGGCGGCTGCCGCGCGCCACCGACAGCAGCGCGCCCATGCCGAGTTTCTCCATGTCCTCGCGCTCCAGCACCGTGGTCTTCACGCCGTACTGGTGTTCGAGTTCGCGCGCCTGATCGGCGAGGTAGCTCGGGGTGCAGATATTGCCTGGCAGGTTGCCGAGGTCGCGCGCCAGGTGCATGCCGGCGCTGATGGCGAGGCCCTGCCGCACGGCGGTCTCGCCGGCGGCGAGTTCACTGCGCTTGCCGACCGTGAGAATCAGCTTGCGCAGCGGGCGTTTCTTTTCGGTCTTGTGGCTTTTCAGGCGATCGAACTTGTAGAGCGCCATTTCCACCGACTCGACCGCATGACGCAGCTTCCAGGCGATGTCGCGGCCCTTCACCTCGAGTTCGGTGAGATAGACCACGGCTTCGGTGGCGCCGGTGGCGGCGAGCGTCTTGGCCATTTTTGTGAAGGTCTCGCGATAGCGGCCCTCGTGGAAATCCTTTTCCTTGCCGCAGCCGACGAGCAGCAGGCGTTCGCACAGCAGGCCGGCCGGGTTGTGCAGCAGCAGGGTCTGGCCGGTCTTGCCCTCGAGGTCGCCGCGCCGCAGGATCGCGCTGAGACCACCTTGCGCGGCCTCGTCCAGGCGACGCGCGCCGGGCGAGAGTTTGCGGCCCTCGTAGACCCCGACCACCACGCAGGCACTGCGCTGTTTCTCGGGGTCGCCGCTTTTGACCGTGTATTCCATGTTCGCTCCTGTCGTTCTGGCCGGATTTCCCGGAGATGTCTGTGTTATAGTGCGACCGAACCTTTACACGCGACCGGCGAATTTCCTTGGAAAAACCGGCAGTCAGAGTGCAGCGTCAGACAGGATTCTTGTTGATCCAGCCGCTATTCGCAATGATCGCCTGTTCCGGTCGTTTTTGGCAACGTTTCTCTCCCCGCGCGGGACACGACTCCAGGGATGGAGGAGACAGCGCAACGCCGGGAGCCGTTGCCGAGGAAGCGCGCGCGCGACCGCCATGGATGGCGGAAGTGCGGACGACTGCATGGATGCGGGAGGTAGCGCAACGCCGGGAGCGGTTGCCGGAAACGCAGGAGCAATTTTTCCGACATGCAGATCATTAACCGGGCGCTGTTACGCGAGCTCACCACCACCACCCTGGCGGTGGCGTTCATTTTCGTCGCGCTGTTCATGGTGGTGAGCATGGTCAAGATTCTCGCCAAGGCCGCGGCCGGCAGTTTCCCCGTCAAGTTCATCTTTACCATGCTCGGTCTGCAGACCGTCGAGATTCTGAGCCTCATGTTGCCGCTGGCGTTTTACATCGGGCTGCTCATCACCCTCGGGCGCTGGTATCAGGACAACGAAATGACCGTGCTCGCCGCCTGTGGCGTGGGCCTGACGCAGTTGCTGCGGCCGGTGCTGCTGATCGCGGCCGGTTTCGCCGTGGTCGTCACATTGCTGGCGTTTTACCTCGCACCGGTCGCCACGCGGCTGGTGGCGCAGATCAAGCAGGACGACAGCAGCCGTTACGAAGCGGCGGCGATCACCCCCGGCGTGTTCAACGAAATCCTGGGCCGCGACAAGGCACGGGAGGGCGGTGTGTATTACGTCGAGAACATCGGCCCGGGTGGAGAGATGCAGAAGGTGTTCGTTGCCACGCGACGCCTCGATCGCCAAGGCGTGGTGGTGGCGAAGGCCGGCCGGGAAGTGACGGACGCGGCGAGCGGCGACCGGTTTCTGGTGCTCGACCACGGCGTGCGTTACGACGGTTCCCCGGGCCAGGGCGACTACCGGATGATCGTCTTCGAGCGTTATGCCATTCGCGTCGAACTGCCGGCGCTGGTATTGCGCCATACGTCATACCACGCCATGCCCACCCGGCAATTGCTCGCCGACCCGAGCCCCGGCGCTAACGCCGAGCTGCACTGGCGGTTGTCCAAGCCGGTGGCGCTGTTGCTGCTCACGGTGTTCGCACTGGTGTTTGCCTATACCCAGCCGCGCCGCGGCCGTTACGCCAGCCTGTTCGTGGCGACCATCGCCTATTTCCTGTACAGCAACCTGCTCGGCGTGGCGGATGCCATGCTCAAGCGCGGGCGCGTGCCCGCGGAGCTGGGGCTGTGGTGGGTACACGGCATGTTCCTGGTGCTCGGTGTCTATCTATTCTGGCGACGCGCCAACAACCTGCCATTGCTGCCGGTGCCGGCGCTGCTCTGGAGGCGCGCGGCATGAAGATTCTCGACCGCTATCTGGCCACCAGCATCCTGACGAGTACGCTGCTGGTGCTGGGTGTGCTGCTGGCACTGTTCTCATTCATGCTGTTTGTGGAAGCGCTGGGGGATATCGGCAAACAGAACTATCAGTTGTCCGACGCCATACGCTACGTGCTGCTGTCCTTGCCGCGCCAGGCGTTTGAAGTTTTCCCGATGGCGGCGCTGCTCGGCACCACCCTCGGCCTGTCGGCGCTGGCGGCGGATGCCGAGCTGGTGGCGATACGCGCCGCGGGCGTGTCGGTGTTGCGCATCGTGGGTGCGGCCATGAAGGTCGGACTGGTGCTGGCGGTGATCGCCGTGCTGATTGGCGAGTTCCTGGTGCCGGAAACCGAACGCATCGCCGAGGAAGGGCGCACGACGGCGCTCAAGATTCGCATCAAGCAGCAGAATGATTTCGGATTGTGGCTGCGCGATGGTCCGGCCTACGTGCACGTCGGCGAGGTACTTCCGGACTTGACCCTGCTGAAAGTGGATATCTACCAGTTCGATGAAAACGATCGTCTGCGTCTCCAGACAAACGCAAAGAGCGGCCGTTTCGAAGACAAACATTGGCGGCTGAACGAGGTGAAGGAGAGCTGGCTGGTCGACAACCGGGTGCAGACTCGTCGCCTGCGGGAGCTGGAGTGGGGTTCCGCGCTCACGCCCGATTTGCTGTCTATATTCACGGTGCGGCCCGAGGCGCTGTCCGTGCTGCATCTGCACCGCTACATCAGCCACCTTGAACAGAACAAGCAGAACACCGGCCCCTATGCGCTGGCCTTTTGGCAGAAGTTGACGGCACCCTTCGCCACCGTGGTGATGATGGTGCTCGCCATCCCGTTCGTCTTTAGCTCACAACGCAGCGGCGGTATTGGTGCGCGCCTGTTTACCGGCATTCTGCTGGGATTGGCGTTCTTTGTGGTGAGCCGTGGCTTTGGTTATTTCGGGCTGCTGTACGGTATCCCGGCGGTGATCGGCGCGCTGCTGCCGACGCTGCTATTCTTCGGTTTGGCGCTCGTGATGCTGCGGCGCGTGCGCTGAGCTATTTTAATATCTTGGCCACAGATGAACGCAGATGATCGAGTGATGAACACGGATAGTTGTTTTGTTTATCCATGCCTTATCTTTTAATCGGCGCGCTCAAATAATAATACTCAGGGATTTTTCGCCAGCAAGACAAGGCGCGTGCCGGACAGGCGGTCGTGTAGGGCGCGGCGTTCCCGATCGAACAGTAGCCAGAAGAGGCCGAGACCGAATGCGCCGACCGACGGGATGGCCGCCGCAAAGCGCCACAGGGCTTGTTTCCAGTTCACCGGACCGCCGCTGGTGCTGACGAGTTTCAAGCGCCAGGCGCGCATGCCGAGCGTCTGGCCGCCATGTGTCCAGAATCCAGCAAAAAACAGAAACGTGACCAGGACGAGGCTGATACGGAGGGCGTACAGCAGCCACCCTGGGCGGTCCGGATCGGACAAGTGTCCACCACTCACGGCCAGCAGGAGCGCCGCCGCGGCAAACCACAGGGCGGCCAGCAACAGGCCATCGTAAAGCATGGCGGTGAGGCGACGGGCCAGGCCGGGTGCAAGTGGAATTGGATTCTGGGCGGTCATCTGGAGTGGCCGGGGATTATCCAAGCGCGCCGCAAGCGGGTCAATCGAGTAATCGGCGCGAATCAAAATGCCTGATTTCAGGGAAAATCCGCATCATCCGGAAGTAGGGCTTGTGCACAGCCAGAAAAATCACGGCCTTGCACACGATTCAGCGGATCGGCCTTCATGGCAGCTCCGGCAGAATAAGTGCAGGTTATTGTTCTTTAATGAGAAATCGATCTGTATAAAAAATATTCAAATTGTCATAGATGCTTTTGCTGAGCCTATTGGAAAATTGCTGATCATGGTTGCACACAACTTTATCCACAGAAATTGTGCACAACTTTTATCGATGATTGGTTGCATCCAGCAGCCGAAATCGGTGGTGCGTCTTGCGCCGTTACGATAGGATTCAGCGGCTTCAATTCCAGGCGCGCAGGGCGAATTTCTGCGCGGAATCCCCGCCGCATCCGGCCAACGGGCATGCCCGACAGGCAGGTTTTGTCCGCGACGGACCTCAAGGAGAGATATGTTTTTGAGCGGTTTTGGTTTTCATCTCGTCGAACTCGGCCACTTCGCCGCCTATCTGGCGCTGGCCGTGGCTCTGGTCCAGGCTCTTGCCCCAGCCGCGGAGCGGCTGTTCCGCCGGCCGGAGATGGCGCGTATCGGCGTCCAGGCTTCGATCGCGGTGTTTGTGCTCACCACCCTCGGCGGCTTGGCCATGATCCACGCCTTCGTCTCCGACAACTTCTCGGTCCAGTACGTTGCCACCAACTCCAACAGCAAGTTGCCGCTGTTCTACAAGGTGTCGGCACTGTGGGGCGGACATGAGGGCTCCTTGTATCTGTGGGTGTGGGTACTCACGCTCTACACCCTGCTGGTAGCCCTCCACGGGCGCAAACATTACCCCGATCGCCTGCCGATGATCCTGGCGGTGCAGGGCTGGCTCATGGTCGGGTTCTTCGGATTGATCCTGTTCCTGTCCAACCCGTTCCTGCGCCTGTTTCCCGTGCCGCCCGACGGGCGCGATCTCAACCCGCTGCTGCAGGATCCGGGCATGGTGTTCCATCCGCCCATGCTGTATCTCGGCTACGTCGGTCTCTCGGTGCCGTTCGCCTTTGCGCTGGCGGCGCTGATCACGCGCTGGAAAAGCGAATACTGGATTGCGCATATCCGGCGCTGGGCGCTGATCGCCTGGGGCTTTCTCACGGCCGGCATCATGCTCGGCGGTTGGTGGGCGTACTACGAACTCGGCTGGGGCGGTTACTGGGCCTGGGATCCGGTGGAAAACGCCTCGTTCATGCCCTGGCTCATGGCCACCGCGCTGGTGCACTCGATCACGGTGCAGGAGCGCCGCCGCATGTTGCATACCTGGAACATCTTCCTGGTGATCACGGCATTTTCGCTGTCGCTGCTCGGCACCTTCCTGGTGCGCTCCGGCGTCCTGTCCTCGGTGCACGCCTTCGCCGTGGATCCGGGACGCGGCGCCTATATTCTCGCGTTCATGGCGATCGTGCTGACCGTGTCGTTCGGCATTTTCCTGGCACGTGGCCGCTTCCAGGAGGCGGAGGAAGGCATGACCTCGATGCTGTCGCGCGAATCGCTGTTCGTGTGGAACAACGTGGTGTTCACGCTGGCGACCGTCTGCGTGCTGATTGCCACGCTCTATCCGCTCGCGCTCGACGCCTTGAGTGGCGCCAAGATCACGGTCGGCGCGCCGTACTTCAATGCGGTGATGGTGCCGATTTTTCTGGTCGCTCTGCTGCTCATGGCGGTGGCGCCGCTCGTGCCCTGGCGCAAGGCCAACCCCGAGCGGCTCAAAAGCCGCCTGCTGGTGCCCGCGGCGCTCGGCCTGGCGGCCGGCATCGTGATGCTGGTCACCGCCTGGCCGCTGCACTGGACCGGGCCGGTGGCCGCGGCGCTGATCGCGTTCGTGACCGGCACCATCGTCACCGACTACGCGCGCGCCGTGCGCCAGCGCCGCGTGCAGCATCCGGGCGAGCCGTTGCCGCGTGCCCTGGTGCGCACCGTGCTCGGCAATCGCCGCCACTATGGCGGCATGATCGTGCATCTCGGCATTATCGCGATTGCCATCGGCCTGACCGGTTCCGGACTGTTTCGTCTGGAGAAGTCGGTGATCATGTCGCCCGGCGAGGTGGTGGAGGTGGGCAGCGAGCGCCTGCGTTTCGATGGCGTGCGCTCGTTCCAGCGCGAAAATTATTTCACCCTGCAGGGCCAGTTCACGCTGCTCGACCGGAATATCGTGGTGCTGCCGGAACGGCGTCGCTACCCGGTGCAGGAAATGCCCACGACCGAATCCGGCATCCACTCCACGCTGTGGCGCGATGTCTATGTGGTGATCGCCGAACCGGTGGGCGAGGGCAACCAGACAAAGTGGGGCGTGCACGTGTACCTGAACCCGCTGATACAGTGGATCTGGGGCGGCGGCCTGATCGCGCTCTTCGGGCTTGGCGTTACGCTCAGCAGCCGGCGGCGCACCGCGCGTGACGCGCTGGCGGCGACCGTAGCAGCAAGCTGAGGCAGTCAGGCATTGGCCACGGATGAACACAGATCAACACATATGAGAACCGCGAACAAAACCTGGCTGCGTTTGGCTGTGTGCATCGGCGGCATGCTTTTAAGCTGCACGCTGCCGGCGTGGGCCGAGCCGGTGCAGGAAGATCCGCTCGACCGGGCGGTGCTGGAGATCGCCAAGGATCTGCGTTGCGCGGTCTGCCAGAACCAGCCGGTAGCGGAGTCGAATTCCGACCTCGCCCAGGACATGCGCCAGATCATCCGTGAGCAGCTGGTGGCCGGCAAGTCGCGCGATGAGATCGTGGATTATTTCGTGGCGCGCTACGGCGACTACGTGCTCATGAAACCGCCGACCGAGCGCGCCGGGCTGCTGCTCTGGATCGCGCCGCCGTTGCTGCTCATCACGCTCGCGCTGCTCGGCTGGTTCTTCCTGCGCCAACGCAGCCATTTGTCCCCGCCGCCGCCCGCCAAGGCGCTGAGCAAGCAAGACCAGGCGCGCGTGCGCGCCGCGCGCCGCCAACAGGATTAACCGCCCATGATCGCCTTGTTCACTCTCGCCGCCCTGTTGCTGGTTGCCACCCTCTGGTGGCTGTCCCGGCCGCTGCGCAGCGCTGCTGATGTTTCCGCGATTAGCGAACGTGCCGATCTTGAACCGTTACGCGATCGTCTGGTGGCGCAGCTCAACGAACTGGATGCCGAGCGCGCCGATCGCGGCATCGACAGCGCGGTGGCGCAGGATGAGGAGTTGCGCCTGTCCGCGGAACTCGCCGCTGCCCTGAAGCGCTTGGAGGGCTTGGTGCCGTCCGCAGCCGGTGCCGCAGCGACGTTGCCGCCACGCACCGCACGGGTGGTGACGACGGCGCTGGCCGCGACACTGCTGTTGATCGGTGGCGGGTTATACGCCTGGCGGAATGCCGGTAATGTGCAGGGATTCCTGCTGGCGGCGGGCAGCGGCGCGGACAGCACGCGCGTGCCGCCCATGGTGTTCGAGATGGTCGCCAAGCTCGAAACGCGCCTCGCCGCGCAGCCGAACGACCCGGAAGGCTGGGCGCGGCTCGGACGGTCGTATGTGGTGATGGAACGCAAGGACAAGGCGCTGGCCGCCTACGCCAAGGCTTACGAGTTGGCGCCGGACAACGTCGCGGTTCTGTCCGATTACGCCTGGCTGGTGTTCAACGAGAACCCCGTCGCCACCACGGGCCTGGTGGCGACGCTGTATAACCATCTCAATAAGCTTGAGCCGGCGCATCCGGATGCGCTCTGGTTCCTCGGCTACACGGCCTACCAGCAGGGCGATTTCCGCAAGGCGCTGGGCCTGTGGGAGCGTCTGCTCAAGCTGTTGCCGGCGGAGGACCCGGGCCGCGAGCAGCTCATGCAGGCCATCGCCAGCGCGCGCGCGCAGCAGCGTCGCTGACGCCGCGCGGGTTGCCAGTGTCCCGACTCACTTTCCAAATGAGCATCGCCATGCGCCACCGGTTTCTCTTGCTCGGACTGGTTGTGCTGGCCGGCTGCGCTGCCCTGGAGTCGAAGTCGCGCATGGAACAGCTCGATAACCTTACGCGCGGCTATGCGAAGGCGTTGACGTGGTCGGACTTCGCGGTGGCGTACACGGCCACCAAGGCCGCGCAGGAAGCGCCCCTGCCCGATGCCGCCGCACTCAAGGATGTCAAGATCACGGCCTACGAACCGGCCGCTCCGCTGGTGGAACAGGATGGCAAGAGCATCAAGCGCGTGGCGCGCATCCGTTACGTGCACACCTCGCGCATGGCCGAACGCAGCCTGACGATGGAAGAGGAATGGAAGTACTCCGACGAAGCCGGGCGCTGGTTTTTGTACAGTGGGTTTCCGCAATTCAAGTAGCGCAACGCTCGGGAGAGCGGCCAAGGCGCGCCGAGGCTAGAAATCCCAGCGATATCCGAGCGAGTAGAAGTTGCGGGTCGAGTCCTCCGTCTGGGTGCTGCTCGTGGTCTGGCCCTTCTCCATTCCCGCCTCCAGTTCGAAAGTGATCTTGTCCCGCCAGCGATAGCCGATGCGCACAATCGGCGTGCGGCGGGTTAGGTCTTCCCCCGTGTTCTTTTTCTGCTGGTAGTAGACCAGCGACAGGTCGAATGTCCATTTGTCCTGAATGAGGGTGCGATTGTTGAAGGCGATGGATTCGCCGTCATAGTCCTGGCCGGTGATGTAGCTGTAGCTCAGCACCGAGACGTCGCGCTTGGTCAGCAGGCCGGTGGCGATGCCCTGGAGGGTGTAGACATACACATCGCCGGTGCCTTGGGAGGCCAGTACCGGTGTGGCCGGAGGGACACCGCTCGCCGGCGTGCCGGAGATATTGTAGCGCTTGATGTCGCCGCCGAGCTGCCACGTGGGGCTGAAATTGTGCGTGGCGCCGATCATGATCAGGTCGGAGGTCGGCGTGCGTGCATCGGCCTGCGCGCGCAACTGCTCTTCCGTCATGCCCTGCTGAAGGAGCGAACTGACCGAGGTGTCGGGCTCGCCCATGACCGCGTTCGAGGTTGTCAGAATCGGCGCCTTACGGTGGTCGATGAGCAGATTCAGGTACGTCTTGCTGCCGATCTGTTGCGTGCCCTGCAGCAGGGCGATGTTGAGCACGCCATAGGACACATCGTAATCCACCAGGGACAGGAGTGAACGGCGCGGGTCGAAGTAGCGCAGCTCCATGCCCACTGCCTGACGGTCGATGATTTCGTCCACGGTCTGGTTGATGTAATAGGCGCTGCCGTTCCAGTGTTCCGCGAAGGTGCCGGCATCCAGGCTGGTTCCCCAGAACTGCTTGTCGGAGTTGATCGGGTTGTATTCGTTCGGCTTACCGGCCACGACGTTGATGCGCCATTTGGGCAGAACGCCGTAGCCCAGCGAAATTCCGTCGAAGCGCCCGAGCACGCCGCCGCTGTTGCCCGGTTGCCGGCCGAGGCGGCCCGAGTAGTCGTGCAGCTTGTTGCGCACCTCCGCATAGGCTGAATACAACCGATTGACGTTCTCGGTGTCCGGGAGAAAGTTCAGGGTGTAGCTGTCGCGCACCACCACGCGGTTGTCGAAATCGCCGCCACGAAAGCGTCCGGTGATATCGAGATTGCTGATGAGCGCCGACTGGTCGAGCGCGGTGAGCGTCGGCTGGGGGAGTGGCGGGCCAACCGTCGGTGTTTCGGTAGATTCCACGCGCGAGTTGCCGCGGTAGTAGTACTGCGAAAGACTGCCATAGGCGGTGCTGACGCTGACCTCCTTTTTCCTGGCCGTCGCGAGCGTCTTGGTCGCCGGAGCCGTCTCAATGTTGGCGAGACGCTGGCGCACGCGTTCCGTGCCTTCCCCCTCCGGATACAGACGCAGGTACAACGCATATTCCTTCTTCGCCCGGGCAGGTTCGCCATGGCGCTCATGCGCAAGACCGATCAGTTCCTGTGCTTCCTGTGAATGGCGATTGGGCGGCAGCTGCAGAATTTTGGTGAGAAGCTGGATGGCGGAGGCGTTGTCGCCGCGCGTCAGCGCCGCGCGACTTCGTTCCACGAGGTCGCCGGCCTGTTTGTCCACGCCGCCGCTCACGGCGGCCACGGGCAGGGCCGCCTTTTGCGGTGTGGACGTTCCGGCCGCCGTGACGCCCGGTATGGCCAGTACAGTGCGGGCGGATTCGTCGCGCTCCCGCGCGGAGACCTGGCGAACGCCGGCTTGCGGGTAGACGGCGAGCAACAGCTTCCTGGCCGTTTCCGCCTCGGCGGCGCTGGCGAAGAAACCAAGTTGCAGGCTGTGCAGCGTGGTGCCGTTGCGCACCGTGTCGCGCAGATAAATCCGCTTGCTCTTGAGTTCGGCAGGCAGTGGCCCGGCCGGCGTCGGGGCCCGCGTCTTGGACGCCGCAAGCGTGACGACATAGAGCTCTTTGCGGGGCGGTGCAGGTTGTGTCGCCGGCCGGGCGGCCGGCTTCTCGGCCCTGGTCTGCGTGGGGGACGCGGCCTTGAATTCTTCCGCCAATACTGCCGTCATGAAGGCGCCGGGGTAGCGCGCCACCAGCCCATCGCGCATGGTGGTTGCCGCCGCCGGCGTGGCGAAGAATCCGAGTCGCGCGAAGTAGATGGTCTTGCCGAAGACCACTGACTGGGTGCGATACACGCGGTGTTCCTTGAAATCGGTGGGCAGCAGGGCGTCGGGTATGGGTTCGAAGGAACTGAGCAGGGTGACCGCGTAGTGGCGCGTGCCGGTCGCTGCCGGCGTCGATGCGGGCGCGGCGGCGGCTTCCGTCTGGGCCAGTGTCGCCGATACCGGGACAAGCGCGCTCAGGAAAACGAGAATCGGCACGAACATCAGGATGGAGTTCTGCGTTGAGTAAAGCTGAATCAGCGTCCGCTGGGCCTGGCCGGCTGGCGCGAGTCGGTATCCGGGAGCACATGCAACAGGATGCTGCGGCCATCCTCGCCCTGACGGACGTGGAACCGGACCGGCTTGTTGAACTGGATGTCGAGACACAGCGGGTCGCGCACGGCAAGACAGGTGCGCACGGTCGAATACACCACCGTGAACGGCGGCACGAGCGGAATCGAGGGTGTGCGCCTGTATGCCTGCAGATCCCTCTCCTCCACGCCCTCCAGGCTCAGTATCTGGAGATAGAGCTTGATGAGTTCGCCGTGCTCGGCCGGAAAGTGCTTGATGTAACGCACCGGCACCGAGAACTGGAGGCGGATTTCAGCGACCCCCTGGTCGCTGCGTACCTCGATGTCGTCCAGTAACTGGGCGCCGGCGGGCGCACAAGACAGTACGCCCGCCGACAGCAGCAGCGATAGGACATATCGTTTCACCCTCTAGAATCCGCCACTCGTGGAACGGTGTTCGCCGCTGCGCGTCTTCTTGATGGCCGTAAAGGTGTTGTCGGTGTACTCATGGCAACTCCCGGCGCAGTTCTTGAGCTCGGCTGCGGTGTAGAGGATGGTGGTCGGCGTGGCCGTCTTTTTGTGCTCACCGGCCTTGAAGTCACCGGCGTGACAACCCGCGCAGGATCCGGAGTAGGCGCCGAATTTCCAGGCGATCACTTCGTTGTTGCCCGCGTGGCAGCCACGGCAGGTAACGCCGCTGTTGTGTGTGCTGTAGTTCGGGCTGGTGTGCGTGTAGCGCACTGTCGTCCAGGGGGGGGTGGTCGTGTGGCACGCGTCGCAGGAACGCGAGGTGACCAAGTGTGTGCCGGACTTGCCGGTCGCCGTGCTGCCGTTGTGGCAGGTCGCGCACGAGCCGGGCG
>CAYHES010000002.1:23544-49010 GCA_964355495.1 uncultured Acidiferrobacterales bacterium
CGTTGTGGCAGGTCGCGCACGAGCCGGGCGTCACGCCGCTGTGGCTGAAGGTCGCGTTTCTGAAGCCCCCCGGGCTTGTGCTCTTGTGGCAGGTTTCGCACGGTTGCGCCGTCACGGCGTGACTTGCCGATTTACCGATGGCGTAGGTGCCGTTGTGGCAGGTGGCGCAGCCGCTCGCGACGTTCGGGTGCGTAAAGGGATAGCTGCCACCACCACCCATGCCGCCACCACCCGCGTGACAGGTGCTGCAGATGGTGCCAGGCGGTATCGGCCTGTGGTTGGTCGGCAATGCGCCGGCGCTTGCCGGTAGCCAGGCGGCGGTGCGGTGACAGCTGTCGCACGAGGCCGTGGTCTGCATGTGTTTGCCGGGCTTGCCGAGCACCTGAGGGTTGGCGCCGTTGTGACAGGTCGCACAGGTACGGGGTGCGACGCCGGTATGGCTGAACCTGGCGCCCGCGAACGAGATAGTGCTCTTGTGGCAGGTCTCGCAGGCTGCGGTGGTCTGTATGTGGTTGCTGGGTTTGGCGGTGTTGGCGAGGCGGCTGCCTTTGGTGTGGCAGAGCGCGCATTGTGTAGGCGTGCCCTTGAACACGCCGCGCACGTGGCAGGATTCGCATTCCACACGCGTGTGTGCGCCAGTCAGCGGGAAGCCGGTGCGCAGGTGGTCGAAGCCCGTGCCACCACGGCGCTCCGCAGCCGCAGCGGCAAGCGTGAACAGAGCCAGCGCCAGGCAAGCGATGGTGGCCAGGTGGTGGGCGGTGAAGCCGGACACGCGGTGTTTCCGTTCAGCGGGATGTCTCATGTTGACCTTCCTTGTTTGTTGAAAACGGCCTCTCGGGGCGGCGGGTTTGGCCGTCAGCGGGGTATGCCGCCGACGCCGGGTCGAAGTTTCTTGAATGAACTGGTGACGTGACAACGCTGGCAGTCGCGTCCGAAGCCGCCGTTGTGCACATCGTCATCATCGTGACAACTGGCGCAGGTGCCGGACAGGCTCACCTTTCCCTTCACGGGTTTAAGGTGGCAGGCGTGGCAGTCGATTCCCTTGTGTCCGCCATCCAGCTTGAAGTGCGTGCGCTTATCGTGATCGAAGCCCCAGGTCTTCCAGTCGCGCGCATTGTGGCACTGGCCGCAGTCCGGGCCGAGCCGGAGTCTGTGCTTGTCTTCCTTCTTGTGGCAAGCGATGCACTCGCTTTTCGCATCCTTGTAGGCCGGGGTCAGGTGGCATTTCTTGCACTCGGCCTTGGTGTGTTTGCCGAGTAGCGGAAAGCGGGACAGGCCGTGGTCGAACAGCGCTTTCTTCCAGTCGCGCTCGTTGTGGCAGGTTTCACAGCGCTTGCCTTCCTGGCCCTTATGTTCGTCGTCCTTCTGGTGGCAGCTGTAACAGTCGGTCTTGGTCTTTTCCTTGTACAGGTAACCGGTGTGGCAGGCCGTGCATTTGGTTTGTGCGTGCTTGCCGAGCAATGGGTATTTCGTCTGTTTGTCGTGGTCGAAAAACGAGATACTCCAGTCTTTCTCGGCGTGGCAGCTCTCGCACTTGTCGCCGAACATGCCCTTGTGCCCCTTTTTCTCGTCATCCTTCCTGTGGCAGGCCACGCACGCGGTCTGGAATTTCTCCTTGTACAGAATACCGGTGTGGCAGGCCGTGCACTTGGTCAAGCGGTGTTTGCCCTTGAGTGCATATTTGGTGGCGCGGTCGTGGTCGAAGCGGATCGCTTTCCAGTCACGGTCGGTGTGGCAGGTCTCGCACTTGTCGCCGAACCGGCCCTTGTGGCCTTTGCGGTCATCGTCCTTCTTGTGGCAGGCGACGCATTTCATCGATGCGCCCTTGAACGCCGGATCGCTGTGGCAGTCCTTGCACGCTACATCCACGTGCTTGCCGGCGAGCGGGAAATGCGTCTTGCTGTGGTCGAAACGCGTGTCTTTCCAGTTCTTGTCGGTATGGCAGTCGGCACAGGCGTCGCCCAGCTTGCCCTTGTGCTTGTCGTCCTTGCGGTGACAGGCGACGCAGCCGGACGGCGCGTCGCGGAACTTCTTGCCCTGGGCATGGCAGTCGCGGCATTGCACCTTGGCCACGGCATGCCCGCCCTGGAGCGCGAAATCGGTGAGCTTGTGGTCGAAGGCCTTCTTGTCGAGCGGCGCGATGTTCACGTTACGCCCCTTGTGCTCGGTGTGGCAGATGCGGCATTCCTTCTCCGTGATGCGTCCGTGGTAACCCTGCTTCTGGATCGCGTCCTTGGCCACCTCTTTGTGGCAGTCGAGACACAATCCGCTCTGCGCGCTCTTCTTGAAGCGCATGTGGCACTTCTGGCAGTTGCTCTCGAGATCGGCGTGGCCTTCAATCACCTTGCCCGGCATGATCACGTTCTCGACCGTGTCGGCAAATGCCCCCGAATGCCACACAGCGGCCAGAACCGCCAGCCAGATGAATGCGCTTCGTATGCTCCGCACCGGCGGCGCACTCAATACATGTGCACGGCGATGACATGCACCACCCCGCTTAACACCAGCATGAACACGAACGGCACATGCAGGATGTGCCAGAGCGAGAACAATCTTTCGTACACGCCGAGCTGAGCGGTGTGGCGCACCGCCACGAGATAGGTCGTGATCATCTCGCTCGCCGCCGCGAGGCGCCGACGCAGCTTGTCACGCGTCCAACCACGCTGCACGGCATGAGCGCCGAGATTCTTCTTCAGGTCGCGCATGCAACGGGCGCGGATATGGCGGGCGCGCAGGGCCAGTGTCAGGAATTGCCAGACGCCGGCCAGGAAGCCCTCGGGATGCCGATGCGCGAGTTCGCCGAAGGCCTTGAGCCGCCCTTCCACGTGCGGCGCGAAGTGGAACTTGGAGCGCATCTCGCCCTCGCAGATGCCAAGCTGGTTCTGAATCTCCTGGACCGTCGCGCGCCGGCCGTACAGGCCGTGATGGATGCGCGTATACATGAACCGCCCGATTACGCCGCTGCCGGCCACGAGCAGCATGCAGCCCATCGCGACCCCGGCGTTGAGCGAGCCGATGGTGAAGGTCGAATGGAACAGGATCAGCAGCGGGCCGGCGATACCGAAGAACATGTGCAGCCGGAACCAGTGGCGGATTGCCCCGAGTTTTTGCAGGAAACACACGTGCTTGCGCAGCGGGTAGAGCAGCAGCACGAGCATCATGAGCGCGCCCACCAGCCCGAGGTAATACCCGAAGTCGTCGCCCGGCGTATAGAACCCGCCGCGTGTCGCCAGCCAGCCGAGTGCCGCGAACAATACGAGCAGCGGCACAGTCAGGCCGCGGCTGTGTTTTTCAGGTGCACGTGCCGCGCTGTCCGCTGCCGGCCGTCCCGCCGAAAGGATTTGCGAGTGGTTCATGTGGTTGCTATCGGATTGCGGCGATCGAAAGCATGGCTTGTGGTACGCAGCTCGTTAGATGTTATTATGTAAAAATAATAGTTTTTCATGCGAATAATCATGAAAATACCAGTTTTACCATGCGAATAATCATGAAAATGGGTGAAATGCCTGCTTGACCTGACCGGCGGCTATGACTTGAGCGCTGTCCCTGCTTATTCTCCCGATTACCCAGGACGGCACGGGGGATATATGTTGACCAGAATGCCCAGTAACAGAATGCGCCCGTTTCCACGGTTCACGATTTTAGACTGATGAATCTCTCCGACCTGCTGTTTGCAGCGCTCTACCTTCTGCCGCTGGTCATTGTGCTGGCCTGGTATTTGCGCCGCCACCGGCGCAGCGAAGCGGCGCATGCGGCCACATGGCAAAGCTCGGTGGAAGCCGGTCTTACCGAGCCGGCCTCGCTGCATCCAGTGATCGATCCGCGGCGTTGCCTCGGATCGAAGGCCTGTGTGACCGCCTGCCCGGAACACGCCATCGGCATCATCGGTGGCAAGGGCCAGCTCGTAAACCCGGCGTCCTGCATCGGCCACGGCGCCTGCAAGACCGCCTGCCCGCACGACGCCATCCAGCTTGTCTTCGGTACCGCCAAACGCGGCATGGACATCCCGCAGGTCAATCCGAACTTCGAAACCAACGTTGCGGGAATATTTATCGCGGGCGAGTTGGGCGGTATGGGCCTGATCCGCAAGGCCGTGGAGCAGGGCCGGCAGGCGATCGATTCCATTGCGAAGCTCAAGGGCAGCAAGCTGCCCTACGACGTCGTCATCGTGGGGGCAGGCCCGGCCGGAATCTCCGCTTCGCTCGGTGCCATGGAAAAGAAGCTGCGTTTCGTTACCGTCGAGCAGGAAGACTCATTCGGCGGCACCGTCTACCACTACCCGCGCAACAAAGTCGTCATGACCGCGCCGGTACAGTTGCCGATCATCGGCAAAATGAAATTCGGCGAGGTGAGCAAGGAAAAGCTGCTCGAGTTCTGGCAAGGCGTGTTGCAGAAGACCGGGCTCAAAATCAATTTCTTCGAGCGCATGGAGAGCATCAAGCCGGAAGGCCAGGGCTTCATTGTCAAGACATCAAAAGGGGAATATCACACACGCGCCGTGTTGCTCACCATCGGACGGCGCGGCACACCGCGCAAGCTTGGCGTGCCGGGCGAGGAACAGGCCAAGGTGGTGTACCGGCTGATCGATCCGGAACAGTACCGCCAGCAGCACGTGCTGGTGGTGGGCGGCGGCGACAGCGCGCTGGAAGCGGCACTGGCCGTAGCCGACGAGCCGGGCACGCGCGTCGCGCTCTCCTACCGCAGCGAGGCGTTTGCACGCGTGAAAGAAAAGAACCGCAAGCGTCTGGAGGAGGCCGAGAAGACCGGACGCGTGCAGGTGCTGCTCAAGTCGAACGTGAAACAGATCGAGACTGGCAAGGTGATCCTTGAGCAGGACGGCAAACGCATCGAGCTCAGGAACGACGCCGTGATTGTCAGTGCCGGCGGTGTGCTGCCTACGCCGTTCCTGAAGGAAATCGGGATTCTGGTGGAGACAAAATACGGAACTGTTTGAGCCGGAGCTTGCTGCTCAGGATGCGGCTAACAGTTTCTGGATGAGCGGTTGCAATGTCTGCATCCAGGCTTCGGCTGAAATCGGACCGATGTGTTTGTAGCGGATGATGCCCTGCTTGTCGATCACGAAGGTCTCCGGCACGCCATACACGCCCCAGTCGATACCCACGCGCCCGTCGGTGTCCACGATGCTCACGTCGTACGGGTTGCCTTCGGCCTTGAGCATGCGCGTGGCATCCTCGCGCTTGTCCTTGTAGTTCAGGCCGATGATCGGCACCTGCTTTTCGCGCGCCAGTGCCATCAACACCGGATGCTCCTGCTTGCAGGCCGCGCACCAGGATGCCCACACATTGATCAGCACCACCTTGCCTTTCAGGTCGGCATTGGCGAGCGACTTTTTCGGGTTCTCCAGCGTCGGCAGCGAGAAGGCCGGCAGCGGTTTGTCCACCAGCGGCGAGGGGATCTTGCGCGGGTCGAGTTTCAGCCCATAGGCCAGCAGCAGGCCGAGCAGGGCGAACATGCTGATCGGGATGAGAAATTTTTTCATGCGCTAAATTTTCTTCTCGTTCGCCGCGGGTATCGGCTTGAGCGATTTCGCCACCTCGGGCGGCATGTAGTTTTCGTCGTGCTTGGTGAGCACCTGGTCGGCGACGAACACCTTGTCCGGTTGCAGCCGCCCCTGCGCGATCACGCCTTGGCCCTCGCGGAACAGGTCCGGCAGGATGCCCTCGTAGCGTATGGTGAGGTGTTGGGCGTTGTCGGTCACCTTGAATTCAATCTTGAGGCTCTCCGGGGTCTTTTTGACACTGCCGGCTTCGACCAGACCGCCGATGCGCAGCACGCCCTGGGCGGGCGCCTTGCCCTCCAGCACCTCGCTGGGGCTGAAGAAATACACCAGGTTGCTGCGAAAGGCATTGAGCACCAGCAGGCCGGCGACGGTGAGTATCGCCACGCCGGCGACAATGGCAATGAGTTTTTTGTGTCTCGGTTTCATGTCAGATATTGGCCATTTTTGTGCAGGCTTGCCTTCATTAATCTGCCTGATTCAGACGCATTGTTTCTTCCAGCTCCCGGCGCACGTTCTTTTCGCGCCGGCGCGCGGCCAGCACGTTGAAGGCCAGCACCAGTGCTGCCATGCCATAGGAGCCCCACACATACAGGCCGTAACCACCCATGGCGAAAAACTCTGACCAGTTCATGGCTTCACCAGTTCCGCGACCCAGCCGGTGTGGCGCTCGCGGTGCAGGATCTCGGCGCGCATGCGCATGAGCAGCACCGTGGCGAAGAACAGGGTGAAGGCCACGGCCATGATCAGCAGCGGCACCAGCAGGCTCGGGTGAATGGCGGGCGTGCCGATCTTGTTGATGGCGCTGACCGAGGCCGGCTGGTGCAGGGTATTCCACCACTGCACCGAGAAATGGATCACCGGAATGTTGACCACGCCGACCAGCGCGAGCAGTGCCCCGGCGCGCGCCGCGCGCCGCGGTTCGTCGATCGCCGCTTGCAGCGCCATGAAGCCGAGATACAGAAAGAACAGCAGCAGCTCGGAGGTCAGGCGTGCGTCCCACGCCCACCACGTGCCCCACATCGGTTTGCCCCACAGCGAGCCCGTGACCAGTGCCAGCAGCGTAAACGAGGCGCCGATCGGCGCGGCGGCCGTAGCGGCCATGTCGGCCAACCGCATGTTCCAGATCAGGCCGATGGCGCCGGCGGAGGCCATGACCATGTATGCGAACATGGACATCCAGGCCGCCGGCACGTGAATGAACATGATGCGCACGCTTTCACCCTGCTGGTAGTCGGGTGGGGCGACGAACAGTCCCTGATACAGGCCATAGCCGAGCAGGATCAGGGTCGCGACCGCGAACCACGGGATCAATTGCCCGGCGAGGGCGTAAAAAACTTTTGGCGAGGCGTATTGGTGAAACAGCATCAAAGAAGCCCTACTGCGTTCGTCCTGTCAAAATATCAGTCCAGCGATATGCGCAGCGCCGCGGCCGTGGCCCAGGGGGCGAATCCCAGCGCCACCGCGAGGAAGGCGCCCAGCAGAGAAAGATAGGCTTCCGGGTCGAGACCCGTGGCGCTGGCCGTGACGGCGCCGGCACCGAAAATCAGGATCGGAGTATACAGCGGCAGCACCAGCAGCGACAGAAGCACCCCGCCGCCGCGCAGCCCGAGGGTCAGGCCTGCGCCGATGCTGCCGATCAGGCTCAGGACCGGTGTACCGAGCAGCAGGGCGAGGAGCAGGGTGCCAAGGGCCTCAGTCGGCAGGTACAGCTGGATGGCGAGCAGAGGGCTTAACAGCAGCAGCGGCAGGCCGGTTGTGACCCAGTGGGCCATTACCTTGGCGAGCACCAGGGCCGTAAGCGGCTGGGGGCTCAAGGCCAGCTGTTCGAGTGTGCCATCCGCATAATCGGCCGCGAACAGGCGGCTCAGTGACAGCATGGTGGCGAGCAGCGCCGCCACCCACAATACGCCCGGTGCCAGGGTGCGCAGTACCGCCGGCTCCGGCCCCACGCCGAGCGGAAACAGGCTCACGACAATGGCGAAGAACACCAGCGGGGTGGCGACATCCGCCGGCTTGCGCGCCGCGATCAACAGGTCGCGCCGGAATACGCACCACACAGTGCCGACAAGGCTGGTTGCCATCGATTATCCCAGAGTCAACGTCCGGACCTGCCAGTCCGCCACCGTCACTTCCTGATGTGAGGTCAGAATGCACAGACCGCCCCGGTCGAGGTGCCGGGCGAGGCTGGCGAGCAACCGGTCCACGGCGCGCACATCGAGGGCGGAGAATGGCTCATCCAGCACCCAGAGCGTGCGCTCGAGCACGGCCACGCGCGCCAACGCTACCCGGCGTTTCTGGCCCTGCGAGAGGAGTTTGGCCGGCAGGCCGGCCACGCGACCGAGACCCAGCGATTCCAGGGCCGGTTTCGCTTCGATCCGGTTTTCTGCCCCCAGGCAGGCTTCGAACTGCAGGTTTTCTATCGGGGACAGATCGCCGTGGATGGCGTTGCCATGGCCGATATAGCAGAGCTGTGCGCGGTAGGTTTCCGGTTGTTCCCGGATGGATTGCCCGTTCCAGCGCACTTCCCCTGCCGCCGGCTGCGACAGGCCGCAGAGTGCGCGCAGCAGAGTGGTCTTGCCGCTGCCATTTTCGCCGCGCACATGCAGAAGCTCGCCGGGCGTCAATGCAAAGGACAGATCGCGAAACAGCGGCCGGTCGCCGCGCGTGCAGACTAGATCAAGAGCTTCGAGCAACTCGGCGGCCCCGCTGGGTGTGAAGAGTTAGGGATGGTGTCGTGGATAAGCGGCCCGCCCACGCGCCGTGGCTTTGCGTGCCAGGATGATACGGATGATTTCTCCACCATCGTCTAGCAAGTGCCCAGCCGGCGGAATCGCCCATCCCAAACATTTTAATGCAAGTCTCTTCTTTCCTGGGTCACTTCTTTTCAAGCTGACTCGACGGCAGCTTCATGCCCCTGGACACCAGTGCTATCTCGATCGCTGTCTCAAGGCGGATTACTCGCTCAGTGAGATTTTCGATCTTCGCCTGTTGCGCCTTCATTGTTCCGGCCATCCTCTCGACCTTGTCGTCCATGCGGATGACCTTGGTGACAGCGTCCCACATCTTCTCGGTAACACCCATCAGGCTACCTTCCTCTCCGATTCCATCTTGGCGATGCGCCGATTGGAGGCGTCAATGAATGTCAGCGCATCTTCGATTGCCTGGTCCGCCCGTTCAGTTGCCTTGAGCATCTGATCGATCATGGCCTCCAGGGCCTTGTCGTCCTCGGACGGACGGAACGATTCTGCCGCCCGGCGCAGGTATTCGCCCATCGAGATCCCGGCCTCCTTGGCTTTCCTGGCGATTTGCGCCTTCTCCTTGGCCGTCATCAGTACGGGTACTCGTGCCGTTGCAATGGTCATGGTGTTCTCCGTCATGTGCATGTGCTGGTCATACACATGTTAGGCCAAAAAAAGGGGGCCGGCAAGATCGTTCTTTTCCAATTCAACGACATAAGAATTTTCAGTGAGTTGGCCAGCGTGGGGCCAGCTCTATTCGAGGAGAAAGATGGTGCCCCGAACACGAATCGAACGTGCGACCTGCCGCTTAGGAGTCGGCTCGGAGCCCTTTTTAAGATCAATAGCTTACAGCAAAGGGTGCTGTTCCATCAATTACTTACGTTGACTCTGGAATACTCTGAGTTACTCAGTTTGACTCTGTGTTTACGCCAGATTTACGCCCAGAATTTTTACGGAGGCTTGGGCACTGAACGAAAAATTTTCCGTGTGTTGTAAGGCTGCATCCGGCCTATTGTGTTGAAAAACTCCGTTTTTGGTCGAGCCTCGAGAATATTGGTCCCGTCAGCGAATTATTTTCTCCGACATATGGGGGGGCTGCAACAGGGTGACTGTGATTTCGCCGTGTGAAGCCTCCAGTGAGATCAGGCATCAATATTACGTTCAACAATCGAAAGTAATCGACGACAGTGGGAAAACCGGCTCAGAAGTTTTTTTAGCTTTTCAACACGATAGGCCTATTCTGACCGGTCGGATAGCAGCCAAGCGCTGTTGGCTGGGAAGAGACCACCCAAAGGCTTTGGGTGGTCCCAAACGATTTGTCGAAGCTCGTTAGACTGCGTTCTCGCGAATGTCTTAATTTCGCTGGCCCGCACGTGCCAATCTTGAATATTGTCGGTAATAATTCTTCAAAGTGCGTGGAAGACCAGGAAACCCTTCAAGTGCTTGCAATCCTGGGATGCGATACGGGCCAAGGATATCTTTTCCCCCGCCCCATGCCGCCCGAATATCTCACCCGCTGGTTATCAGATTTGTCTTGGGGACTTCCAGTACAAGTTTAGTCAGGTCTTTCGCCTGTTCTCAGGTATCTCGTCAATTTACTTCCGTCAACTTCAGGCGTGGAAAATTTTCAATGCTCGAGAACTCACAGAGATGCACTTTCACTGTCCAACACAGCCTATTCCTTATCTTGGCCTAAGGAGCTCGGTCAGTACTTCCGGCGGCACCGGCGGACTGAAGACATACCCCTGCATCAAGTCGCACCCCAGACTCAAGAGGTAATCACGCTCGGGTACCGTCTCCACCCCTTCCGCCACCACGGTCAGGTTGAGCGCATGTGCCATGGCGATGATGGCCTCGACCAGCGCGGCCGCCTGTCGATTCACCAACATGTCCCGGACGAAGGATCGATCGATTTTTACGGTGTCGACTTCAAAACGGGTCAGGTAGGACAGCGACGAATAGCCGGTACCGAAGTCATCGATGGACAGGCGAATGCCCTTGCTGCGCAGGGTGCGCAAGGTCTCGAGAATCACCGGATCATCGTGCATGAAAACACTCTCGGTGATCTCGAACTCAGTGATGCCGGTGCATCCGCCCTGGCCGCCGAGGACGCAGCCCAGGCAACCGACCAACCTGATGAAATCGGGCGCCACAAACTGTTGAACGGAGACATTCACCGCCACCCGCAGCGGGCCCGGCAGACTCCGCGTTACCGATATCCTCGAGCAGAATGGCGAACTCGTCGTTGCCCATGCGCGCGACGCTGTTTTCCGGGCCGGCAAACGCCTGGAGACGCACCGCCACGCCCTGCAGTACCGCATCGCCGGCCTCGTGGCCGAGACTGTCGTTGATGGAGCGGAAGTTGTCGAGGTCGAGGAAGACGACCGCCGTAAGGTAGTGGTGCGGCCGGGCCTGGTCGAGTGCGTGGGTCAGGCGGTCATGGAATAAATTGCGGTTCGGCAGGGAGGTCAGGGGGTCGTAATAGGCGAGATAGTCGAGACGCTCCTCGACCTTAATCCGGGACGTGACATCCTTGCCGGTTGACACGAAGTGAGTAATCTCGCCATCCGCATCGCGCAGGGGCGTGATGGTCTTCTCCTCGTAATAGATCTCGCCGTCCTGGCGACGATTCGTCAGCACCGCCCGGAATACCTCACCATTGAGAATGGTGGACCAGAGCTGTTCGTAGAAGGCCGGGCTGTGCCGTCCCGACTTGACGATCCGTGGTGTCTTCCCGATCGCCGCTTCCGGGCTAAACCCGGTCGTGGCCACGAAGGCGGGGTTGACGTATTCGATCACACCCTCACGGTTCGTGATCACGACTGAGTCGGCGGTTTGCTCGACGGCGCTTGAGAGCTTGCGACACACCGCCTGGTTCTGCTGTTGGTGCGTGACGTCGCGCGCCACGACTATAACCATCGGCGCGGCCTCGACGTCCACCTTATTGAGGGAAAACTCGACGCGTCGGCTTTCCCCTTGAAGCGACTCGAGCGTGCACTCAAACCGGGTGGGTTGCGCCGCCTGCAGGGTGGTGTTGAAGTTTAGCATGAACCGCTCGGTGCTCGCGGGTTCCTTGAAGAACCGCGCGATGGGCAATCGGCGGTTGTGGGCAGTGAGGCTCGCCTCCGTCTCCCCGAGCCACTGTTCCATCCGCCGGTTACAGAGCAGGAACTTCTGCTCGTCGCACAAAACGAAGATGGCATCGTCGGCGCTGTCCAGATAGGCGCGCAGGAGGTCGAGGTAGAAGCGGTCGGATTCCGGCGACATATATCAGGGCCTCAAGTCGGCAACGGCAGACACTGTGCCCATGAATGTACATGGCAAGAAACGAACCTGCTCTATGGCGGCAAACGATTCAGGCATCGAATTCTTCCTCGTAGGCCTCCGGGTCTATGCCGCAGCGGCGCAATGGTTCGACGAGCCGGTAGCGGGTGATCTTGGCACTCGCCATGATGTAGCCACGAATGACATGTTCGCGCGTAACCGGCGAACGGTCGTTGCCGGCAAGTTCCTCCACCACGCGTGTCACCTTGCGACGCACCAGGGCACGGAACAGCGCCGGCACGTGCGACAGCAGCGACTTGAGCAGGACTTCGTCGTCGGTCTGCCACTCACCCAGCTTGGGAAGTTCAGGGGTGAAGCCATACTCATCTTCAGTCAGTTCGCGCCACAGCAGCGCTTTGTGGCCATCGGCATCGGCGACGCTCGCCACCAGTTCCAGTGCGGGGGTGCGCATCGGTTCGTACAGCGAGTGCGCGCCGGCCTTGAGCAGCGCATCGTAGGCCGCCTGCACGTCCGGCACCGAGACACGCAGCGACACTGGATGCTCGACGCGCGCCACTTCAACCAGCCGCAGGGTTATGGAACCGGAATCGAGGTCGATAAATCCTGCACCGCGCTTGGCCGGGTTGAGGCCGACCACGCCGGCCCAGAAACGCTCGGCGCGCGCCAGGTCCGTGACCGGCAGGTCAACATGCGAGACACCGAAGAACATGATGGTCTGACTCCTGTAGTTGATGGTGCATGTGTTTTGACGCGGGCGCGTAGCGCGCCTGCATTCCCGGCTTACAATGCGTTCGGGATAAATCCGGCGGCGTGGTGCGTGTCGATCAACAGCATGCCGAGGTTGGCATCGGGACGCGCCATGACCGCCAGCATGGTCTGGTCGCCGGCCGGTGTGAGCAGCATGTAGCCGTGACTGGCCTTCATCAGGACGTGTTCGACGTCGCCGCGCTGCAATTCGAGCGCGGCCGAGTGACAGAGCCGCAGCAGGTCGGAGCACATGGCGCCGACCTTGTCCGGATCGACCACCCCGCCGACCACGGCCATGGTCAAACCGTCGCGGGTGACGACCATGGATACCTGCACGTCCTTGGACTCTTCGTGCAGTTCGTTGAGGATAGCGCGCAGACGATCATCGCTGGCCGAAGGCTGGTTCGGGTCGTTGGCTTCCGGCATGTGCATTTCCTTCACTAACATACCCCAACATAGCGGCGCAGCAGCAGGGCCGCAAGTTTCACGTAGGCGGGACTGTCGAGCGTGGCCGATCCGGCGAGTGTCATGTGCAGCAATTGTTCGCCGACGAACACCGGGAAGACGGTGAGCCGGGTTTCGCTCCGGCCATTGATCAATGCCCAGGCGGACGGCTCCAGTGGTGCTGCGTCCTCGGGGAGTTCCCGGTACAGACGCCACAGCGGGTAAAGACTGGTGCTGAAGGCTGCGAGTCGGTCGGCGTCGTTGCGCGAGCAGCCTGAATAGGCGTAACAGAGTCCGTTGTCGTCGGCGAGCACGCCCCGGCCGGTATCCGACAACGCTTGCAGCAATGGCGGCACG
The DNA here is from genome assembly GCA_964355495.1 of uncultured Acidiferrobacterales bacterium. Lineage (GTDB taxonomy): Bacteria > Pseudomonadota > Gammaproteobacteria > Acidiferrobacterales > UBA6901 > UBA6901. The sequence goes on from CAYHES010000002.1 coordinate 36,637, forward strand.
GCCTCGCCGAGCGGTTCGCGCGATACGGTCAGCGGTTCGATGTCGCCGGTCAGGAAGTTGTCGCGTTGTAATTGATAAAGGACGGTACCAAGCGCCTTGCGGTCCGCCAGACCGGAGATATCGGCGAGCATGGCCAGCGGCATCGGCCGTGACGAACCGCCGCGCAGTAGCGCGCCCAGTACCAGCCGGCGCGGGTCCTGATCACGTCCGCTCAGCACAAAACGGGCCCCGGTCGGCGTGGGCACGAGGTACGCTGGAATGGTTTCGCTGCTGGTGCTGGTCTGGCTCATGTCGGATGCATTGCTGTCAGTCGGAGGGGGCCTGGCAGGCCGGGCAATAGGTGGTGCCAAGACGCAGGTGGTAGCGCACGCGGGTGCCGGGACGGATTTCCGACTGGCAACCGTCGCACAGCGAGCCAATGTCCAGTGCTATGTCGCCAAAACCATCGAGCGGCAGTTCCACGCCGCCCACCACGCGTGGCCAGGGATCGGACTTGACGATGTCCGGACGAAAACTTTCCTCGTAGGCATTCCAGCGCGCGATCAGGTGTTCAGCCAGGCCGTGCCGGCGCAGACAGTCGGTCATCATGGCCTCGCGGTAGTCGAACAGTTCATCAGAGATCACCATCCAGTGGTGCGAGTTACGCGGGCGATCACCGAAGAATGACTTTTCGCCGGTAAACGCCTGGCTCATGAACGAGTACACCTTGTCGATCAGGCGCTCGCGCGTGGCCCCGCGAAAGTAGGGGGCGAGGCGCGTGTCCTCGAATACCCGTGTATAGAAATCGGTCAGGATGGCGCGCAGCAACAGGCCTTCCTGCAGGGCCTGCCACAGTTCCGGATCGGGCGGCGGCTCGGTACGCCGTTCGGTCGAGACCTTTGTTTTGTGGCGCGGCGCATGCCGCCGGTCGGTGAGATCGAAGGGGTCGGCAAAAACTTCCGCCGGGCGTGCTCCGGCGCGCAGCGCCAGGTTCTCGGCGGCGTGCACCATCTCCGGCAGGCCGGACAGGTGCACGCGCCAGCCACGCAGGTTTTCATGCAGGCCGAAGGCGATTTCGTGGGCGCGGCCCTGAACTGTGCCAGCCGGCCGTTGCGGACCGGACAGGCAGCCGTTGTAGTGGAAATTCGGGTGGCGGGCGGACAGGTCGAGCAACGGCTCGCGCAGGTAGAGTCCGTGCGCATGACGGCTGCCGTGGTAAAGATGGATATCGCCGCTGTGGCCTTCTAGCAGCGCATCGCGCGCAATGCCGAGCAGCGGCGCCAGGCCGGTGCCGGTGGCTACCAGCAGGAGCGGCTGCGACTGGCTGCTCACGGCATAGTAACTGCGTCCCTGCGGTCCCTGGATCTCCAGCTCATCGCCGGGTTGCAGGGTGTCGAAGATCCAGTTGCTGAGCACACCGCCCGGCATGCGTTTCACATGCAGTTCGAGGTAGCCGTCTTCCTGCGGAACGCTGGCCAGCGAATAACTGCGTGCCAGTCCGTCAGCGCGCCGCAGGTTGATGAACTGGCCGGCGCGATAGCTGAGCAAGGTGGTCGGTTCGAGCAGCAGGCGGCAGACGTCGGGCGCGAGCATTTCCTTCTGGTGCACGATTGCCGTGGTGTAGAGATCGGCATCGCGCGGCGGGGCGATCTCCATGTCGGCCGAGGGAATGCATTTGCAGGGCAGGAAGTAGCCGTTGGCACGCAACCCCGGGCGCAGGCCCTTCTGGGCGACGGCGGGGATGCCGCCATTGACGCAACGTTGCAGGCACACCTGGCAGGTGCCGCTGCGGCAGGAGAACGGAATGCCCATGTCCTGGCGCAGCGAGGCCTCCAGGACGGATTCACCGTCACGGCACTCAAAGCGCATGTTTTTATAAGTAATGAATGGCATCACAGTCTCGTTTGTATGCTGCGCGCATGGCGCGCAGACGGTTTATTTTTTACCTTGGGCGACCAGCGGCACGCGCACATAGCATTCGCGCGGGACGTTCAGTCGTACGGCCGCCTTGGCCAGTTCCACGATGTTCTTGAAGCTGCCGAGCTTCAGCGCCGCCTGGAGCATTTCGTCGTCATTGCAGTGATACTCGCGGCAGATGCGCGGTCGTTTCGCCCAGATACGGCAACGGTGGTATTGCCGGTCGAGGTGGATGCACAGGCCGTCTTCCAGATTCTTGTCCACGAACCCCTTGGGCGGCAGGCCGTTCTGTGAGGGCTCGCGCTCATCCGGGTCGAGTCGCACCAGCAGCCGGCAGCAGAAGGTCTGGCACCCCAGGACCCGGCCTGCCTCGCAATCGATATCAGCATCGGACATCACAACCTCCTTGCCGCCGCACACGGACGGCGCGCCAGTTACTCGCGCCTCTCAACTTCCGCCGCTTCCGAACCAGGCCAGCAATGCCGGCACGATGATCCAGAGCAGCCCTTTGACGAAAAAAAATACAGTTCCCACCAGTCCTGCGCGCTTGAGCCAGCCGACACAGGTCGCGCTGACAGGTATTGCATGAGCATGTTTCATGATGCCTCCGTGTTGTGGACCGGTTTCAGATCCGCATGGATTCTTCGACCTTGGCAGCGGTCTTGCGCGCTTCGATAAAGACCATGCCGAGATTGACAGTCGGCCGCGCCGCCACCGCCAGCACCGCATCCGATCCGGCGTAGACCAGCAGCATCACGCCCTTGTCACCTTCGATCAGCACCTGCTTGAGTGTGCCGCGCGCAATTTCCTGGGCGGCGCGATCGGCCAGCGCCAGCAGTGAGGCGCACATGGCGCCAAAGCGGTCCTCGTCCGTGCTTTCGGCGAGCACCGAGGCCAGCATCATGCCATCGGTGGTAATGATTGCCGAGGCCTCGATATCGGCCGAGAAGGTGTTGAGCGTGCGCAAGATCGAGCGCAACGCCCTTTTTTTCAGGTCATCCTGCAGGTCGTCGTTTTTGATCGCAGCCATCATGTTTGCACCCCTTATAATGTATTGAATGATGACGCGGCATTTTGTTAGAGAGGACGCCCGTCACGGTGGATCGTTTTCCGTGACGGGCATTCTTCATCTTTAACTCAGAGTGCCGCCTCGACTTCCGGGACCAGGCTGCGGCCCTTGGTGAGGGCCATGCCGAGGTTGGCCGACTTGCGGCACACCAGGCCCAGCACCTGCTCCTCGTTCTTCTTGCCGCGCAGGAAGATGTGCAGCAGGTTGTCGCTATTCACGATCATCTCGTTGAAGTAGTGATGACCGTCATCCTTGAGGCCGCGCGCTTTCTTGAACATCTTTTCGATGGTTGCGACGTTCGTACCCTGGAACATGTCGGAGGTGGCGGCCGCCAGCAGTTCCAGGATTTCCTGCGGGTGCGAGTCCACGGTCTTGATGCCCAGCAGCATGCCGGTGGTCAGGTCCACGTAGCCGGCGGCCACGCATTCCGGTACCGAGGCGATCACCTTCTGCAGTGCTCCATCCAGTTTCGATGCCATGTTGTTACTCCTTTGCTAGTTGAGGGTTTAACTGAATTGCGTCATACGGCACTTCCGGCCCGCTTCGCGCGTGGCGTGGAGGTGTTATTCGCGATGTGACGTGCGAATTCTTCCAGAAAGGCGGCCTGTGCCTCGGACTGCACCCAGCGCGGTTCGATGCGCCGCACCGTGTCGAGGGCGCGCAGTGCGCTCTCGCCTTCCCAAATCAGGTAACTGGCCAGCACCGTGCCGGTGCGGCCCAGGCCGGCGCGGCAGTGCACCGCAATGACATCGTCCGCGGCGACCATGCGCTCCATGGCCTGGCAGAGGGCGGTCGCTTGCCCGATGTCCGGCGCGCCCATATCGGGGATCGGCGAGCGCAGGCATCTGATGCCGTATTCGCCGATGATGTCTTCCTCGACCGGAGTCTGGGTGAGCGAGACAAGCGCGGTGACGCCGACGCGCTTGAGGGCGTCGAGGTCGTAGCGCAGGTCGTGGATGATCCCGGGCCGCGGGGTGCCGGCCAGGATGCCGCGTTTGAGCCACAGAAAACCGCGTGGCCCGAACGATTGGCTGATCACCTTGCGTTCCGGCGCGGGGGTGTTCGACGGGGTGCCGGCTTCGGTGTCGAGGTCTTCGGGATTGGCATCCGGCGAGGGCACACAGCAGGTGCCCATGCGCACGAATTCGCGGCCGGCGTCGCTCTTCGGTGTATCGAAGAAGTCATCGCTGGCCTGTGCTTCCTGCACCACGCCGCCGGCCATCAGAATGATGTTGCCGCCCAGCCTGCGGGCCTGCGCCTGGTTGTGCAGCACGACCAGGATTGCGCGCCGTTCGCATTCGCGCTGGATATAGCCGAGCAGCGGTTCGCACTCCGCTTCCGGCAGGCCGGTGGTCGGTTCGTCGATGCACAGCATCCGCGGGCCGGCGGCGGCCTGGCGCAGCATGGCGACATGCCGTTGCACCGACAGCGGCAACTGGACGACGGCCTCGTCCAGCCGTCCGAGCAGGAGTTCGAGTCCGGCGCCAGCCAGCAGGCGTTCAGCGAGCTGGCGCTGTTGTGCCACGGTCAGGCTGCTGCGCTCCGGCAGGCCGCTCACGATATTTTCGAACACGCTCGACATCATGAGCTTGGTGCTCTGTGAGACCAGCGCCGGCTGCTCGCCCTCGCCGAGCGGCCGGCCGGCGTAGCGGGCTTCGCCCCAGGTTCGCAGCGACGGGTTGCTGTTGTTGAAACCCGCGAGCGTGCGCAGCAGGGTGGACTTGCCGGTGCCGGCCGGTCCGAGCAGTGTCACAACGCCGGTTGCCGGGACGGACAGCGTGATATTGCTCAGAATCGTGCGTTCACCGTAAGCCACACCAAAGCCGCCGAGATCCAGTATGGATCGGAGATCATCGGTATCGCTGTGCATCGTGTCCGTATTCATGAGGGGCCCGGATCAGCGCTGGATGCTGGGATCAAGCATGGCCAGCATCGCGTGCAGCAGGACCTTGACGTCTTGGCGACGGCGCGCGTCCACCTCGAATACCGGGATGTTGAGTTTCAAGTCGGCCAGCCGGGTGTGGTAGGTATAGAGGCCGGGACGGGGCTTCATGTCCATGCGCGTCACGCCGACGACCACGACGTTGTTGTCGATGAATTTTCGGAAGCTGTTCAGGTAGAACTCGAGGTCGGCAAGCGGATCTTCGCGGGCGTTGTCGAGCATCAGCACCAGACCGAGACCGCCGACGGTCAGGATGTCCCACATGAAGCTGAAGCGTTCCTGTCCGGGCGTGCCGTACAGGTGCACCTTGGCGCTGTCATCCAGGTTGAGCACGCCGTAGTCCATGGCCACGGTGGTGTTGGCCTTGCGCAGGGCCACCTCGTCGCTGGCGCGCGCCTCGGTGGACACCACCGGGATGTCGCTGATCGAGGCGATGGCCGTAGTCTTGCCGGCGCCGACCGGGCCGGTGAAGATGATCTTGTGTTCCATGGTTCCGGTTTCTCCTTGAAGCCGTTGTTCCGTAGTGCATCCCGTGGGTCGCGGCTCTTCGATCAGAGCTGGATGATCCGGCCGAGGAGTTTCCCGAGCAATGACTGATGACGGTGAACGCCGATGGCCGGGGCATCGGCGCCGGCGTTCACGACCTGCACCAGGCCGGCGCAGCGCGCCGCGCTGTACACCCAGAACACCTCTGACTTCTCGATCTTGAGCAGACGCTGCGTCACGGCCAGCGAAGTCGGGTAGCGAGTTAACAGTGCGACGATGCGCATGGTGTTGGGGGTCTGCGGCAGGCGACTCAAGTTCGGCCAATGCCGTATCCGGACTACATCGAAATCGAATAGCGTGCCTTCGATGGGCCGTCCGCGCGAAGCAAAGAAGCCGGCGGTCCACATCAGTTCGTCGATGTTGTGACTGGAACGCTGTCCGGAACGCCGGGTCCGCTCCTCGTTGGTCATGGGACGAACCCGGTAGCGGTGTGCCGGCGCGGCGCAGAAGGCGCTGACGTTGGGCGCGTCGTCATCGTAGAATTCGCCGCGCGCGGGTCGTATCGCGATCTCGCCGATGCCGTCGAGTGTAACGATGACATCCTGTTGCCGCTCGACCACGCGCCGCAGTACCCCCGCCAGATAGTCATCCGGAGAAAAGGTTTCAACGTCCTGGTTGCCTGTTTCTTCCAGCATGGCGTACATAAGTGAAGCCCCCCACAGAATTCCACTGACACAGCGCTCGATACGATTGCGGCCAACACGCACCGGCTATCGTCCATTTGTCCTGAAAAATGAAGGACTGCCGATCGCCGGCGATTGCCGGCGATCTTTCAAGCCTTTCGATCAAGGGGGGAACCCGCAGTTCCTGGACGGAAGACGGAAGATCGAGCGGGGAAAACGTGAAGACACCCCGTTTCGTCGTCGCTGACAGCCGGCGATGGGAATTCCTTCGGAAGGCTTGGCGAGAAAAGGCCTGCTGCCTTCGCGATTCCGCGTATAGCCGGAACCGCCCCGTATCCGCGGCGTCGGTTACCGTTACGGCAGTCCCGCTGTCGTAGCGCCTCGAATCTGTGGCGCCTTAGACCGGTAACTTTGCGTCCCCACCTTTCGGCAAGGTATGCCCTTGATCACAACGCATAACCCAACTGCACGACCAGACTATAGCCCACCGTTTCTCTGTTTCAAGAATAATGTCCAGATATTGCCGGGCACGCGAAGGTCTGGAGGTGCGGCCTGCCGCGGGCCGGATATTTTCTGCAGCAGCTGACTGAGCAATGACTGATGGCGGTGCGGCTTGAGCGGAAGCTCCTGGACCTGAGCGTTGATCACACGCGTCAGCCACGCACAACGTGCGGCGCTGTAGATATTGAAGCAGCCTCCCATGAGACGTCCACGCGAGGCTTGGAACGCGGCCCGTCCACAACAGTTCGTCAATATTCCGTCTAGGTTGGCCTGCGGCCGGCCCGTGGCCTCGGCCGGCGACATAATTTTGACTTCAAAGCGGTCGGCCGCTGTGCTGCAGAATTTTTTCCACGTCAAGCGGACCGGGCGGCAGGCATTTGCCATGTTTGCTGCGCACCAGCACGCTGCCCGCCCCGGGGAGCGTGCTCATGACATCTTGCGCATCGTGAATCGCGTGGCAAATTGCCGTAATGACGTAATCGTCCGGCGAGAATTGCGCAACCTTGCCGGTCACCACTGTTGTCATGGCATAACCACCCCGTTCGTTGTTTGTTGCTGGCGCGGACGACCACATGGACAGGGCGATCGGCTCGCGGGCCGGAATCCAAACGGTGGCGGGTTGTTGGGACACTGTGTTTGCGTGGTAATGGTTACGCCTTGCGACAAGGGTCGGGCGATTCCTTGCGACGTCGCAAAGACGACAGCAGGGTCGCGGCAGAGGATTATGCATGGCGACACAGCATCGCCGGGTAACGAGACCTGACTTGCACCTTCCGTGGGGATTGCCGAAGACCAGCACACAAGCGAGATGCAGCCTGCCGAAGCCATCGAGTGTGCGCCGTGGCTACCGTAACGGCTGTCCTGCTAACTGCGGTTTGATCTGTCAGGCCGGAAACTTTGTGCACCAAGCCTTTCGGCGTGGCGTACCCTTGCCAGACCTGCATAACCAAGTCTTACGCAAAACATAGGCACAACTTGCAACATGCAAGGACGGCGAGTGAATTCCGCAGCGCGACAAGAGGGTAATCCTGGCACTTAAGCATAAACGGGAGCGGTTGCCGGGCCGGCCATCTGCCCCTACTATTTTTCCCTGGACAGGCAGGGCTTGGGGTAAGGCATGACCAGCAGCGGATACACCTTTATTCTGGGTACATGGGGCAGTGATGCGGCGGACATCCGTCAGGTGCGCGAGCAGGTGCTGGTGAGCGAAATGGGCCTGTCCCGCGAACTGCTGGAGCTGGCCAACGAGTCGCAGGCACTTCATGTGTTGGTCTATGACAGCGGTGGGCGGGTGGTCGGGGCCGCACGCATGCAGCCGGATGGTCGCATCGATTATGTCGCGGTGTTGCGACCTTGGCGGGGCTGGACAGTAGGCGGCGCCCTGTTGGGTTATCTGCACCATATCGCCTGGGTTCGCCAGCTCGAAAAGATCTGGAGTGTGGTGCCGGAGTCGGCCCGGCGTTTCTTTGAAAAGAACCGTTTTTTGCCGGCGGACGAAGCTCCACCGGCCGATGGCTTTCCGGGGCAGCGCTATACCCGCATGGTGCGGCGTCCCGGCAGCGAGTCAGTCGCGTTGCATTGAGCAGATCGCCATCTCTGTTCGCGTTTGATGGCGTCCCGCTACCTGAGCACCGTTCACGCGGTTGCCGACCTGAAGGTGATCCGGCCACCTTTGCCGGCCTTTTTGTGCGGCCGCACCGCAATCTCGATGTCGCGATCAAACGCAGTGACGAACCCCATGAGTCGGTCGAGGGGGTATTCGCGGAAATTGCCTTTGAACAGGCGAGACACCTCGGGTTGGCTGATGCCCATGCGTTCTCCCGCTTGCGTTTGCGTCAGTTTCCGCGCCTGGGTGAGCCGGTAGAGTTCCGAGACGATTTGCGCCTTGAGGAAATGGGCCTCGGCGTTCGGCAAGCCGAGGTCGGCGAAGATATTTCCATTGCCCATTTCGATTTTGACTTTGCGCGTCATGGCTTCTGCTCCTCTTTAAACCGCTCGGCGTAATCGAACTCAGCGTCCTTCCCCCGGTGTTTGATGAGATCGATGTCGCTTCTTTTTAGGGGTGGCGTTTCCTCTCCCCAGCACTTATATCGTCAACAACGCCTGCGGATCCCGCGCCGGCAAACCTCGACTGGCGCAAAATCCTTTACGCCAGCAGAACGACCCCTTTCCGGGGCCTTTCGGCAAGAAGCTTTACGCCAAATTTACGCCAAAATCGTGCTGCACCGCAGGACGGCCAGCGATTTGTGTTCAGGATCATGGAGATATGGTGCCCCGGACACGAATCGAACGTGTCACCTGCCGCTTAGGAGTCGGCTCGGAGCCCTTTTTAAGATCAATAGCTTACAGCAGTTGGTGCTGTTCCATCAATTACTTACGTTGACTCTGGAATACTCTGGGTTACTCAGTTTGACTCTATAGTTTACGCCAAATTTACGCCCAGCTTTTCTCCGTAGGCGTTGCAGTTTTGGATCGTTCTTCACGCATTGTGACACCACAGCCATTGAAACACGACGGCGCGTGGCGATCATTGGCATGCCGCGGGTAACGGTGGCGGTGGACTTGAAGCGGGCGGGTGCTTCGCTTGTCAGAAAATAACGCCGGGAAAAGGCTTGATTCCCGTGGGTGGGTGCTTTCGTTTATTTACACTTATTGCGTTTATTTCGTTTAATGCTATATTCGCATAAACGGCAACATTGATAGGTGGAGCTATGAACGCACCCGCAATTACCACGCCCCCTCCGACCCTGCCGACCGAGCAGGAATCCCAGCTTGCCCGCGAGAGCAGCCGGCTTCTGGCTGCCTGCATCGGCCATGGCGAGACCGCCAAGCTGCGGGTCATCGACGGCAAACAGGACATCACGGTGCCGGTGTCGGCGCTGCGACTGCTGGTGGATATTCTGGCGCAGATGGCCGAGGGCAATGCGGTCACGATCGTGCCGATCCATGCCGAGCTCACGACCCAGCAGGCGGCGGACTTCCTGAACGTGTCGCGGCCGTATCTGGTCGGCCTGATTGAGCATGGCGAGCTTCCCTATCGCAAGGTGGGCACGCATCGGCGCATTCTGTTTAAAGATCTCCTCGAGTACCGGGCACGCACGCAGGTGAATCGCAAGCAGGCTCTGGATGAGCTCGGGCGTCAGGCCCAAGACCTAAGGATGGGATACTGACGGGTGGCGAGTTTCGTTGCCGTTTACGATGCTTGTGTTCTCTATCCGGCACCGCTGCGTGACTTGCTGTTGCGCCTGGCGCTGACCGATCTCTTTCGGGCACGCTGGACCGAGCGCATTCATGAGGAATGGATGCGCTCAGTGCTGAAGGACCGGTCGGACCTTTCTGCGCAGCAGATTCAACGGACGCGCGAGCTGATGGACCTTTCGGTGCCGGACTGCCTGGTCACCGGTTACGAAGGTCTGATCGAAAATCTTGATCTGCCCGATCCCAATGACCGGCACGTGCTCGCCGCCGCCATCCGCTGCCAGGCGGGCGTGATCGTTACCTACAACCTGAAGGATTTCCCGCAAGCCGCACTCGCCGGTCATGGCATGGAAGCGCAGCATCCCGATGATTTTGTCTCACACCTTCACGACCTCGCCCCAGCGGCAGTGTGTGCCGCAGTTCGCGGCCAGCGCGAGGCGTTGAAGAATCCTCCGCGCTCGGTGCGCGAGCTGCTGGATACATTTCTTTCTCTGGGGCTCGCCGGGACCGTGGCGTGGTTGGAGAGTATGCAAGAGCTTTTGTGATTTCATTACGACAATGACCACGAACCAACCCAAGAAAACAGCCCAGAACAGGAAAACAAAGGCCGAGGCATCAAACCGCCCCGGCCGCAAGAATGCCCAGCACTTCACGATGGTGCGGCTTGTTGGCAAGAAGCTTTACGCCAAATTTACGCCAAAATAATGCTGCACCGCAGGACGCCCAGCTATTTGTGTTCAGAATCATGGAGATATGGTGCCCCGGACACGAATCGAACGTGTCACCTGCCGCTTAGGAGTCGGTTCGGAGCCCTTTTTAAGATCAATAGCTTACAGCAAAGGGGGCTGTTTCATCAATTACTTACGTTGACTCTCGAATACTCTGAGCTACTCCATTTGACTCTATGATTACGCCAAATTTACGCCCAGAATTTTTTACGAAGGCTTGGGCGCTGAACTAAAATTTCCGTGTGTTGACTAGGGCCGCCTCCGGCCAGAAGCAGTCATTCGTGACAACGGCCTCGCGTGAGGGGCGCGAGCACAGCGAGCGTTCCACTCCACGCGGTGGTTAGGTCGCTTCACTCGCGATTCCAGATGCCCAAGTGTTGCTCCTTCTCAGCTGCTCGAAGCAGATTAAGCAAGTGGAGACCATCGAGCATTGGCATCTTAAGTTCGTGCCACGAGCCCTTGGTATCGGTATATTGCACCTGAAAAAACCAGTCTTCATGGTTCGGCGTGGCCTTGTTAAGCGTGATGCCCTGAACTTTGGCTGCTTCGGGGAGGCGATTGACCATAGTAGTCTCCAAGCTGACGGTGCCGAATATCTGAACGGGGTCTTCGGACGGATCGTGTGGCAGTGGCTGCGTGGGATGCGAGGGCAAGTCGACCAGAAGAGCGCAGTCTGAGAGTGGACCCATCTCGATCTCAATCGTCTGCAGTTGCGGTACCGGCGTTGGTGGTAAGCAGACCAAGCGCATTTCGCCTTGATACGCGTGCCGGAACTGTTTGAACCTCGGTACGGCAATTGTCTGGGGGTCCACCCGGATCGGGTCGTAGTAGGACACGTTGATGAACTCGACGTGCCAACCAGGTAGACGCTGCTTTACAGTGCGCATCAATCGGGCCTGAAAGGCCTTGGGATCGAACACAACCAGGCAGGCGCTGGAGGCAAAGTCGCCAAACAGTCTCGATGCGTACGCAGAACACATGCTGAATAGAAGGTAGTCCGTCGGGGATGCGACATTTGCCCATCCTGCGGCTTGGTCGCTGGCAAGAGGCGAACTGCCCAGAGGTTGCTCACTGCGCGTTCTGCTTTTCGGCTTCACCTTGAAGAAGCGCTGGAGTTCGGTGTCGCGGCGTGCATGGTTGTGTTGGTCTGAGTCGTAATAGGACGCCGAGGTGATTCGAAAGCTGCCGTATTCAAGGGCCTGGTTCAACCATCTCGCCTCTCCAAACTTCAACAAGTAGGGCTTCGAGTTTAAATTGTGCTCACGTATTACCCGATCCATGTCTGGTATCGGCTCGAACGCGTTGTCTAGAGATTCTCTGTAAGCAGAGATGTTGATTGGACCTGGGTAAGGATAGCCGCGCAGATTGCACTCTTCCAGCACCTCAGTAAAGAGCGTCATCCACGTTTCGCCGTGTGGCTCATTAACAGGGCTCAGCCCCAGCTTCCCTCTTTCTGTTCGCGTTCGTATGTTGTTGATGCAGTCGTGAACACGTTCGGACAGTTCCTCCGGCGATAAGTGATCCAAGTCGCGCGCTTGCCGATAGTTATGGCGCCACCACTCGTGTCGTTTCATCGTTTGCGGTGTCATGAGCGTCTTGTTATGCGATTGATCACTCTGTTAACTCCTCAATTTCTCCCATCATTCTGAGAAAAGCGTTTAGGGCTTGCTGGACAAATATTGCTTTTTCGCTATAGGGATACACAAGACCATAAATCCTCAAGAAGCCAATCACGACGTCTCGTCGTTTTCTGAGGAAACCGTCTATGTTGCTTACGCTCGGTATTCCGTTCGGCTGCGCGTAGAGCAACTCGTTTCTGCGTATTCCACGCCCATCCGGCCACTGATTCCATGACGATCCGGCCACCTGTT
>CAYHES010000003.1:0-21753 GCA_964355495.1 uncultured Acidiferrobacterales bacterium
CACCGAGGTTTGACCTATACAACGGTCGCAAGATATTTCCCTCCCCCTGGAAGGGCTGATCTTGTCCCACATCTTTTGCTGGACACGGGGAAACATAAATTCAACGTGGGAAATTGACAATATTTTCTTTAAAAAGTGAAATTTAAAATGGTCTAACAGGCGTAAATAGGCATAGCAATCATAAAATCTAACCTTTCACAATCATATTTAAAGAAAGTTTAGCCATAAACATTTTTGTTTCCCGTGTCCAGCGAGACTTATGGGACAAGATCAGCTGGAAGGGGGAGGGCGAGGGTGGGGGTGTAGCATTTACCGCCGGTGCAAACGGTGAGTTCACACCCCCATCCCCACCTTCCCCCTTCAAGGGGGAAGGAGAAAAAAATCCGCCGCCTTCAGGCGGCTCACGGTGTTATTGGCGCCTTTGAGGCGCTCACCAAATAAGCCCCCGGCTTTGCCGGGGGTCATTTAACTAATAGTCAGCCTTGCTATACTGCGCGGGCGTGGTCGCTGGGAAATAAAACCAATAAATAACAACAGGAGGAAGTCTCAGCCATTCCTGAGCTCACCGCCAAACAAAAAGTACTTGGGTCAGCGGCATAGTAGGCGGAGTACTTTGTGAACCAAAACAAGGCTTACAAGAGAGATTTAAGCAAATTCTTGCGGGTGTGTAGGCGTTCAGGGTGTCTGAGAATATGTCTATCGAAATAACGATCGTTAAATCACCCGGTAATGTTCAGAATACAAGACCCTGTCAAATCTTCACCGAACAGGGTGGAACCATTGGCCGCGGCCATGACAATACTTGGAAAATCGAGGACCCTGAAAAATTCATTTCCACGAAACACAGTCAGATAACGTTTGAAAACGGCTATTACTACTTATCCGATCTGAGTACCAACGGCACCTTTTTCAATGGCTCAAGAGAGCCCATCGGCAGCGGGAATCGTGTCGTACTCAAGGATGGAGACAGATTTTCCCTGGGCGACTACGAGTTTCTCGTCAGCATGCGCAACCAGGGCGCGCCGGAGGCGTTCAACGATCCTTTCGGTTCGGGTTCGTTTGTCGGGGGAGGCGCGGGGGTGAGTTCGGATCAGGGGCTCTATCCCGCCGGCGGGAGTCACGACGATCCGTTTTCCAGCTCATCCGGCGGGTTTGTTCCGTCTATCGCACCCTTGCTCTCTCCCGGCCTGCCGGAGACCGACCCGTTGGCGGCGCTGGACAGAGCCAACCGCATCAACGCACACATCCCGTCCCAGAGCCCGTTGAATCACGGTATACAGCGGGATGATGCCGATGCCTTGCAGCATGCCGTGAATTGGCCCAGCGCCATTCCGGAAAACTGGGATCTTGACGAGGGGTCGTTGAGCGTTCCAAAGCCGCAACGGAAACCCGAGGCGCCAGCCCCGATACCGGCTGTGGATCCGCACGTGTTCAGCAGGCTCCAGTTGTCGGAACAAAAATGCGCCGAGCTCGAAATAGAAAACAAAAAACTGCTGGCGCACATCGTTGTGCTGAAGCATCAATTACGCGAACAGGAGAAAAAAACGGCGAGCACCGGCAATGCACGAATGGCCACTGCCGTGGACGGGATACTCATCGAGGCCATGGGGCTGTCAAAGTGGAACCTGAGTGAGCAAAAGAAAGCCGAAATCAGCAGGGTTGTCGGCGAGCTCGTGCGTGAAACCCTGGCGGGATTAATGCAGGCGTTGAGTTTCAGGAAAAAGATCAAAGAGGAGTTCAGGATTAATGTAACCACGATACAGCCGGTGGAAAATAATCCGTTGAAGTTTTCACCGAATATTGAAGATGCGTTGGAAAATATGTTTATCAAGGAGAACAAGGCCTATCAAAAACCCCTGGACGCCGTACGCGAAGGTTTCCACGGCATCTCCGAACATCAGCTCGCTGTACTGGCCGGAATCCAAGCCGCATTCCGGGGAATGCTCGAGCGACTGGACCCCGCTTCGCTGGAACAGCGTTTCGAGAAGTATCGCAAGGCCGGGGTCATCAAGGTCGGCCAAAAAAGTAAAAATTGGGATTCCTACAAGGAATTCCATCAGGACCTTGTCAACAATATGGAAAATTCATTCCAGCACTTGTTCGGTTACGACTTTGTGCAGGCCTATGAAGATCAATTGCAAAAGTTGCTTGTGGCGCGCAAGGCCAAGACCGGACGCAAGGACTAACAATAGTTATTACAAATAAAGGGGCGGTATGAAACTGATCAGCTGGCTGAAACCAATAACAATCGTTTTCGTCATATCGGTGATTTCTGCGTGCACGTCGCTCAATACCAAGGTCGGCGGCGTATTCAAGCTCGATACCGATTTGAAGCTGGCATTCAAGGCGGATGCCGATATCAATCCGGACGATAAAAAACGACCGTCACCGTTGTTCCTGAGAATGTATGAATTGAAATCGACCAAGCAGTTCGAGAAGGCCAACTTTATCGATCTGTTTGAACGGGACGGTGAAGTGCTGGGCGCGGACATGGTCGCCAAACAAACCCTGAAGAGACTGAAGCCCGGTGACGAGCGAACGGATCATTACGTCCTCAAGCCCGAAACCCGTTACGTGGGTCTTTTCGCCGAGTTTCTGCAATACAAGGACGCAAAATTCAAGTTAATCATTCCGGTCGCACAAACAAATGTTTTTGCTTCATCCGCGACTATTTCAATATCCGGCAACGCCATAAGAAACGTCAAGGAAACGGCCAATCCGGAGTCCACGCCCGGCGCCAGCAAATAACAAAACTAGTGGCGCGCGGAATTCCCGATGAACGTAGCGAATGGAACATGAATCATGTCATTGGATAACAAGGTCGTGTGGTCGGAAGGGATGTTTCTGAATCCCCAACACTTTCAGCAGCAGGATCGCTATATCGAGAGTTATGTGAATGGAAAGTGCTCCATCTTTGGCGCGTATGGATGGGGGTTGCATGAATTTACCGTGGATCAGGAGCTGTTGAAGCTCGGAAAAATTTCGATTATCAATGCCAGGGGAGTTTTTCCGGACGGAACCCCATTCAGCTTCCCCAGCCACGATGAGCCGCCCCCGGTACTGGAAGTGCCGTCCGGCACGCACGATGTCATCGTGTACCTCGCCATACCGGTAAAACGCCCGGGTGCGGTAGATGTTCTGGACAAGGATGACGCGCAGGGCCTGGCGCGCTATTACTCTTCGAAAGTCGAATCGCGCGATGTCACGATCGATGGCGGCGATGCGATCTCCATCGATGTAGGAAAGCTCAGGATGCGGTTGCTCTATGCAACCGATGATCTCAGCGGCTATGCCTGTATCGGGCTGCTGAGAATATCCGAGTCTCGGGACGACAAAAACGTATTGCTGGACGACCAGTATATTCCAACCTGCCTGGATTGCTCGGCATCGTCGCGCCTGAGTGGATATTTATCGGAAATGATCGGTTTGCTGCATCACCGTGGCGAATCGATCGCGGGACGCCTGGCCGACACACAGCGTGGCGGCACGGCGGAGATTGCCGATTACATGCTCCTGCAACTGGTGAATCGGCTTGAGCCGTTGGCTAACCATCTGAACAAGATACAGGGCCTGCATCCGCAGACCTTGTTTAATGAATCGGTGCAGATGGTTGGCGAACTTTCAACCTTCACCGCCAAAAACAAGCGACCGCCTGCTTTCCCGCCTTATCTGCACGACAATCTGCAGGCGACGTTTGCCCCGGTCATCACAACCCTGCGGCAGTGCCTGACGATGGTGTACGAGCAGACCGCGATTTCGCTTTCACTCGTCGAGAAAAAGTACGGAATACGCGTTGCGCAGATACCGGAGCGGAGCTTGCTGGCTTCGGCCACGTTCGTCCTCGCGGTGCGCGCGGACGTTGCCGAAAACGTCATCCGCTCGCATCTCCCCGCGCAAATGAAGATCGGTCCCGTCGAGCACATTCGCCAGCTGGTGAACGCAGGAATGCCCGGCATCCCGATCAAGCCCCTGCCGGTCGCGCCGCGACAGATCCCGTTTCATTCCGGTTATACGTACTTCGAGCTGGAACGAAATACACCGCTGTGGAAAGAGCTGCACACGACCGGCGGCTTTGCGCTGCACGTGGGCGGTGATTTCCCGGGCATCGAGCTCGAGTTTTGGGCTATCCGCCACTAATCTCCCTGGAGAGAAATTATGTCCTCAGATAATTCGGACAAGACCGTTTTCCGGAAGTCCTCGGGTGGGCAGGGCGGAGGCGGCGGGGAACGTGGAGACCGCACGGTCATCAAACCGACCCCCGGCCGGCGCGGCAGCCCGACGCAAATACCGCGTTCGCCGGATGCGACTCAGCATCCCGGCGGCACCCGGCCGGCGCCGCAACCCACCTATGCCGCGTATGCCAATCCCGGTTCCGCCCAGTTCAAAACGCAGTACGGTTTGAACCCGGTGGTGAACGCCGCTTCGATGCTGATCGCCGTATTCTACAAGACCCGGCAAACCGTCTCGCACCAGAATGTGGGAGGCCTCTATCAGCAACTGGTTGCGGCAATCCGGAATTTCGAGGAAACGGCCAAGGAAAAAAATATCAGCTCGGAAATCATCCTGGCCGCACGTTATGTGATCTGCGCGGCATTGGACGAAGCGGTTCTGAAAACCCCGTGGGGGGCGGAAAGCGCCTGGACGCAAAGAACGCTGTTGAGCACTTTTCACAGCGAAACCCATGGCGGCGAAAAATTCTTCCTGCTTCTGGATAAAATGAAAGAACGGCCCGCGCAAAACCTCGACATGCTCGAGCTGATGTATGTCTTCCTGAGCCTGGGTTTCGAAGGCAAGTATCACCTGAATCCGCGCGGCCGCGAGATACTTGAAAAAATCAGGGATGAGCTGTTCCAGATAATCCGGACCTTCCGTGGAGAGTACGAAAGGGCGCTCTCACCCAGATGGCAGGGGCTGGGCAGGACCAAAAACACCTTGGCGCACTATGTACCGCTGTGGGTCGTTGCCAGTGTTCTGGCGGGAATACTGGTGCTGAGTTATTCAGGATTTCGATATTGGTTGTACCACTCCACCGATCATGTCGCCCAGCAGCTCGATGACATAACAGCTAATGGTATTGCAAGGAAGTCAGTTATTAAATAGTTAGCGAAAGGGAGAATCCGTCATGCCATGGCAATACAGCCAAAGTACAGGCCAGCTTACCCGAAATGGAATTGTCGTCGATACTGGATATTCCGGGGCACCGGCGGGCCGCAATAACCCGCTAATGCAACAAATGAGGAATATAGGTCCCATCCCGCAGGGTCGCTATAGGATAGGAATTCCGAGAAACTCCGATGAGCATGGCCCACACGTAATGGATTTGACGCCTATCCTTCACAGCGCATTTGGAAGAACAGAGTTTCTAATTCATGGGGAGAGGAGAAATGGTCCTGCCGGAAACGCATCGCAAGGCTGTATTATTTTTGGACCAACCATCCGGCATCAAATTTCCGCTAGCGGTGATCGTGAGCTTGTTGTCACAAACTAGCATTATGAAAATGCTCCCGTACTGTTTACTGGCCGCGATGGCATGTACACCAACTATTGCAGGTGAGTCATTGCCACTAACGTCGCAGGCAATTACCAAGGATATTGAGAGCAATGGAGCCAAGGTAACCGTTCAAAAGCTTATTTCAGGCAAGCACCCACGTCAGTGGGAGTTAGTGCTGAAAAAAATAAAGACGGGGGACTCGCGCTGGCTTGCTGTTGCAAAGGGACTTGCTGATGGTACAGACGCAGGCACATCGGAATCATTGCAAATTGCTCTTGCCACGGCCTTGCCAAGAAATCCGGGGGGCGTTCTGCAGTTGACGGGTACGCAAAGCTTTCTTTCTCTCGAAGATATCTGTGGTGCTCCATTTATCGAACCAGAGCCCGCTTATTTAAAGCGCTACTTAACTGAAACTCGACAGTCCCTGAATAACCTGCGAGACGCGAGAGTTGAACAACAGAGAACGAAATGCCTTGCCGAAATCGAGAAGGCCATTTCTGAGTCCTCTAATTAACCGATAAATATCCCAAGCGATCGCGGACGCCTGCATGAAGAAGGTCATCGAATTTTTCAAGAACCGGATAGTGATATCCGTCGTCGGACTGTTTGTCGTTTCATTGCTCATCTGGTTCGTCGGCCCACACATCAAATTCGGCAGCGACAATTTCGCCCCCCTGGAAGGTCAGGTGACGCGCCTGCTGATCATCATGGTGATCATCGTGCTGTGGGGCCTGAACAACTTGCGAATCTCCCTGCAGAACGCAAAGAGCAACGCGGAACTTGTCGCCGACCTGCAGGGCAACCAGTCGAGTTCACAGGGCATCCTTTCCGAACAGCGCACGGAAGAAATGCAAGTCATCGGCGAGCGTTTTTCCCAGGCGCTGCGCACATTGCAGAAACTGAAATTCAAGGGAACCGGCTCGCGCAAGGCGCTCTACGAGTTGCCCTGGTACATCATCATCGGTCCGCCGGGCTCGGGAAAAACCACCGCGCTGGTGAATTCAAGCCTTGAGTTTCCGCTGGCCGAGAAGTTCGGCAAGGAAGCGCTGCAAGGCGTGGGCGGAACGCGTAACTGCGACTGGTGGTTTACAAACGAAGCAGTCCTGATCGATACCGCCGGCCGCTACACCACGCAGGACAGCCATAAAATCATCGACAGCGGTGCCTGGGACGGTTTCCTGGACTTGTTGAAGCGCAACCGCCGCCGCCGCCCCATCAATGGAGCGATTGTGGCGATCAGTTTGCAGGAACTGCTCACGCAAACCGAGGATGAAAGAATCGCGCACGCGAAGACCATTCGCTCGCGTATCGACGAGTTGATGGAAAAACTCGAGATACGTTTTCCCATTTATCTCATGTTCACCAAAACCGATCTGGTTTCCGGATTCTCCGAGTTTTTCGAGGATCTCGGCAAGGAAGCGCGCGAACAGGTCTGGGGCGTATCGCTTCCCAATGCGCCCAACCCCTCGCAGAGTCCCGACTTCGACTTTCTCCAGGATGAGTATCACAACCTGACCCGAAGACTGTACGAGCGGGTGCTGGCGCGAGTTCATCAGGAGCGTGATGTAAATCGCCGTGGCGCGATCCAAGGGTTCCCTCTGCAGATGGAAAACCTGAAGGACATGGCGCTGCAGTTTGTTCAACAGACATTTGCCAAGAACCGCTATCAATATCAGCCCTATCTGCGCGGCGTGTATTTCACCAGCGGCACCCAGGACGGCACCCCGATCGATCGATTGATTTCGTCGGTGTCCGCGAACTTCGGCTTCGACCGCGAAGCCACCCAGTCAAAGTTCGGGATGGGTAAAAGCTTCTTTCTGGGCCAGCTCTTCCGGGATGTGATTTTCCCGGAATCAGAATTGGTCGGGGCAAATAGAAAATATGAAATGTTCATTCGCTGGTCGCAGCGCGGCGCCCATGTCGGCTTGGCGTTGCTGACCATCATCCTGATTACTGTCTGGGCCGGCAGCTTCGCCCGTAATGAAGTTTATGTGCGAGAGGTGCAGGCGTATATATCCGAGTTCAGCGCCGAGAGAAACCGCCTCAGCGCCTCCGCGGACGTCCTGCGCGAAATGCTGCCGATGCTCAACGCACTGGCGAAGGCCAGTACGGTCTATGACCAGGACGCGCACCCGTGGCTGTCGGGTCTTGGGATGTACGACGGCCGGCTCGACGCAGCTGCCGACAGGGCCTATGCGGCGCAACTCAAGCGCCTGGTCCTGCCGCGGTTGCTGAGTATCATGGAAGCCCGCCTGAGACAGGGCAGTCAGGGTGGCGATCTCTACGACAATTTCACGACCTACATGATGTTCAACAAGGTTGAGCACAAGGATGTCGAGCGGATGACCGGCTGGTTCGACGCCCACTGGGATCAGGAAATGCCGGGACAGGCCACGCTCCGGAGCGAGCTCAAGACGCATTCGGCGGAATTGGTGAAGCTGGAACTGGAGCCTGCCGAGCTCAACAGGCCGCTGGTGGCGAGCATCCGTGCGCAGCTCCTGCAGGTGCCGGTGGCGCAACGGATCTACAGCCGGCTCCGGTCCAAACCGGAGTACGCCAACCGCGTGAACCTGCTTAACGAGTTCGGAGAATCGGTAAGAACTTCCTTCGTGATGAACGATGCAGTCATGCAGCGGCTGATGCTGCCGGTATTGTTCACCAAACGCGCCTATGAAGAGATCGATTTGTCGCCGAAGTCCGAGTTGCTGGCAGGCCTGCTGCGTGAGAAGTGGGTACTGGCCGACAGCAATGACGACAGCCGTGCCGATTTTGTAAAAGGCGACCTTGATGGAATCTCCCGGGAGGTCAAGGAGCTCTATCTTGCCGATTACCGCAGCAATTGGGAGAACGTTTTCGCGGCGCTTCAGGTAAAGCCGTTCGAGGACGTCCGCCAGGCGAATGACGCACTGTTGAAGTTCACCGATCCGGTGTACTCCCCGTTGCTCGCCATTCTGAAGGTAAGCACCGCCAACACGGCGCTGACCAATCAGTTCATCAGCAACCTGGTGGACGATGCCAAGGATGGGTCCAAGGGCAAGGCGGCGAGCCTGCTGGCCGCGCAGGTCAAGCTGAACCAGGTCGATGCACGCTTCCAGGAGTTGAATCAGCAGTTGCGCGAAGCCAAGGACAAACCGTCACCCATCAGCGGCTCGATCCAGAAGATTCGCCAGATGCAGGAGTTCGTAAATGAACTCAGCATCTCGCCCGACCCCGGGAAAATGGCATTCGGTCTTGCCAAGGCGCGCCACCAGGGCGGCGGCGGTAACGCCATTACCGCATTGGTGGCGCACGCGAAGACCTCGCCGGATCCGGTCAATCGCTGGCTGCAGTCCCTTTCCAGCGAGACCTGGAGAGTGATCATGCGAACGGCGCACGGTCATGTGAACCAGGAATGGAAGAATCAGGTTCAGAACGTGTGCACGTCCACGCTTGCCGGACGCTATCCCTTCAAGAGTGATTCCAGCAGTGAAGTCACGTTGCTCGATTTCACCGAGTTCTTCAAGCCCGGCGGCATCATGGACAAGTTTGCCACCGAGTACGTCAAGCCGTTCACGGATACCGGCGGCAGCCGCGGTGCGGATGATCAAGGGCTGGGAATCTCGGCCGGAACGCTGGCCCAGGTCAAGCGGGCACAGACCATCAAGAGCGTGTTCTTCGGCGTCAATCCGGCCATCCCCGGCGCGAGTTTTCAGTTGCGGCCATTCTTCATGGACAAGACGAATGCGCGCTTCATACTCGAGGTGGGAGACACCCGCATTGCCTACAACCACGGCCCCAAGTTCTGGACAACCATCAACTGGGTGGGCCGCGAGGACAAAAACCGGGTGCGCGTCATTTTTGAAGATCTCAACGACCAGCAACACTCGCTCACCTTCGAGGGACCGTGGTCGTGGTTCAGGCTGCAGGACAGATCCAACTTGTCAAAAACCCCCGTTGCCAATGTGTATCTCGCGACCTATTCGGTTCCCGACGGAAATCACGGCGGAAATGACCGGGTCAAGTCTTCCGGCAATCATACCGTGCGTTATGAAATCAAGAGCCAAAGCGCGAACAACCCGCTGGACAGGGATTTGCTGGGCGGTTTCCGTTGCACGGATGGAGTCTAGTGTAGTGCTTCATGCTGTTTGGAACTTATAACTTACCGGAGCCACCTGTAGGTCGGGCTTTAGCCCGACATGTCGGCCTGAAGGCCGACCTACATAACGAACAAGCAATGTTCCATAAATTGTGAAGCACCACACTAGGATCGGTCTGCTGGCGGTCTGGCCGGCCGGGACAGAATCTGCCGGCGTGATGGATAAAGAAGGGTTGTTCCTTTTGAGAGGTTTCTGAGGTGGGTTTGATGAGCGAGCCTGGCGTGTACGGAAAGCTTCCCGCGCATGGCGATTTTATCCAGCGCAATCTCTCGCCTGCGTTTGTCAGGGAGTGGGATGTGTGGCTGCAGCATTTTGTCGCCGGCGCAAAGGAGAAAATTGGCACGGACTGGCTGGAGATTTACCTGACCAGTCCGATCTGGCGATTTGCATTTTCCGCTGGTGTCATCGATGAAGGCCGCTGGGCCGGCATCCTCATGCCGAGCGTCGACCAGGTTGGCCGATATTTTCCGTTCACGATCGCGGTGCGGATGTCGGCCAACCAGAATCCGATGGAGTTTATGTCGCTGCAGACGTCCTGGTTCACGGCTGTCGAAGAACTGGGGTTACGCGCACTGAACAGCGAGATCCTGCTCGATGACCTTGTTCAGGAGCTGGCCGGCGTGAAACACCACCTGGAGTCGGCCTATGTTGTCGCCGACAAGCTGACGGAGTCCGGCGCGATGCAGGTTGACATGGAGTTCGAGGAGCAATCGGCCGCCTCGGTCTACCCCTGCATGCTCGATGCCGTGCTGGCCAGGCTGCTGAGCAGTTACAGCATCTGGAGCACCACCGGATCGGAACGCGTGGCACCTTGTGTGTTCAACGTGCAGGGTTTGCCGACCGTGAGCAAGCTGCCCGCAATGCTCGACGGCCAATGGCGGCAATGGGGCTGGATGCAACCTTATACGCTGCAATCCGTGACCGGCGTGGAAAGCCAGGGACAACAAGGTTTGCATTCTACGGAGAAGTGACATGCCAAAAACAAGTTTTCCAGTCAGCGCATTTAAGTGTGGTAAGAAATATTTTTTCTTAATGGCGGCATTGCTGGGACTGGTTATTTCACCATCGCTGTTCGCCGATCCTCCGCCCGCCAGCGGCAAGCTGTCGTTCGACACGCCTAATTTCCAGACGGCGCCGCCGCAGGTCACCGAACCCACGCCCGCCAGCGTCTTCGGTAACTATGCCGGCGCGGGCAAATGCGCGCCCGGTACTCCTAAGCCTTGCACCGACACAGGCGCCATGGACAACGTCTTTATCCAGCTTTTTGTAAAACCGGAGACGGACGAAGAAAAACAAATCAGGGAATTTGTCGGCCGGGAAAAAACCGATGCCCGCGTAGCGATTCGGATACTCCGCGACCACGGCCATAGCTGCACCCTTGAAGGCGGGATGTACTGGTCTGGGGATCATTTGGAATTTCAAGATAGACCGCCTTACGGAACTAAAATTTGCAAACTGCAACTTTGGCCAAAAGACGGTGCCTTGGAGATAAAAGACCCCGGCAATGTCTGCGGTTGGAAGTTTTGCTCCACTGATAAACCAATGACGCTGGTGGGCAGACGCTTCAAGAAGGGCCCCGACCAACTGCTCGCGGCCTACAAGAAGTCCACCACCCCCCCGCCTGCGGCTATCTTCGGCACGTACAATGGCAACGGCCAGTGCTCGGCGACGGATGAGCGCAAGACTTCAGTTTGTAGAGGAAACAAGAACACGGATTATGTAATCGTCAAGCCTGGCAAATCGGCGGATGCGCGCGTGGTGTTTGACGATGCGAGCTGCCGCCTGGATGCAGACGCCATGTGGCTCGGTAACCATCTCGCCTTCATAAGAGAGACACCCGATAGCCCCGGAAATCCTGAAGTTTGGCAATTCTGGTTCAAGGACAACACCGTGGTGGTAAGGGGTGTCGGCAATAACCATTGCGCGATGGGGTATTTCAAGAAAGCCCCGACACCGCCCAGCGGCGTCACCCAACGCTAAACATTCAAGGAGAACGCCATGCATGCCAGCGTCAGGAGCTATTTCATCAAGTTCAATGAAGACATTGAAGGCAGGGTCGACTATATGTACCTCGACATCAAGGGCCTCGTGACCATCGGCGTGGGCAATTTGATCGACGTTGAAACGGCAAGCGATACGAAGAATCTCAAGAGGGTCATGGAGGAGCTGTTAACGCTGCCCTTCGTGTACAAGAAAGGTCATCTCAACGCCGGCAAGCCAGCAAGCAGGGCCGACATCGAGGCCGAGTGGAAGCTGGTAAAAAGCAAGCAGGAAAAGGCAAAAGAAGGCGCCCTCGCCTTTGTAAACATCACCAAGCTGGAACTCAAGAAAGAAGCCATCAATGCCATGGCCTTCAAGAAAGCCGGTGCAATGGAAAAAGAGTTGAAAGTCGACCGGCCCTTCTGGGATTTCGACAAATGGCCGGCAGATGCGCAGTTGGGTCTGTTGAGCATGGCCTGGGCGCTGGGAGCGCCGAAGATCGGAAATGGGTGGCCCAATTTTAAAGCCGCCTGCGGAAAACAAGATTTCGACACGGCGGCAAAGCACAGTCATATTCTCGACGCGAATAATCCCGGCGTAACCCCGCGTAATACCGCCAACCTGCGTTTATTCAAAAAACGCCGCGGCGGTACTGGCGAGCGATGGAAAGAATCTTGCCGAGAATATCCAACAGCGCCTTACACTGCACTATCCCCATATTATGGCGAAGAAGATAACGATTCGAGGATAGAAAACTCCTGACAAGTTGACGCGAAATATTCGCCAGGGTGTATACAGTAGTGCCCAGGAGTTCAGAACAGGGGGTGCATAAAAATTTGTATAAACGGTCATACGGCAGTAAATCGCCATTGATTACCCAAGCTACTGAATATAGATAAATCCAATTACGTTAGATCATTTGCAATGAACGACATCACGGTCAGACGTCCCATCCAATGGGTGTGCTCCTCCGCCACCAATGTGGGCACGGTGCGGACGGTAAATGAGGATGCCGTGCTGGAGCGCCCGGAGATCGGACTGTGGGCAGTGGCGGACGGCA
Organism: uncultured Acidiferrobacterales bacterium; assembly: GCA_964355495.1. GTDB lineage: Bacteria > Pseudomonadota > Gammaproteobacteria > Acidiferrobacterales > UBA6901 > UBA6901. The sequence continues at coordinate 12,668 of CAYHES010000003.1, forward strand.
TGGGCGGGCATGACGCCGGCAACGTGGCGAGCCGAATGATCGTCGAGACCCTGGGAGATGTGCAAAAGCCGGACGGGTTGAGCGATTACGTCACATCCATCGAGAATTCCATCCTGGATGCCAACCAGCGGCTGCTTGAGTACTCGGAAATCGTTCTGGATGGGCGTGTCGTTGGCAGCACCTTTGTCGGTTTGATGATTTACGGCCGGGTGGGTGTTTGCCTGTGGATGGGGGATTCGCGTCTGTACCGGTATCGGGGGCAAGAGTTCGTCCAGATATCGCGCGACCACAGTCAGGTATCGGAACTGTTGCAGGCCGGCGCCATTACGGAAGAGGAGGCGGCCAATCATCCGGAATCGAACGTCATCACCCGTGCCGTGGGCACGAGCGATGAGTTGTATCTAGACCTGGATGTTTTTGACGTCCAGATTGGCGATACTTTCCTGCTGTGCAGCGATGGCTTGTACAATGCCGTCGACCAGGAAGCCATCGTTAGACATTTAAGCGCCAACGATACAACCGCGATGGCCGCCGGGTTAATCGACAGCGCGCTGGAAAATGGCGCATCCGATAATGTTTCCGTGGTCGTCATTAAAGGTGTCCGGCATCCACAGCAAAAGGATGCGGCCTGACGCAGGCGCTGCCCAACATGAACGAGAACGACAAAAACGGTCGCGGTAAAGGTTCGACGCCCAATCCGGATTCTGAAAAGTCCGGACGGCGTACTCAGGACGAAACCGTCTTCCGCAAGGACGACGCTACCCGGCGCGCGCCAGCCAGGCCGGCGGCAACTCCTCCCGCGCCGCCGCCGCGCGATGCCACTGTCATGCGGTCGCGCAGCCCGGGCACGCACGCCGCCGACCCGGCTGCGGAGCCGGATGCCACGCGAATCAAGCCGGGGGCCGACCGGAATCGCGGACCGCAGCCAGAGCCGCAATCGCCCGGTCAAACCCGGGTACGGCAAGCGGCGCCAGCCGGCCACGGCGCGCAGCCCATTATCCCCAAGGTCGAGCAATTCCAGGTACTCAAAGGCCGTTTCACCCTGGAAAAGGTCATAGGCGTTGGCGGCATGGGGGTGGTCTACAAGGCCTCGGACCGGCTTAAGGTCGAGGCTCACGACCGCGAGCCGTATGTCGCGATCAAGGTATTGAGCGAGGAATTCAAGGCGCATCCGGAATCGTTCATCGCGCTCCAGCGCGAATCGCGCAAGACGCAACGCATGGCGCATCCAAACGTTGTGAAGGTATTCGACTTCGACCGTGATGGCGACATCGTCTTTATGACGATGGAGTATATGAAAGGCCGTCCGCTGGACGAGCTCATAAAACAATACAGCACGACCGGTCTTCCGCAGGACGACGTGTGGAACATCATGAACGGACTGTGTTCGGCCCTCATTCATGCGCACGATGAAAACATCGTGCATTCCGACTTCAAGCCCGGAAATATTTTTATCACCGAATCCGGCATGCCGAAGATCTTTGACTTCGGCATCGCGCGCGCGGTTGCAAATGTCGACCGGCAGGGTGGCCGGACACGCGATGTTACGGTGTTCGACGCCGGTACATTGGGCGCTTTAACGCCGGCCTACGCCAGCCTGGAAATGCTGCTCGGCGAGAAGCCCGATATCAGGGACGATATCTACGCGCTGGGTTGTATCGCGTACGAAATGCTGACCGGTGAGCATCCCTTCAACCGTTTACCGGCCGATGAAGCCCTGAAGCGCGGTCTAAAACCGAAGAAGATCACCGGCATCAAGAGACGGCAGTGGAAGGCAATCGAGAAGGCGCTGGCCTTCAAGCGCGAAAATCGTACAAGCTCCGTAAAAGAGTTTTATGAGGAGATCCTGGCGAAAGCCAAGCCGTCGTATATTCTCGGCGCGGCGCTCTCGATCGTCCTGGCCATTGCGCTGGCCACCTATTTGATCGTAACCGTCAAGTCTGCCCCGCAGAACCAGCCGGCCATGCAGCTGGACGAGATCGAATTCGGCATTCGCTACAATCTGTTCAAGGAAAAAATTGAAAAGTTATTGCGCGACCCAGGCTTTACCGACGCCTGGGAAAGCTCGCTCTGGGAAGAGTACTCGGGCATGAAAGCTCTGATATCCGAGCGTAAAGACAAATGGTTCGCTGCAACCACGGAAGAGATTTACCGGTTGTATGTCAAGGTATACGGCGAGCATCTGGAAAAGCAGAGCTATAAGCGCGCCGAGGTGCTGTTAACCAATGCCTATCGCTATGCCACGGACAAAAGTTACCTCGACGCCGAAAAGGACAAACTCGCTGCTCTCCTCCTCGAGGCGAATGCAAGACTGAAGGCCCAGGAGGACGATAAGAATCGTGCTGCCGAGACGCGCCAGACCCGTGTCACGGAAGAGACCAAGCGCACCGGCACATTCGAGCTGGCGCTGAGGAATGTCAATCAACAATTACGCTGCGAATCCAACCTCAGCATGCGCGATTTCAGCGTCGCCGTCGATAAATTGCGTTCGATGGATGAAGGTCGTTATCGCGGAATGGAACAAAACATCATTGCCAGCCTGGCAGGGTGTATCAATAAAATAGGAAAATCCCAGCCCGAAAGAGCCATGGAAGCCAAAAACTATGCCTTGCGCATATTTCCCAAGAACAGTCTGATTGCCGGCATCAATATCGCACCGCGCGAGGCTTGCAACAAATCGCTTGCCGGCTTGGGCGCGCGTGGCGATGCCGCGGTTTGCCGCGATAAAATCCAGGGCGCGATGTCCGGTCCCGCACTGGTTGTCGTCCCGGGATCGGGAGCTATTCAGGTCTTTGCCATTGGTAAGTACGAAGTATCGGTCAAGGAAATCAATCAATTCTGTAGCGCGACCAAATCCTGCAAGTCGCTGAGCAGTGCAGAGGATGGTTTCCCGGCGACAAACATCCATGTCGACACGGCAATCGAGTTCACCCGATGGCTGAGCCGCACCACCAAACAGAAATACCGTCTGCCTACCCGGTCAGAATGGGTTTATGCGGCCAATGCCGCCAATCGTACGCACGATCCTAACCGTAACTGCACCTTCAGTACCCACGGAATCGAAAAGGGCGGGCAACTGGTGCGTGTAAACGTCGGTACCCAGAACAGCTGGGGCCTCGTCAATTACCTGGGCAACAGCCAGGAATGGGTCTATGACAAGAGCCGGAATGTGGTTGCGGTCGGCGGATCGTACGAGGACGCCATGGCCAGCTGTAATGTCGATTCTGTCACGAGCCACTCCGGGAATCCGGATATCAAGACAGGCTTCAGGGTGGTGCGGGAGATTGCGCAGTAAATGAGCGACGAGATGAAAAAATATTCGCTGGAACTGCGGCGACTCAACGGCGAATACTATCATCAGCAGATGACGGTGGATGACTATCGAGCGCTGCGCAAAGTGATATTCGACAATCTCGAAATGGAATTTGTCCGGAGCTATGATAGCGGCGACGGGCGCGAGACGTCTTCACTGGATGCGTCGACGTCTCGTACCTGAACAAATCGAAGCGCTAATTCGCGTGACGGTCTGTGCGGAATATCCGTAACGAGAATCCGGTTGGTTTTTAATTTACTTCAAGAGGCAGATCATGGAACTTGTTAAATTCTTTCAGTCTGGCGGTTTTTTCATGTACCCGATACTCGCCGTGTTCGCGCTTGGACTGGCGATTGTCGTGGAGCGCTATTTCTATTTGAAAAAAACCACGCACGCCACCAACAAGATGTGGTCGCAGCTGATGCCCATGCTGAAAGCCAGCGACTACAAACGTGCACAGCAAATGGTCGAAGCCAACAAGTCGCCGTTGTCTTCGATACTCAGTTACGGGTTCTCGCAACACAACGAAAAAAAACGCCGGGAAATCGTCGAGGCCGCCATGGAAGAGGGCATGATGGATGCCATGCCCGATCTGGTGCAGCGCACCCATTACCTGGCTACGTTTGCCAACATTGCCACGCTGCTGGGGTTGCTTGGCACCATTATCGGCCTGATACAGGCATTCACCGCCGTCGCCTCGGCGGACCCGGCCGAAAAGGCCGACCTGCTCTCGGCGAGCATTTCGGTGGCCATGAATACCACGGCCTTTGGCCTGGTCGCCGCCATCCCCCTGCTACTGGCCCATTCCTACCTGGTAACGAAAACCGCGCGCCTGATCGATGTTCTGGAAAAGGCGGCGGTGAAATCGCTTAATTTGATGGTTCACGAATAATCAGGTTTGCCGCAATGCATAAATTCGGGCACAGACATATCTCGGAAGCCGAGGAGCTGAACATCACGGCGTTCATGAACCTGATGGTGATTTTGGTCCCTTTTCTGCTGATCACCGCCGTGTTTTCGCGCATGACCGTGCTGGAGCTCAGTTTGCCGGATTCGAATGCCGCCAACAGTCAGGAGCCGATCAAGCTTTCGCTTGAGCTGGTCGTGAGAAATGCCCATCTCGATATTCAGGATGCCAGGCTCGGCCTCATCAAGCGTGTAGAGATAAATCAGGATAAGGCCAGCTGGAAATTATTCCGCGACGTTCTGGTTGAAATAAAATCACGCTTCCCGGAGGAGCGGAGTATCACGTTGCTGCTGGAACCTTCCATCGACTACAAGACGCTGATCAGAACCATGGATGCCGTGAGCAGCGCGGACATTGTGCGAGGACTGAGCGTCGAGACGGTTGAGCTTTTCCCGGAAATATCCATCGGCGATGCATCCATCGCCGCGGCCAAATAGCAGCGCACAGGACGTAAACCGATGGATATCAAGAAAAAGAAGCTGACCGGTCGTGAACGGCGCATGCAGCATTTCAAGCAAATGCAGAGCGGTGCCGGCATGAACCTGGTTTCATTGATGGACATCTTCACCATCCTGGTTTTCTTTCTGCTGGCCAATTCGAATTCCCAGCAATTGCCAAGCAGCAAGGACGTGAAGCTGCCGGTGTCGGTCGCGACCAAGGCGCCCGGAGAAAACCTGGTGATCACCGTCACCAAGGACAGCATACTGGTGCAAGGCAAGAAAATTGCGCAGGTGCAGGAAGTCATGGCAACAACGGAGACAGTGATCTCCGTGCTCAGTGCTGAATTGAACTCACGGGTGGCCGACGTCCCGGTTGTTGCAGGCACGCGGGACACGCGCCGTGCCGTCATGATCATGGGCGACGAAAGCATCCCCTACGAGCTGCTCAGAAAAATCCTGGCCACCTGCCAGGATGCAAAATACACCCGCATCGAATTCGCCGCCCATCTCAGCGCCAAGGGTAAATCGTAAATGGCGACGATGAATTACAGGCAGCTGGCGCTGAGCTGGCATCCGGAGAGCGATCGCGATCACACCTTTAACGTGATTGCGCTGGCGATACTGGTATGTTCCCTGGGTCTGGGATTGCTGATGTCGTCGATTTCGCTGCCAAAAATGGAGCGAGTCGCGCGCGCACCCGTTCCGGACCGAATAGCCAAATTCATCATGGAAAGGCCGAAGCCGAAACCCAAGCCGGAAGTGAAGCCGCAACCCGCGCCACCGCCACGCAGCGAGATGCGAATCCAGCGTCCCGCGCTTGTTGAGCGCAAGCCGCTGACCAAGGTGGAGGAGAAGGCGCGCGAGGGCGCGCAGAAAAGCGGATTGCTGGCGCTCGCCAAGGATCTATCTGCGTTGGCCGATTCTTCCAGTGTCAGCACGATGGTCGAAAAAAAGATCAAGACGTCCGCTGCCAACACGACTGCGGCGACTGTGGATACGCGCATCCTGACCAGCGATACCGGCAGAAAGAGCGCCGGAGTGCGTCAGGATTCGCATGTCGGCACTGTAGGCACGACAAAACTGGACGATAACCAGCGGCAGCAAGTGCAGGATTTGCTTTCAGCAAGCGCGCCAAAATCAGCCGCCAAGACCAGCGGCTCAGGTTCCGGCACCCAAGGCCGTGGCAACGTGCGTGGCGATGAGGATGTGGCCATGGTCATGGATCAGCACAAAAGTACGCTGCATTCCATCTACAACCGGGCGCGCCGCGCCAACCCCGGACTAAAGGGAAAAATTGTCCTGGTACTCACCATCCAGCCCTCCGGTCAGGTATCGAACGTCGTTATAAAATCCAGCGAACTCAATTCCCCGGAGCTGGAGGCATCCCTGGTCGCCCGTGTAAGACAATTCGATTTCGGCAAACGCCAGGGCGGACCGCTCACGGTAACGGTGCCGGTGGAATTCCTGCCTTCTTGAGGCCGCCAACCGGAAAATGGACGGCGCATGGATTGCGGTATGCAACATCGGGGTATACGGGTCCTGCCCCACTTCCGCAGTCTTCCGGGCTCAGTTCAACATCGGAAAATCAAAAAGGGACTTAGCCATGAAAACACTCCGAAAAGGCGATCGTGGGCCGGAGGTGCGCAGGTTGCAGGAAAGACTGATCGCCGCCGGCTGTCGTTTAAATCCTGATGCGCTCTTCGGAGATGGTACCGATACCGCCCTGCGTGCCTTCCAGAGCAAGAAGGGACTGACTCCCGATGGTGTTGCCGGGCAGGTGACTTGGCACGCCTTGGGCGTCATCGAGCCATTTTTCATGACACCAAGACAGATCTCACAGCCGGCGTCGCAGCTGCATATTTCGGAAAATGGACTGAAGTTTATTTTCACGAGTGAAGCGCAGCCAAACGTCAGCAATTTTTTGCATTGGCCGGGAGGAAATAGCGGTGTCACCCTGGGCCCGGGCTACGACATGGGCGGGCGAAGCAAAGAAGAGATTATCGCCGATATGCAGAAAATCGGCGTCGACAAGACAAAGGTAGTCAAGATTGCCGAAGCCTCGAAATTGACAGGAGCCCAAGCCCAGAAGTTTGTGAAAGATAACGCAAGCCTAGTCATAATCGACGGTATACAAGAACTCGCTCTCCTTAAACACAAAGTGCCCGACTACGAAAAACAGGTGCGAGCCGCGATCACCGTTGACTTGTTTCAATACCAGTATGATGCCCTGGTAAGCTTTGCGTACAATCCCGGCAAACGATTCAGTCATGTTATGGGACTTATCAACCGGGGAGAGGTGAACGCAGCGTTGCTGGCAATTAAGGAGGTCAATACCTCAGGAGGCGTGGTAATGAAAGGCCTGACCGATCGCCGCGATCGCGAGGTAACCTTGTACCAGACCGGCGACTATGGACAGCTGCGTAGCGTATGAGAAGACGAACAGTCAGCGCACTGTATTGCAACAGGCCAACACCAAAACGCGGTGCACGCGTACTGCTGCTTGTCCTGTCACTGGTCGGCGCCACCTGCCAGGCCAATGACGACTCAATTTCAAAGCCCACCGCTTTTCCGCCCAGCCTCCTTGGCACCTGGCAGGTCGCCGAAGTCCATGTCGATCAAGACGACACACGACCGTTTGTTTACAAATACAATATTCACAAGTTTCTCGGGCGTGTATTTGTATTCACACCGCAGCAACTGACCCACAATACGGTGCCACGGGACAGCAGCGACAAACGACGCTGTGAAAGCCCTGAGATCATCGTGCACCATACCACTGCGGGATATGCTGTGGGTATGAGTCTCGCAAGCCGGCCCTTTTATCCAATACGACCCAGGCCGAAAGACTTTCAATTGCCATTGGCTGAGAGCGCGCCGGTCGAGGCGTTGTCCATGCTTTGCAAGGATGGGCTGTTTTACAAAACAATGGGAGGCTGTCTGGAGCCCGACTGTGGAATTAATGGCGCATGGCTGATCGTTTTGAACCCGAAACAACTGGCGTTGCGCTGGCACGACGAAGTCTTCCTGATCCTGCAACGCATCCCGGAAAACGCCAAGCCGGTCGCTTCGTTCGACTGCGCCAAGGCCGCCACCGTGGTGGAGAAAACCATCTGCGGGTCGGTCGCGCTTGCTTCCTACGACCAAAGCGTCGCGTATACGTACAAACACGCATTGGGCTATTACCAATTCGCCCTGAAGACGTACAACCCAGGCATGCGCAAACAAACGACTGCCCAAATCGTCGCGTTCAAGAAATCCCAAAAGGGATGGCTCACCAAGCGCGATGCCTGCGGCAGTGACGCGACCTGCCTGGATAACGCCATGGGCGAACGCATCTGGGATATGGATCGTGAGATAGCCTTCTACGCCTACGACAACCGCGATATCCGGTGATCCGTTTGTGCCAGTCAGTATTTTTACGACTACCGGCACTGACCGTGAAATTTCTGCACTATTTCTTCAACCTCGTTGCGGTAGAAGCGGGGGCCAAGGCGCTTACGAACATGGGTGGTTCTCCCTCCGAAGAATTCGAGGGTGCCCGAAGTTTTGTGTAAACAGACAGGCTGTGGCCTTCCGAAACTGCCGGGTTTAAACCAATGCCTGTGTTTCCGGCCCTCAAATGCAGCACTCTTGGACCGGCACCCCATCGGCCCAGCCCTACCGCCAGTCCGCCCATCTCGCTGAATCAGGTACTACCGAAATCAGGCCGGTAACGGACAAACTGTCCTCCATGCTAGAATCAACTCGCTCCGATAAAGGCACCCCGTGATTCCCTCCGGGTCGCAACGCCACGGACAACCGGTGTTCTCTATATAGTCAACTCTATATAGATAGACCCCGGCTGCCGCCGGGCTCCCGAAGAGCAATGCGTGCCGCACCGTTCCGTTCATAAGAATGCGGCGAGGATCGAACACATTGCTTTCAAGGGGCGCCACGATGGCCAGTACACGCTGCACCAGCGCCACCCGATTCCCGGGTGTTTCCGCCCCCGCGCCTTTCCGGCGCCACAAACCGTTCCGCGCCACCGGCGCCATTGCGCAGGCGGTCATCGCGCTTTCGACTTCGCCGTACCGCACCACCCACAACCGCTGATCATTCACCTGCAAGGAATCTCCATGTCCCGGATCGCCAGTGCTACCTCCCGTTCCATCCCGGCCGTGCTCGTCATGCTGGCCGGATCGCTCCTTTTGCTCCAGGCCTGTGGAGGCGGGGGCGGGGGCGGTGCCGCGCCGCCGCCCGCACCCTCGACCTATCAGATGGGCGGGGCGCGGCAAGGTATTGCGCTTAATCTAACCGCCGTTACCGTTCCGGTTCTCGCCGGATCGGCGGCGGGTACGCCAGGGGCCAGCAACAGCACCGACGGCAC
>CAYHES010000003.1:21853-38317 GCA_964355495.1 uncultured Acidiferrobacterales bacterium
CGGCGCCACCGCCCAGTTCAATCTTCCCCAAGGCATCACTACCGACGGCACCTATCTCTACGTGGCCGATACCAACAACCACACCATCCGCCGCACCGTGATCGCCACCGGTGCCACCACCACACTCGCCGGACAGGCCGGGACCCCGGGCACGAGCAACAGCACCGACGGCACCGGCGCCACCGCCCAGTTCAATCTTCCCCAAGGCATCACTACCGACGGCACCTATATCTATGTCGCAGACACCAATAATTCCGGCATCTCTGCCATCCGCCGCATCGTGATCGCAACTGGTGCCACCACCGCGCTTGTCGTGGGAACCGCCGAATACACTGCTCCGCAAGGGATCACGACCGACGGCCACGGTCTTTTGATCAGCGATGGTGGCACTCATGTTTTGAGGGTAATGAACTGAAAAGCCTGCCCATACCAGCGCTCCTCGCCCGTCCTCATCAGCCGGACGAGGAGTGCCATTAATGACCAACAGGTTACCCAAATCGTTCTGTCCCATTATTGACTGATGCTCAAAACAGAAAACGGCAAGGTCATCGACCAAAGGGTGGAAATCAAGACCTATTCCACCCTGGAGCACGGAGACCTTAACAAGGTCACGTCGATCGTTCTGCATAGAACGGACTCCTCCAATGCCGAGGGAACCTTGAGTGCCTACGCCAACGGGAAAAAATCAGGCGCTCATTTCCTGATCGACAAGAACGGCCATATCTATCAAACGGCGAACCTGAAGAAATATTGCCACCATGTCGGCATTCTCTTGCCTCGATGCCAAATAGAGGCAAGCTGCGATCCGAAAGAACTGAAAACCATTACGGCACTTATCCACGAAAAGGGGCTACGGTTCAGCACTCGGGCGAATAACGTGTCACGTCACGAAGCAGAGAAGAAGTACCCGCTCAGGTACCCATCCAATCATGACTCCATTGGAATCGAGGTTGTTGGGAGGTTTCTGCCGTGGGAGAAGTCATTCGAGAAACCGACAACACAGCAATTCACCTCTGTGAAATGGCTGGTTGGGGTGCTGATTGCGGAATATGGACTCAATCTGAGAAATGACGTGTATGCGCATGGTGCCATCGCGAGGAAGGAAGTAACCGAGGGCGCCCAACTGCTTCAATACCTGCTCAGTGGGGCGATGCAGTGAGAAAGATCGGGTCTGTAGTGATGCTTCTCGCGATGGTGCTGTGGTTGCCATCCTGTCAGCGTTCCCAGCGTCAGGGAGACATCGAGGTTTTATCGATAAGCAGGGAAATCGATACAAAAGTACCCGGTCACGAAATGTGCAGCACCTTCACGTTGACGAAAGAGAATGTTGAAACCTATTTCTCCATCGCCAAGGAAGTGAGCGGGTATGAGTTCCATCATGAGGCGCTGATTCTGCCCTGCAAATACAAGGGATCCATCCGGATCCACGAAAGCCACTTGCAGTGGGAGATTTATGCCGGCGGCGCCGGGTATTTGTATGACAAGGTGTCGGCCAACAAACGGTATCTTTGCAAAGAGAAGTGTTGTGATCGCTTGCCGGGGCTTTGTTAAAAGGCTTCAAGACTACGTGAAACGTAAAATGTAAATTGATTGTAAGACCCGACTATTCAACAGCCCCGGAACCTCAATATGCGCACTAAGATCGTCCCGAAGAAGCCGCCCTTCAAGAAGCACCCCCTGACCATCGCCGTTCAGGCCTGCTGCTATACGCTGCTCGGCGGACTGCCTCTGGCGAACGCCGCCCCCACGGGTGGAGCGGTTGTCGGCGGCAGCGGCACGATTGCGCAATCCGGCACCAACACCACGATTAATCAGTCCAGCCAGAACATGGCCATTAATTGGCAGAGCTACAACGTCCAGTCCAATGAACGGGTGCAGTACATTCAGCCCAATGCCAGTTCCATCTCCTTAAACCGCATCCTCAGCAACAACGGCTCCACCATCGCCGGTCGCATCGACGCCAACGGCAAGGTGATCCTCGTCAACCCGAACGGCATCCTCTTTACCTCCACCGCCAGTCTCAACGTCGGCAGCCTCATCGCCTCCGGTCTCGACATCAATCCCAGCGATTTCATGAATGGCAAGTACCTCTTCAATGAAATCAATGGCACCAGCGGGACCGTCGTCAACCAAGGCCTCATCAATGCGTCCCTGGGCGGCAACGTCGCGCTGATAGGCAAGCAGGTAAAGAACGAGGGTGTAATTGTCGCCAATCTGGGCACCGTAACTCTCGCCGCCGGCAAGGAAGCCATCCTCACCTTCGACAACGGCGGCTTGCTCGGAGTACGTGTCAGCAAAGAGATTCTGCAAAGCGAACTGGGCGTAGACCCGGCCGTGCTCAACAGCGGCGAGATTCAGGCCCAGGGCGGCCGGGTGCTCCTCACCGCCAGCCAGTCCCAGGACATCTTCTCCCGCGCGGTGAACACCGGTGGTCTCGAACCCGCCACCAGCGTGGTGGTGAACGACGACGGTACCTTCACCTTAGGCGGCGGGGCAGATGTGCTCAATAGCGGCAACATCAATACCTCCACCACATCGCCCGATCAAAACGTTGGCCGTATCGTCCTGATCGGCGAGAACGTTACGAGCAGCGGAACGCTCCGCGCCGATGCCGCCAATGGAAACGGCGGTGAGATCGAACTCCATGCCCGTGACAAGGCGTTGCTTACACAGAACAGCATGACCTCCGCGCGCTCCGAAGCCGGCGGCCAGGGTGGTATCGTCAAGGTGCTGGGTGACAAGGTTGGTTTGTTTGATCAATCCACTGTCGATGTCTCCGGCGCCAACGGAGGCGGACAGGCGCTGATCGGTGGGGATTTCCAGGGCAAGAATTCGAAAGTCCGAAATTCAACGGCATCGATTGTCAACCCGGGAGTCAGCGTTTATGCGGATGCGCTAACCAACGGAAACGGGGGGAAGGTAGTTGTTTGGTCGGACGGGTACACTTATTTCCTGGGAAAGATCGCTGCGCAGGGGGGCGCCGCCTCGGGTGATGGAGGATTCGTCGAGACATCGGGAAAAGGATATTTGCAGTTTGACGGACAGGTCGATACGACAGCGATGAACGGCAAGATCGGCTCGTTGTTGTTGGACCCAAGAACCCTGACTATCCAGTTTTCCGGCAGTAACGATGCCGATCTTGATGGAAATCAAGTTAGTTTTAACGAGCCCAGTAACAGCAGTAACTCGACGATCACCGCATCAGTGCTTGCGACCGCCTTGGATGGCAACAATGTCACCCTCGAAGCGAACACCGATATCATCTTCAACGAAAGTGTACTGGCGACGGGGACGTCCAGCAACAGAGGTAACTTAACACTTAGTGCAGGCAGGTCAATTGAGCTTGCCAATAACGTGCAGATATCTCTAAATGATCGAAACTTTACTGCCACAATTAACGACGGTGGCGCTAGTACCGGATCAACTTCTTCTGGTACTCCGCATCGTGCTATCGGCCCGGCAGAATTTAACATGGGTACCGGCTCCAGCATTGTCACCAATGGCGGAAATATTACTATTCAAACGGGGAGCTTTCAGGGGAATGATATTGGTGATATTACGTTGCAAACTCTGAATTCGTCGGTGCCGGGTCCTATCGCCAACGATATTGCCCACGGCGGAAACATTGCAGTCACGAATTTATCCGGAAATATTACTGTCAATGGTACTGTGTTGGGTACAGGCGAGAATCCGGCGAACCTTACTGGCGGTAATGGTGGGCTGATTCAATTCTCCGCCAATGCTGGTGCTTTCACTCTCGCATCAACGGGCAGTATCACCTCCAACGGCGGCAATGCCGGTGGCACTAACAGTGCGGGAGGTAATGGCGGTGACATCAGCATATCCGCCAATGACGTACTCCTGAGCGGCTCGATCAACTCGAACGGCGGTAATGCTACAGGTACCGCTAATCGTGGGAATGGTGGTGCCGTGACGGTAACGGTTGGAAATGACCTGACGGTGGAAGCAAACATCACTTCCATGAGAGGCGCGGGCAGCAGTTCTACTGGTACCAACGGTGCCATTACCCTCAACGGCGACGCGAACGGTAACGACAATACTTTCACCATCAACAACGACATCACCCTTGCCGGCGCCTCGGTCACGGTAAACGGCAATGGCGGCACTGACAGCCTGGTTCGCGGCGGCACCATCACGAATCCCAACACCTGGACAATTACGAACGCCGACGTCGGAATGCTGGTATTCGGAACCAGCATGATCGACTTTTTTGATATCGCGAACCTGACCGGCGGTTCGGGACAGGATGACTTTTATGTCAGCACTAATGGAACGTTGTCAGGGCTGTTGGATGGCGGTGCCGGTGCAAATGACAGCCTCACCATCAACCGCAGCGGCGTAAATGTTCGACTTGGCAATCAAACCGTCGGCAATCTGAATGTTGATCGCGTTGAAACCATCGATTCAACTGTTGTGGGCAACACGATAAGAGGGCCGAACGCGACGAATTACTGGATCGTCAATGGGACGAATTCCGGCAGCGTCTCCGGTTCCGCCTCCAATCCGCCCGCCGATGCCAATGTGGCATTTTCCGGTTTCGGGGAAATTAACGGCGGTACCGGCGTGGATAACTTCAGTATTTCCGCCGCATATGTTGGTACGATCAATGGCGGTGATGGTGTCGATACGTTCAACATCAGCAGCACACTGCCCGCAACGGTAAACGGCGGTAACGGCAACGATATTTTCAACATCAGTACGGGCGCGACAATTACCGGCAGCCTCAATGGCGAGGCCGGTGACGATACCTTCAACATCTCGGCGAATGTGACTGCTCCCGGGGCGCTTAACGGCGGTGACGGAAACGACACGTTCAATGCCGATGTCGCGGGTTTGAGTATTTCAACCCTGTCGGGCGGCAACGGCAGCGACACATTTAACATCAACGCCACCGGTGTAACGATTGCCTCGCTGGCCGGTGGAGCCGACGCAGGCACGGATACGCTCCGCGGCCCCGACGCCGACAGCACCTGGACTGTCTCCGGCCCGGGATCCGGCAGTGTCAGCGTAAGCGGGAATATTGCGTTTTCCGAAATGGAAACCCTTACCGGCGGTGTCGGGACTGGCGTTGACACTTTCAATATTGCCGCACCGGCATCTATTGCAAGCATCAACGGCGGCGGTGGCGACGACATTATCAACGTTGCCGGTCGCGTCACGGGGACGGTTAATGGCGGGGCTGGATCCAACAGGCTGATCGGCAGCGATAACGGTGTTGCCTGGACTATTGACGGTCTTAACGGAGGCGCTGTTGGGGCTTCGGGAACGGACGGTTATGTAAACAGGTTCGCCAGCATTCAGAACCTCACGGGCGGGGCAGGCGACGACAATTTCAATTTCACCACTGCCAGCAGCGCTATTTCCGGAACAATCGATGGCGGCGCCGGCGTCGGCGTGAACACGATCTCGCTCCTGGACCGGAACGGCGCTAATACTTTTGCCATCACGGGCACGGGCGGCGATATCCGGACAACAGGTTCGGGTTCGGGCACGGCCAACATCGTCGGTGGATTCTCGAATATCCAGAACCTGACGGGGGGCACAGGTATCGATACCTTCGATATTTCGGGGGTGGTTGCTGGTGTGCTCAGCGGTGGCGGGGGCAGCGACATTTTCAACATCAATTCCGGCGCAGTCGTAACCGGCATTCTCAATGGTGATGTTGGTAGCGACACATTCCACATCGCGGCAACTGTTTCCGGGACCATCAATGGTGGCAATGGCGATGACACCTTCAACGTCAACACCGGTGCGACCGTTTCCGGCATTCTCAACGGCGATGCCGGCAATGATTCTTTCAATATTCTCGCAAACGCCCCCGGCACTCTAAACGGTGGTGCGGACAACGATACGTTTACCCTGGGCGCCAGCGGCGTTGCGGGCATCATCGACGGCGGCACCCAGACCGCACCGGGCGGCGATACGCTGATTGCGCGCCAGGGCGTGGCAAATGTGTGGAGTTTCACATCGACCACGGACGGTTCGCTGGCGCAGGGGGGCGCAACTTACGTCACCTCCTTTGTCAACGTCGAGAACTTTACGGGCGGCGGTACGGGAGAGGACTGGGCGAATCTTTCCGGCGCGGGCGCGATTACGGTTAACGTTGGGAGTTACACCGGCTTCGCCGGCGTCATTGGAGGCATTGGCAGTACTCTGGCTGGAGACGATGGCCGCACCAATAACTGGAGTATTCAGGCTGTTATCGACCAGAACAATGCCACGACCGACGGACAAAATGACGGAACAGTCAATGGCGGACTGCGATTTGTGAATTTCGACAACCTCCGGGGCGGCGATGGCGTTGATAACTTTGTCATCGCTAGTAGCGGAGCTTTCCAGGGCACGATCGACGGCAATGGTGGCGCAAATACACTGACCGCGAAAAACGAGGTAAACACCTGGAACATTCACGCGTCCGACAGCACGCTCGCTTATGCCGGCACCAATAGCGGCATTATCACCACCTTCAACAATATTCGGGACCTGACAGGCGGCAACGTGCGCGATGTGGTAACGGTGGACAACGGAGTGTCCATCAACAGTTTCAACGCCGGCGACGGAAATAATGACGTGACCATCAATGGAACTGTCGCGGGCGCCATTACCGCCGGAGCGGGCGCGGACACAATCAGGATCAGCGGTTCGGCCGGCTCGGGGAATGCCGGTGCCGGGAACGACACCATAGCCATGGGTGCCGCCGGTACTGTAATTGGATTGATCGATGGCGGCGGCGATTCCGATACGGTGGACCTTACTGCGCGTACCACTGCCACCACGGTTCAGATTGGAACAGCACCAGACGCGGCGTTCAATGTCGCTCAGATCGAAACGATTAACGCCAATGGAGCGGTGGCGAACACCCTTGTTGGTGACGGCGGCGACAATACATGGATTGTCGACGGCGCGAACAGAGGCAGCGTGGCGGGGGTTGCGTTCACCGGGTTCCGGAACCTCACCGGCGGTGCCGGTGTCGACACGTTCACGGTGAATAACGGGGGCTCGGTTGTCAATATCAACACCGGCGACGGCGCAACGAACAGTGTAACCGCCGTAGCCGGCGGCGCCGTTACTGGCACAATTACCGGCGGTATTGGCGCGGACACCATCGATGTGTCCGGGAGCGTGAACGCCATTAGTGCCGGGGGCGGCGATGACATTATTTTCGTGCGTGCCGGAGGCACAGTAGCCGGAAGTGTCGACGGCGGGGCCGGCAACGATACATTCACCGTCCGCGGCACGGTAACCGGCGACCTGCTGGGCGGCGACGGCGATGATTATTTCGATGTCGCGGGCGGCACTGTCAGTGGAACGATCATCGGTGGCGGTGAGGTTACCCTGGCGGGGGATCAAGTCAATGTCGGGGCTGGCCAAACGGTTTACATAGGGTCCAGCGTCAGTCTGAGTGGATTCCGGATCAGCGGTATTGAAGGTGTTGCATCGACAGATGGAAACCTGTATGCCCGTAACGGGGTCGACACCACCTGGAACATTACGGGATCGGATTCCGGAAACGCCACCGATACTGGCGGCGGCAGGCTCTCGTTCAGTGGCTTCAGCAATCTCTACGGGAACGATACATCTGACACATTCAACGTCACTGGCGACGGTTCAATTTCCGGCCAAATTAGTGCGGGCAACGGCACCAATCGTCTAAACGTTGCCTTGACTGCTTCGCGGCTGGGCGGGCAGGTCAACTATATCGGGGGTACGGGAAGCGATACAGTGCAAATCACTGGAACGTCGGAAAGGGCGGTGTACAGTTCCGGCCTGAGCGGACCAGGCAATAATACCTATAGCCGTCTGGCTTACACCGGCACAAACACCACGCCAAATACCTTTAACGTCAACTACACAGCGGCAAGTGTTGAGACTGTTACCGATCTGTCGAGCGTTGCCTCATTGTCTATCAATGGAACCCAGGCGGGCAACGACGTCATCACGCTCGGCCACAATGGAACCAACGCCACATTCACGGTTAACGGTAATGCGGTGGCTTTCTCCAGTAATGACAAGCCCAATCTGGTCGTCGATGGCGGTCTCAATCTCCTCGGTCAGGTGGGTGCTTCGGATGCCATCAACATCACGGGCAATTTCTCGACCGCGGGCAACAACGTAACCTTGCGTAACGCGAACAGCGTCGGTCAGACGGGCGGAAACCTTGCCGCAAACGAATTGGTGCTGGACCGGATAACGACCCCGCCGGCCCAGATTGACACCGCGGTCAACAGCTTGAGTGTCACCAATTCCGGCGTGCTGTCGATCAACCAGACTGGTGCTTTGGTGTTGAACCAGATCAATACGTCGAGTTCGCTCAGGGTCGTGGCCACGGGAAATATCACCGATACCAATACTTCCCAGCGTAACATCAGCGGCGCACTGACCCTGACAACGACCAGCGACATTATTCTGGACGAGGCGAGTTTCAACTATCTGTCCGGCCCGCTCGCCCTGACCGGCGCCAACGTCAACATCCGCAACAGCACGGCGACCAATTTTGCATCAGTCAATACCACATCGCTGACCGTGAACTCCGCCGGGGACATCACCCAGACCGGAGCAATCACCGGGCTTACCGTGAACACTGCCACCAACGCGATCCTGGAGGCCCCCGGCCGGACCGTGACGCTGACCAACGCCGGAAACGATTTCAACAGCCTGACGGTGAACGCAGGAACCGTTTCGATTTCCGACATGAACCGCATCGACAACGGATCGATCACGGCGGGCAGCGTAACCTTGAACACGGCAACCGGCATCGGTTCGCGCCTGAATGGCGCGGCCCAATCGGTTATCCCCGACGGGCCGAGCGCCGGCTTTACCACCAGCACCGCCAACCTCACGGTCAACAACACCAACGGCGGGGTATATATCCAGAATGGTCAATCGGCCACGGTGCGCATTACGACCAACGGCGAGATCGGGCTCCAGAACAACGGCAACCTGATTGTCGACAGGCTATATACCAATGGCAATAACATTAACGCCAACAATGCTGGATATAGCGACGTGTACCTTCGTGTCAACGGAGGCAGTGCCCAAGGCCTACAAGTGCCGGGGCGGTCGGTTCTCACAACGCCAGACATCACCGCATCGAACCTGTTCGTTAGAGTGCCAAACGGCGGTATAGGAAGCCAGCCTCGGCCAATAAGCATTGCTGTCGATAACACGTTCACCTATATCGGCGGTGCACGCGGCTATGTGCATTATTACGGCAGAGATCCAATCAATATTATTGGTGCCGATGACCTTGTAACCTTCAGTGCGTTCGACACGCTTTCCAGCCTGCGCCTGCTTGAGGTCGAATCCCTCGGCGAGTTCGATCCGGCGATCTTCTCCGCGGTCCGCAACTACTACTACGAGGACGTGGCCATCATGATGCCGGCGGACCAGCGGCTCGATGCGGCGGATGAGGAAGAGGAAGGAAAGGAGAAGGCAAGTTCAGGCGACGGCAAGGCTAGTTGTGAGAGGCAATCTGGGCAGGCTGGAACGGACCGAAGCCAGGGTGCGAATGACTGTGTTGGGCAAATGGATAAGAAAGAAAGAACATGAGTCATCGGTTGCCTCTTTCTCAAGGCCCCGTTGGGAAGCGTGGCGTCACGGTTGTATATCCATGAATAAAGAGCAGTTAAATGACCCCCCGGCAAAGCCGGGGGCTTATTCGGTGAGCGCCTCGGCAACACGCCACCTGATAACAGGAGACGCGCAGCGCTTGTACTGCAGCGTTGCCGAGCAGCCGGTCGAAGCGCTTCAAGGGAGCCGCGATGCGCTCCGCACCCGGAAAGTGCCGGGCCAGTTCTGTCAGCGTCAGACGCCGCCCAACAAGCAGCGCCTCCACAAATACAAACCTGACTTGGCCAAGGAAATCATCGCTCTGATGTCGTCCCGTGACGTCAATAAACTTTCGGAGCTTGAGAAAAACGACAAATATGCAAGCGCCATGGCGCGGGTCCACTACCTACGCGCTCCAGCTCCCTAGCCGCAAGCCGGTAATATTCAAGCCATGGCCAAGTATTGGAGAGATTACTACAACACATGGAAGGGTCGCGGACGGGAGTCTAAGTATCTGGAGAAGTGGCATAAGACGATGGGAAGCAAAGCATGAAACCCCGCATCGTTATCGCCGGTTTATTTATAGTCGTCGACTCCATGTATGTTTGAAATTGCCACCGCGGACGAAAGGCCGCCGGGCGGATGTCGTTTTGAATGAGCAAGAATAGGCACTACTGCCGGTGAATGTGATGAAAAACGAAGGTGTGAGGAGTACTTGTTGGCTGGCTTCTTTGACAGCGCTGATCCTTTTTTCCGTGTTTCCTGTCTATGCCGAGTTCCTCGAAATGCCGGATATCAGGCAGGCGCCGGAGCTTCGGCCCAAGAGTCTGCTCCGGGACATGGATATCCCGGCCGTGAAGTTCCGCAGCCCCGACCCGACCGAGGGCCCAAGGCTGGCAGTTTCTGAATTTCGCATTCAGGGACTGGTGGAATATCCGAAGTTAGGCATTACACGCGAAGCGCTGAAGAATCTATCCGAGCGAATCCGGTTCGACCTGATGGGTGAGGGCAAGCTCCTGGAATCCGGCTACACCATCGAGGAGCTGGGTGAAGTCTCTGAAATGCTGGGCACGATCGAAGAAGAAACCGCTGGCCGGCATGTTGAACCGGTGGACGTTCAGCGGCTGGTTTGGCTGGTCCGTGAACAGCGCGGCAAGCGCGGGATTACCGTTGGGCAAATCGAAACCGTCGCCAACACCATTACCCAGTTCTACCGCGAGCGCGGGTTTGTGCTGGCGAAGGCGTACATTCCCAAGCAACAGGTCCGGGATGGTGTCGTGAACCTGACGTTGCTCCTGGGCGTGCTCGGCGATGTGCAGGTTAGCGGCAACAAGCTCTACCGATCCAAGACCGTAGCGTCGGTGTTTGACGACATGATGGGCCAGCCTATCACCAGTACGGCAATCGAGGAGAAGCTGTTCCTGATCAATGATTACCCGGGCATATTCGTGGATGGACACTTTGAGCCTGGAGTCCAGGTGGGCGATACCCGGTTGAACGTGACAGTTAAGGACGAGCAACGGTTTGGGGGCAACGTCCGTCTCGACAACCACGGCACCGAAGATACCGGCCAATACCGGTTGTATGGCGATGTGCAGTGGAACAATCCCCTGGGTTTGGCGGATAAGCTTCAGGCCAGCGCGTTGTACGCGTTTGAGCCCAGCAACACGACCTACTGGCAGTTTCAGTATCAAATGAAGCTGTTCGGCCCCAGAACACGGCTGACCGTGGATGCCTCGAAGAACCAGTTTGTCGTTGACCAGACGGAATCGTTGGGGGCGGGTCTTGATTTGCAAGGCGATGTGTTTGTGACAGGCCTGACGGCCAGCTACATTCACCGGCGAAACAGAACGGGAAACAGCTACTTCGACCTGAGATATGAGGTCATTGAGTCCGACCTCCATCTGGGAGAAATTCCGGATTTCGATAATGCGCTGGATGACAAGCTGAAGAATATCTCACTGGCCTACCGGTTTGATCTGTTGCAGGAAGAGAAGAAGCGCTATCACCAGGGGCAGGTCAAGCTTGTGTCAGGCAGTTTCGATTACGGCGCCGATACCAATCAGGAGGAGAGTTATCTGATCTACTCGGCCAACTATTCGCTACTGGACTTCTGGAAGCTTCCGTTCTTCAACGCCGAAACACGCCTGGTTTATCGTCTCGAGGGCCAGTTTTCCGGAATCAATCTGTCGGGCATTGTGCGGTTCTCGCTGGCAGGCCCGACGCGTGCGCGCGCCTACAGCACCGGCCTCTTTACGGGTGACGATGCCGCGTATTTCGGTTTTGACTGGATCTTCAACAGCCCCGGATTCTTAGACGTGAACATCACCAAGTCGGTCAACCTGAGGGAGCTGCTCAAGCCGTTTGTGTTTTTTGACTATGCCTACGGACGGCAAAAACCGTTGATCGATGGTGAGGGCGATACCAGCGCCAGCCTGATGGATGCCGGAATTGGTTTGAAGTTTTCGCAGGGCAAGTCGTTTAGCGGCAATCTCCTGGTCGGGTTTCCTTTGCGCGAGAAATTCGAGCAAATCAATGTGGCTCCGGTGGTCGATGACTACCGCCTGGTTTTTGATTTCCAGTACAGTTTTTGAGCGCCGGGGAAACAAGCTTTATTCAGTCGGCGCCGGTATAGGGGCGGTTGCTGCTGTCCGGCTGGGTATTGACGGTCTAAAGGGCGCATTTTCAGGCAGGAAGCCAACCCGCTCAGTGGTCAAATTCGACCGTTTGTCGCTGCTGGAACTTACAGGTAGCTTACAAACTTGCAGTTAAAAAAGTGTGCCAAGACAGAGGGCCTGAATCGTTATAAATAACTGATAATAAAGTGATAAAAGTCACATTGGAGTTTGACCCTGTAAATACCCCTATGCTAGTCTCGTTAACGTAGCTGACTTAAGTGCACGTCCCTCAAGACTAGACCTCAAAGGAAAGGAAAGGAAAAAAACCATGGCTATTTATCTTAAATTCGGCAATGTAAAAGGGAATGTCACCGCTGATGGCTATGCGGGGCAGATCGCGATTATGTCCGCAGACTTCGGTGTGTCCCGGAGCGTATCGATGGAAGCGGGTAACCTGTCCAATCGTGAATCCAGCAAGCCAACCTTGTCTCAAATCGGTATCACCAAAAAGGCCGATAATTCCGTGGCCGCTCTTTTCAAGGAAGCGCTCACAGGCTCAGCCGGTCAGGAAGCAGTGCTGACCTTTGTCCGCACTGGATCAGACAAGGTGCAGGAGTTCATGGCCTATAAACTCACAAACTGCATCATCAGCAGCTACAATATTTCCGCCGTGGGCGATGAAGAGCCGACCGAGAGTCTCACGCTCAGCTACTCGGCGATCGAAGTCAGCTACAAGGATCACGACGCCTCGAACAAATCGGGCAATCCGCAGCGCGTCAGTTACGACGTCAAGGCTGCCAAAGCCGCGTAGTGCCATACGACAAAAGGCACTGCCCCGCACGGGGCAGTGCCTTTGTGCTGTACGTTTGTAAATCCTTGCTAGTGCTCGTTATTTCGGAACACCACTCATGAGCTACAAACTGGAAGTACCAGAGAAGGATGTATTCGGAAAAGAAAAGTATGTCAACTCCAAGGGAAAGACTGAGTGTGTTGAGTTCGTCAGACAGGCGACCGGTGCATCACAAACTCAAACTACGGCCTGGAAGAAAGGAAAAAAGGTTTCAGATGCAAAATTCGGAGAGATAACGCGCGGTACGGCAATAGCAACCTTTGATTCTAACGGAAAATATCCGACGGACGCGCTCGGTAAGCATGCTGCGATCTACCTTGAGCACAACACTCAATGCATACTCGTACTCGATCAGTGGAACGATCAGGGTGAGGTTAAACAACGGCCCATCTGGTTTAATCGTCCCAAGGGTACAAAACGCAGCAATGATGGCGACACCTTCTACGTGATTGAGTAGGAGGCAAAATGAGATCAGCATCCTTCTTATCTATTTCGGCAATGGTACTCGCCCTGCCATTCACTGCTCTTGCTGCTGTTGCCGCGGAGATCCATTGCCCAGCGTCAATTACTGAAACTCCGACGGTATCAACGGAAGAAAAACAGTGGCTTGTCGTCGCCACTTCGGGAGTCAGACAACTGGAACACGTGGGTATATATCTCGGCAATCCTTCCGAGTATGGCGCTCAAGTTCCAGACGCAACAAAAACGGCTGATAAAAAGGAAACAGTAACATGGCGATTTCTGCGCTCGGCGACAGATACATTTTGGATCGGCTGCTCCTATCTCGGAACTACGGCAATGTTGTTTCAAAAGGTGGATGCCAGCGCCACAACGTGCATTGCTTCTTACGATCTTCTGCCGTCCGGCAGAAGGCAACGACTAGGCTCCATTATCTGCCGATGAGTTCTAACAACGTGTTCTCGGACGTGCAAAAGCGCCGGTTTGCTCTTTTTTTGCACGCCAGTTAACACAAACAATCGCCACACCTGCGGAACGGCACGAAGGTTTTTGTCCAAGTCCGACAGACTGCTAGCGATGGGGTACCGCAAATATGGATCAATATACACAGGCCAACCGCCTCATTTCCATTGAGTCGCCGCTGGGCGAAGACAAGCTTCTGCTTACCACGTTTGGTGGCGCCGAGCACCTCTCCGATTTGTTTGAGTTCCACATCGCCGCACTGTCAAACGATCTTGCGCTCAAGCCGGACAGCTTGATCGGCAAGGAAGTGACCGTCACGATCAAGGGTAGCGCCAAAAAGTCGTTTCACGGATTCATCAACACCTTTACGGTTGGTGAGGTCCGGTCGCACAACATGCGCGAATACAAAATGACCATGGTCCCGTGGCTGTGGTTTCTGTCGAGAACGGAAAATCGCAGAATCTTCCAAAACAAAAAAAGCAAAGAGATCATCGTAACCGTTTTTAAGGACCTCGGGTTCAATGATTTCGAATTCAAGGTGCAGGGTGGACAGCAGACGCGGGAGTATTGCGTGCAGTACGGCGAAACCGACTTGAACTTCGTCTCACGCCTGATGGAGGAAGACGGGTTTGCCTACTACTTCAAGCACACCGGCAAGAAACACACCCTCGTTATCGTCGACCAGAAAGGCGCCTACGAAAAATGCAGCGACAAGGGGATCACCTATTCCCGCGGCACAACGCCCGACAACGAGATCAACCGCTGGGTGCATGGCTACGAATTCCGCAAGGGCGCGTGGACGCTCAATGACTACAATTTCAAAGAACCCAATAAGAGCCAGCTTGCGGAATCCCTGACCCAAAGCAAGTTCACCAACAACAAGAATTACAAGCACTACGAGTATCCGGGGGTTTACGACTTTCCCAGCGGACGGGATCTGGCCAAAATGCGCATGGAGGCCGAGGAAGTTTCAATCAACACCATTTCCGGTTCCAGCACCTGTATCGACTTTTTTGCCGGTGGCCTGTTCAAAGTCGAAAAGCACGAGGCCAAGGACGAGCGCGGCGATTATCTGCTGACTTCCGTCACGCATTCAGCGCAGGACTCCTCGTATTTTTCCGGCGAGGATGGCGGTTCGTATTATAAAAATGAATTTGTCTGCATCCCGGCCGATGTTCAGTACCGGCCGGCGCTGCGTCACCTTAAGACCGCAATGCGCGGCCCGCAGTCCGCGATCGTAACCGGCCCGCAAGGCGAAGAAATCTACATCGACGAATACGGCCGTATCAAGGTTCAGTTTATCTGGGACCGGGAAGGCAAGAAGGACGAAAGCAGCTCCTGCTACCTGCGTGTCATGCAGTCCTGGGCCGGTAACCAGTGGGGCGCTTCGTTCATCCCCCGTATCGGCCACGAAGTTATTGTGACGTTCCTCGATGGCGATCCGGACAGGCCCATCGTCACCGGTACCGTCTACAACGGCGCCAACAAGCCGGTGTACAGCTCCAAGACGCAAAGCGGAATCAAAACCCGCTCCACCAAGGGCGGGTCGGCGGCCAACGCCAACGAACTGCGCTTCGAGGACCTGAAGGACTCGGAACAGATTTTCATCCACGCCGAGAAGAATCTCGATACCGAAGTCGAAAACGACGAAACCCATACCGTCGACCACGACCGCACCAAGACCGTCAAGCACGACGAAAACTCGACCATCGAGAACGATCGCAACAAAACGGTCAATAATGACCAGACGGAAACGATCAAAAATAACAAGACCATCTCGGTTGGCAATGATCACAGCGAGACCATCGACAAGAACATGACGATCAGCGTCGGTGTCGATCTGAGGGAATCCGTGGATGGCAAGTATTCCGAAAGAGTCACCAAGGAATACGACTTGCAGGCCAAGACCATCACCATGACCGCGCAGGACAAGATCACCCTGCAAACCGGCTCGGCCAGGATTGTCATGAGCAGCAACGGCGACATCACCATCAGCGGCGCCAATATCAATATCAAGGGATCGGGCAATGTCATCATCAAGGGCAGCAAGGTGCTTACCAATTAATTTGCAGGGAGCGCTGTAGACATGCCGACATTAACTACTGGTTCAGTAGTTTCACCAGGTTCTCGCTGAGGAAATCCCTGGAAAATCACGGGGCAGGCGTGACCATAACAGGGGTTCGTAATACGTGAAGCAAGCAGACACCGATACCGAGGTATTCCAGCAGGACGAGCCGAAATTATTCCCCGCCATCGCGCCGGGCGAAATAATCATCGGTTCGATCGCCGGTATCGACGGCCAGGGACAACCACTGGTTGATTACCCGGAAAACCCGTCCGGCCAACCGCTGGTCGCCATGACAACCCTGGGCATCACTGCCGTGCACGTCGGGCGCAATGTGGCTTTGCTGTTCGCCAAAGGCGATCCACATTCTCCAGTCATTATGGGGCTGATCCACAGCCCGCTGCACGACCTCATCGTGGCGTACGACGCCAAGACCCATG
>CAYHES010000003.1:38417-48289 GCA_964355495.1 uncultured Acidiferrobacterales bacterium
CTGATCCACAGCCCGCTGCACGACCTCATCGTGGCGTACGACGCCAAGACCCATGAACAATCCGCCGAAGAACAGCCGGCGTCGCCAGCGCTGAAGGTCGACGACGTCACCATTGACGGAAAACGCATTGTGTTGGAGGGCAGGGAAGAGGTCGTCATCCAATGCGGCGAGGCCAGCATCACCCTGACCAAGGCGGGCAAGATACTCATCCGCGGCAATTATCTGCTGAATCGCGCCAGCGGCGTAAACCGGATTATGGGCGGATCGGTGCAGGTAAATTAGGTCATGCCGCAACTCAACAACATCTCCCCGTTTGCCGCCAGCACGGCGCTGTTTCCCAACGAGGACGCCGTGGATACCTTGTATGTAGTCGTCAAGGCAACCTTTAACATCGGGAAAGCACTTACGCTTGCCGATGAACAACCAAAACCGGTTGTAGCCGATGTGTATTGGACCGAGCCTGGAAAATCCAGTGTTAAATATGGATCGGATACGCACAGTGGAAAATCCGCTACCGATATCATCATGCTGGGTCATGCCTGTGTGCCTGGCCAACAGGAAGTCACAGTGATGGATGTGGGCCTGTCCGTCGGTAAAGTCAGCAAGACGATACGGGTGTTCGGCGATCGCCAGTGGAAAGAGGGCCGCATCACTTCGCCCGCCCCATTCAAAACCATGGCCATGGTGTATGAGAAGGCCTACGGCGGCATTCACGTCGTGAACGGCCAAATGGACTCTGCGGAAATGCGTAATCCGGTGGGCAGAGGCTTTGCGGGCACGCGCAAGCCGGAGGAAATGAACGGCGTCCCGTTACCGAATCTTGAGGATCCTGCGCAATTGATTCGCGAGCACAGCGAGAATCCACCCCCTGCCTGCTTTGGTTTTTGTGCGCCCAACTGGCACCCGCGCTCGTTATTGGCTGGCACGTACGATGATTACTGGAAAAAAACCCGTGCGCCTTATCTACCAAAGGATTTCGACAAACGGTCTTTAAACATGGCCCATGCGGATTTGGTGTATCCAGGATTCCTGGAGGGCGATGAACCGGTGCAAATCACCGGCATGCACCCGAGTGGCACGATTCAATTTGATGTGCCGCGGGTGAAACTGGTTACCCGCATTGTCATCGCAGGCAACGAAGAAACCCCAGGATTTAATCTGGAAACACTGTTGCTGGAACCAAACCAGATGACCGTAAGCATGGTCTGGCGCGCGGCGCTGGCGTGCGACAAGAAGGTTATGAAAATCCGCGACGTGAAGGTAGCGTTATCACGCTAAGTCGCTTCATTCATTGAAGAGTCAAAGGCCATGGCAAAAACAACGTTCGCAAATACGAGAGGCGTCGTACACAAAGGTAGCGGCAGCACGAGCACGGTTTTTCCCGATGTGTGCAAGACCCAATGCGGTCCGCCGGTTATTCCCATTCCCTACCCCAACCTCGGCCAGGCATCCGATACCACCAAAGGCCCCAAGTCGGTAAAGGTGGACGGCGAGATGCCAATGGTTAAAGAGGCCTTGTATTCCAAGAGCAGTGGCGACGAAGCCGGCACGCACAAGGGCGTGGTGAGCGGGACGCACAAGGACGTCTGTGAATTCATGATGTATTCCTTCGATGTGAAGATCGAAGGCAGAAACGTGTGTCGCCTGGATGACCCGCTGTTCCATAACAAAAAGAACATCATGGGCTAAGCACGTGCACGCGGCGATGGATATCACGGCACCCAACCCCACGGCACCCAAAACTGCCGATCGTTCGCGCGCCTACCGCGACGTGTACGAACGCGCCGTGGTTGACGCTGCGTTTTTGTGGCTGCTGCGTTCCATCGCCGTCGACCAACCACACTATGCCCCCGCGGATCTCGTTGCCCTGGAACAGCGCCTCGACGCCCAGCTCGACCTCTTGATGAGTTCTCTGGATCTTGGCTGGCAGGCCTGCGAAAATGCGCTGCACTTGCAGCAGCCGGGCGAGGCGTTCACGGCTGCGGTTATCGCCTTGCGCAGTCATGATCTCGCCAAAATCCAAACCGCGATTCAAACGGGCCTCGCCGATCAGCATACCTTCAAAGGCCTGGTTTCCGCCCTCGGTTGGTTGCCAGCGCCGATTGTCTTGCCGTGGGTCGAGCGCCTGCTGAAAGGCAAGGACATGAACCACAAAACCTTGGGCGTGGCGGCGTGCAGCGTACGCCGGTACGACCCGGGCGAACTATTAACGGACATCTTAAAACGCGAAGATTGCCAAAAACACACGCCCCTGCAGGCTCGCGCCCTGCGTCTGGTAGGCGAACTACGCCGGCAAGACCTGATGCCCGCCTTACAGGTGAACATTGGTTCCAAAGAGCCGAGCATGGCTTTCTGGTCCAATTGGTCCGCGGTTCTGTTGGGGCAACATGCTTTGGTGAAGAACCTACACCCGTTCGTTCTCAGCCCCGGACCGCACCAGGCGCGCGCAATTCAGATGGCCTTCCGGGTGCTGCCGGTCGAGCCGGGGCGGGAGTGGATCTCTGCCTTGGCCAAGAACCCGGCCAACCTGCGCGCCGTGATCACCGCCACCGGCGTGTTGGGCGATCCACACGCCGTTAACTGGCTAATTAGTAAAATGACCGATCCGGTGCAGGCGCGCCTGGCGGGTGAGGCGTTTACCTTGATAACCGGCATCGACCTGGAAAAACACGGCTTGACGGCTCCACCGCCCACAGGTCTAATGCCGATCCCCAACGACAACCCGGGCGACCCCTACGTTGGCCTGGACGAAGACGAAAACCTGCCCTGGCCCGACGCCGCCCGCATCGCCGCCTTATGGCGCAACCACGGTCAACACTTTCTGGTTGGACGGCGTTACTTTCTCGGCAAGGCCGTCGCCCCGGAATGGCTCAAAAGCAAGCTCGCCGACAGCCCGCAACGCCACCGCCACGCCGCTGCGTTGGAACTGGCCTTGATCGATTCCCAAAGCCGGCTCCACAACACCCATTCCCGGGTGTCCCCATGAGCGACCAAGCAAGAATGTATATTGCCGGAATGGGCATGATTACGCCTATCGGCGCCGACACAACCATGACGGCGGCGGCGGTGAAGGCACAGGTGAGCGGCTACCAGGCCTCGGGCCGTTTTACGCAGCCCGGCGGACAGCCGATCACCATGACACGCGTCCCGCGTTCGATATTCGAACCGTTGCTGGCCGAGATCGACCAGGGAAGATGCCAAAGCGCGCAATACGACCGCATCATTATCATGGCCATCCTCGCCCTGCGTGAAGCGCTGGCAGGTCAGTCGATTAAGAAACCCGTTCCGCTGATATTGGCCATGCCCGAGGAACGTCCGAACGTGTCCTACGTCCCGACGGAATTGCTGATCACCAATCTCGTAAATCAGAAAGACCTGCCGCTGCACGCCGACCTGGTGCGCAGTTTTCACGCCGGTCGCGCGGGCGGCATACAGGGTTTGGAATTGGCGCAACATTATCTCAGTCACCAGAAGGCAGACTATGTGTTGTTAGGCGGCAGCGACAGCTACTGGGATACTCTGCGTCTTGGAGAGCTGGAAAAAGAGAATCGCTTGTTGGCACCCTACAGCGCGGATGGCTTTGCGCCCGGGGAGGGCGCTGGCTTTCTGCTGCTCACGCGCCATCCGGAAAAGGCGATGGCAAAGGGTGGGCATGTTATCGCTCTATCCCGGCCCGGCAGTAGCCAGGAACCCGGACACCTGCATAGCGACGAACCCTATCGTGGCGACGGTCTGGACAAAGCCTTCAAGCAGGCGCTTGGCGATCATGCCGCCCGGGGTATTAAAACCATCTACTCCAGCATGAACGGCGAACACCACTGGGCCAAGGAATACGGCGTAGCGTTCATTCGTAACAGCGACCATTTTCACGACCCAGTTAATATCGAACACCCGGCCGATTGTTACGGTGATTTAGGCTCCGCCACCGCTCCGGTGCTCATCGCCCTGGCGGCGGACGATCTTTTGAAACGGCCAGGTCTAGCCACCCACCTGGTGTACAGTTCCTCCGACGGCGCCGCGCGCGCCGCGGTGCGGGTGGAAAAAATTTCCAGAGCAGTAAACCAGTAAATAGAGGAGACACTGTCATGTCCGCCGACAACTTGCCCAAGGCCACGCCCCCCGCCGATCCCGAGGAGCCGCAAGAAGAAAAGCCGAAAGTAAAAATCCGCTGCGGCGTGTTCTTCGACGGCACCCTCAACAACCGCACCAACATCAACCAGCGCCTGGTGGCGATATCGGAAGATAAAACCACGGACAAGAAGCTGACCGACGAAGAGCTGGCAGTGGTCCAGGATGTGAAAAGCAAGATGAGCGATGAAGACATCCTCAATGCCATGGTCCTTTATGATAAATACAAGGCCGATGACCCGAACGACGACAACAGCTACGAAGCCTTTTACTCCAACGTGGTCAAACTGGAACGCCACTTGGACACCACCGGCGACGCGGAATACCAGCATAAGCTCAAGGTCTACGTCGAAGGCTCGGGCAGTATCAATAAAGGGAAAGACGATTGGAAAGGCTTCGCCTTCGCCAAAGGCATGGCCGGCATCGAAAAGAAAGTCGACTGGGGTCTAGAGAAAGTGCTGGTAGCAATCAAAGATAGCCATCGCCGAAAGGAAGAACCCATCACCCTCATCACCCTCGACGTCATCGGCTTCTCGCGCGGCGCCGCCGCCGCCCGCTATTTCATCCACCGCGCCCTGTACGACTACGACGGCGCCAAGTATCGGGCCTATCAGGAAACCATCAAGCAAAGCGGTGATCCGGATATCGGTGCCTACCTGGACGCGCTGAAGGCCCTGCAAGCCGTCAAGGCCGCTTTGCAGGACAACGGCTACACCGTGGGCGAGGTGAAGATCTGCTTCGCCGGCCTGTTCGACACTGTGTCGAGCTTCGGGTATCTGCTGCCGCTCAACTCCAACAACACCGAGGACTTGAGCCTGGATGCCGTGAAGCTCGCCGAAGAAGCCGTGCACCTCGTGTCCGCCGACGAACACCGCACCTACTTCTCGCTGACGAACATCGCCAGTGCCGGCGGCAACGGCCGCGAGGTTTACCTGCCCGGCGTGCACTCCGACATCGGCGGCGGTTACCGCGAGACGGGCGACGAGCAACAGGTTATTTACCGCGGCTTCAAGGCCCAGGCCGAGGCCGACCGGCAACGGCTCATCAAGACCGGCTGGTACACGGAGGAGGAGATTAAACTCAAAGTCCTCGGCCCCGTCGGCCCCAAGAGCCCGACGCTCCTGGCGCAGACCGAAGTCACCCGCCCCGGCATCAGCGGCCACTACAACCGCATACCGCTGCACCTGATGGCGGGGTATGCGAGAAAGAAGAAGATTGTGTTCAAAGGCGCATTAGACAAAGACGAAAAGGTGCCCGAAGACATGCTCGGCGACACCCAGCAAAAAATTAAAGACTACGTCGCACAACACGACGGCCTCGGCGCCCGCACCTCCGAGGCCAAGCACTGGCTCGATGATAAAGACTGGGACGAGGATAAGCGGAGATGGATGCGCAGGTTGCGTCACGATTATTTTCACTTCTCCGCTAAAATAAAGATGGGCCACACCCCGCGCATCGAAGGCGGCGAGCGCGTCCGGCAGGTCCACCGTGGTTAGGTTCTTGCGCTTCGCACGCTGGACCCCCTTGTTCTTTTCACTGACCGCTTCCGGAGCACCCATGGATAAATTCGACTGGCAGGCGAGCGAGAGTGCGCCGCGTTATTACCCGATGAGAATCTTGGCGGGCAGCCTGAGCTACCACGATGGTAGCGGTTCGCTGTACATCCCCGATGGGAGTGACATTGATAAAGGTTGGGGACTAGGTATCTCCTCCCACGTCACCGGCGAACGACTCAAACCCTTGCCCAACCGCCTTGGGATCTCCTTCTTCTCCTACACCGAGAACCAGTTCTACCAAGGAAAGTTCGATCTGCCCTACGACAAAATCCTCAAGCTGTTCCAGGAAGGGTATTACAGCCCGAACGAAGGCAAGCACATCACTTATCACAAAATCGTGACCGGCATCGCCCCCGGCGGGGCGGTGGCAGTGTGGTTAGCCGGATTTGATAAAACCACCGAGGTCTTCTTCGGTCAGGCCGAGAAATACGAGGGGGAGTGGCGCAGCATTACCCGTAACACGGAAATGTCCCGCGAGGAATATGTTCGCTCAAGCGTAGAAGAATCCCTAAAAACCCCCGAAGCCCTCGAAGCCCTTCGCAAGAACGGCGTCCCCATCGGCCTGTGGGCCCGCTACCGCACGCGCTATCCGTGGCAACCGCTGTTCACGGGAATGACGGTGCGGGACGGATGGATTGACGAGGTACGGTATTTCACCGGCGAGCTGGACAATCTAAAGTACCCGTTGGAACCTGGTATCGCCGCCAGCACGCGCCCCGTACCCAGTCTGATTTATTTCATCTCGTATTACACCCCGATCAAGGGCCGCACTTACGAGCTCACCTTCAACGAACCCGAGATCTTCGACGCCTTCAAGAAACTCGGCAACAACCATCCGCCGTTGCAATTGGAGATGCGCATGACCCCGAACGACGCAGGAAAAAACGTGTTCTCGGTCTGGCTGCGCAATGCCAAGGAATCGATCGAACTGAAGCGCACCGGCGTTAAGATCTATGCGGCCAACGACCGGAAGGTGGAAGCAGGGAAATAATATCCATTCGGCCTGCCTTCGCCAAAGGCATGGCCGGCATCGAAAAGAAAGTCGATTGGGGCCTGGACAAAGTCCTGCAACAAATCAAAAAGGTTCACAAAAAGATGGACGGACCCATCACCCTCATCGGTGCGTGGAATGCACCCTACCTTTGGATAATTGGCAGGGGAACGATGAAGAAATTGAGCTAAGATGTGGATGAGTGTTCAGTCTCGACGCACACAACCCCATCCCCTCCCTGGTCTCCCCTTGAAGGGGGGGGGCTTGCAGGGCTGGAAGGCCCGTTAAATACAAAGCACTACACTAGCTGTTTCCTGAGAAAGATCTTCTCCGTCTGAAGAAGTCGCCGTTAAAGCCTGGCTGTTCAGTCTCTTCATACAGCGCAATGACAATTGCGCTCCAAACCGGGCGCACCCGGCGTGAATAGGTGATGCTTTCAACGGGAGGCGAGCGGAGCTACTGGATGCAGGTCGGACACTGCGCTTGTACGAAACGACCCGCGTGATCGAAGCGCTGCGGGCGTTTGATGTTATCGCGCAGGCTCATGCGCGCATACAGTTTACGTTCTGCCTCAATGATGGCGTACTCATGCTTGTAGGGATACAACACGGTATTCATGCCGCCTTGCGCCAGAAACTCGCCGGTGTTGACCAGCATGCTGTGGGCATGAAGGAGTTCGTGGAGCAGTGCGTCGGCGGGCGATGCGATGCAGACCGGGTTGCCCTGGCAATGGTTGTACAGTCTTAGTTGTGCCGCGGAACGCGTGTTGAAATACACGGTGGCATTGTCGACCTGAAAAACATTGCCGCTGGCGACGGTTGCCCATTGGTGTTCGCGGTAGATCAAGCGCCACTTTCGGGTCTTGAGGCGGTCGAGCATGGCAATCACTTCGGGAAAACCGCTGTAGTAGTTGGCGAGTTTCTTGAAATCGTCGAGGACATAATCGGGGTCGCTGCTGTGCCTTTGATAGCGCTGTTCGAGGATGTCGAACATTCTGGCCGCGACACCGGTTTTGACGGACGTGGGTTCCGGTGTTTGTGGTGCCGGGCCCGAGAGGTGTGATTCGGATGCAGGTGTATGCATGGCAGGGCTGGATACAATCCGCAGTTCGATGGGTTCGCGCGCGCATCCGGACGCATGCGGCGCGGCATCCAGCGCGTCGGCCAGGGCGGCGCTTTCAAGGACCAGGCCAGCGGTGAACAACAGCATCGTAGCCAGACGGCGGCGTTCGTACTGGGGATGATGTTTCCGGTCATCGCGGCGCTGGTCCTCTTTCAGGGCGAGGTCGTTGCGATGACAGTAGTTGAGCAGGTTTTGAAAAAGTTGCGGTGCGCGTGCCTGCAAGCCGCGCGGATACACAATGTGCGGTCGATTGTTGATGACGCACGGGTGGACATAAATCTTCCGCAAACAGGACGACGCCGGCACTTGTTGCCTCCGCTGCGATCGGTGGGCAATCCTGGCAAGCCAATAGAGGACGGCAAAAATCATGTATCCGGTTCCGTTTTGCTCAGCTGTCGGGCACAGGGCGCCATGAAACTGGCGCCAAAGGACAGGAGACAGTCGAGGCGCCAATGGGGGCGAACGGAGGAAGTGTAGCTGGGCGTCGACGAGCTGTTAAAAAGCGCCATTATTCTGGCGCTATAGCGGTCGTCAGGATGGAAGGGTACGGCAAAGCCCCGCAAAATCAGGACTGTGAGAACCGATCCGGTGGTTGGGCCGGAATGAACAAGGGCCCCTCGCGGGGCCCTTGCTCGGCTCGGTTGCCGCACATCAATCGTTGCTCGAAAACCCCAACAAATGCAGCAAACTGGTAAACAGATTGTAAATCGAGACATACAGTCCGACGGTGGCCAGGATGTAATTGGTCTCCCCGCCCTGCACGATCTCGCTCGTCTGCCACAGGATCATCCCGCACATCAGCACGGCAAACATGGCCGAGACCGCCAGCGCCAGGCCCGGCATCGGATAACCGAATGCCGCGGCCCCGACCGACACGAGCGCGGCCACGAAGGCCACCAGGACGCCGGCCATCAGGAAGCCGCCCAGGAAGCTGAAGTTGCGGCGTGACATCAGTGCATAGGCGGACAGGCCGACAAAGGTGATGCCGGTCATGCCCATGGCCGACATCACCAGCTGGGCGCCATTGGGCAGATTGAGGTAATGGTTCAGGATCGGGCCAAGACCGAAGCCGAGCAGGCCGGTGACCGCGAACACCACGACGAGGCCAGCGGCGGAATTGGCGGTGCGCGGCACCACGAACCACAGCAGCACCAGGGCGGCGATGCTGGTGCCGAGGCTGACGGGATAGGGCACGTTCAGGGCCATCGACAGCCCGGCCAGGGCGGCGCTGAACAGCAGCGTCATCGACAGCAGCAGGTAGGTGTTCTTCAGAACACGGTGAGTTTCGACGACTGAGGCAATGGAGTGGGTGGCAACCGGGGAGGTCTCGTTCATGTTCGGGCAGGCTCCGGGATTCAGGGATGAGGTAGCACCTCACTCTACTCAAGACCCCGGACGGCTGCAATGACTTGACTTGCCCCTGAAAAGCCCTGGCCCGCCGGTACCGGCATCGGGTATCCTTATTCTTCCCGGGACTGTTTTCCCGTCCGGAGAGGTGGCCGAGCGGTTTAAGGCGGCGGTCTTGAAAACCGTTGAAGGGCAACCTTCCGGGGGTTCGAATCCCTCCCTCTCCGCCAGTTTGTCGGGCTCATGACAGTAGCCTCATGCGTTGTCAGTATGCATCGAGCCTGTGCGTTTGAATGCATGCATCGAAAGTAGCTTAAAAGTAGTTCATAACATACTGTAATATAACGAATATAATCATATTCTCCCGATGGAATTTCTCCCTATTTTTTTGAACGTCCGCAGCCAACCCTGCCTCGTGGTTGGCGGCGGTGACGTGGCGGCGCGCAAGGTCGAGCTGCTGCTCAAGGCCCAGGCAAGTATTACGCTGGTCGCGCCTGAACTGTGCGTCGCGCTCACCGCATTGAGCAAAACCGGCAAACTCACGCATCTTGCCGCAGTGTTCCGTGACGAGCATGTGGGCGGGCAGCGTGTGGTGATTGCGGCGACCGACGATGAAGCGGTGAATCGTGTCGTGGCGGAGGCGGCGCAGCGCAAGAACATCCCGGTGAATGTGGTGGATCGACCGGAATTGTGCACGTTCATCATGCCGGCGATCATCGACCGCTCGC
>CAYHES010000004.1:0-44434 GCA_964355495.1 uncultured Acidiferrobacterales bacterium
TGCTCAAGGGCCGGTCGCGCGAGGAATGCCTGGAGGAGATGGAAGAGCTGCGCCAGCGCATCGAGACACTGCGCCCCGAGGGACGCGACCTGACGGCCAGCATCGGCGTGGCCAGCAACATGCTGCGCGCCAATGCCGGCTACGAGGAAATCCTCGACGAGGCCGACCGCGCCATGTACCGCGCCAAGGACCTGGGCCGCAACCGCGTGGTCATGACCGGGGTTACGACGCGCCGCACGGCGCCGACCGAGTTGCGTTAGTCGTGCAAGCCCTTCGTCATCTTCGTCTTGGTCATCGCGACCTGGAAGTGCGTCTGAGCCGCGCCGCACAGGCGGCGTTGACCGCAGGCACGCTGGTGGTGGAAATGGAGCTCTATTTCAGTTGTCTCATACGCAAGCGCGTACTGTTTCCGCCCGCACCGCACGCGGATGCAACCTGTGCGATGCTCGATGAGCGCCTCACGGTTTGTTTCCGCCCGGTCATGACCCGGCAGTGCGCCGTGAGCGGCGTGCAAGATAGTCCGGAACTGGAAACCTTTCCCATCCAGCGCCCCGATGCATTTCTGCCAAAGTGGCTGGCGCTCAATTTCCATCACGGCAACTGGTCGGGTGAATTCGGCTATTAGTCGCGACACAGAAAATACTTGCCGCACGTCATTCCTGCAATATGCGATAATCCCTATGTGCAGGATTGGAACCGAACCGCATTCTTACCGATACGTGATGTGCGCGCCGCCCGCGCTGAGCGCGATCACGGGTTTGTGAACCCGTGCCAAGGGACGGCGGCTCCCAGGGAAAAGGGCGGTTATTCTTCCTATATTCCCACAGGGGCTGGATCACAAATGGGGTTTTGGCGCGGTTGGTTAACGTCGCTTGAATAATACGAGTCCAGCTTGCGCAAATTGAGTCGCCGTCTATAGTTAATCATTCTCTACCCGATCCTCTTCGGCCTCCGGGACAAAAAGAATGCCGCCGACTTCCATGGGAAATTGCCGTTTCGGCGGGCGACTTGCGTGTTTACTCGTCGCCCTCGGGTCGCTTGCTCCTTTGGCCGCGCTCGCTTGGACCAGCGAAGAAATCGCACGCGTTACGCCGGATCGCTGGGTGTTGCGGGACATTCAATACCTGCCGCAACCCTCCGGGGCCGTCAAGATTCGTTATCGGGTGGTCGAGGATGCCTATGTCATCATTCGCGCGCACGCATCGTTTCCGCCGTTCCCGTTGTTAAGACATATCGTGCCGCGCGCACTGCGCACGCCGGGCAATTACGAAGAAGTCTGGGATGCGCACGACGAGAGCGGCCGGCCGGTCTCGCATTTCAAGGCTCAGGTCGTGGTGCGCGCCGAGCCGGTCAATTTCCAGCCGGCCGCGCACGAGCTCGAAGGCGCGCTTGCCAAT
Organism: uncultured Acidiferrobacterales bacterium; assembly: GCA_964355495.1. GTDB lineage: Bacteria > Pseudomonadota > Gammaproteobacteria > Acidiferrobacterales > UBA6901 > UBA6901. The sequence continues at coordinate 1,398 of CAYHES010000004.1, forward strand.
CCCCCGGTCGCCCCGGCGCTCGCCATCTCGCACCATCTGCATAATCCCGCGCTGTGCGGCGTGCTTGCCTTCACCGCCGAGATTCCCGCTGCCGACACAGCAAACCCGGAGGTCATTCTGGTGCGCCGTCTCGGCGCCGTTGCCGGTTATGGCGCCAAAGTCGGGCTCGGCATCAAGGTATTCGTGAACGAGCGTTTCGCCGGCGAGCTGATGCTACCGCCCGCGGACGCCGCGGCGGCGAGCACCTATCGCGTACCGGTAAGACTCGCTCCGCTTCTGTCCGGGGCCAACACGGTCCATGTGGTCATGACCGACTTCGCCGACCACTTCGGCGCGGTCATTTTTGAATACCGTAAACCGTAACGCCATGCGCCGATACAAAAATATCGCCATGGGATTCGCGGGCCTCGCGCTGATGGCTATAAGCATGGGCGCGAGCGCCTTCAGTACGTATAACGTCGTTTTCATCACCGGTCTCGATGCTAGTCCCAATCCGTTCAATCCCGACCGTGAAACGAGCAGCGTGAGCGTGCGCACATTCGAGTATGCCGAGTGGTATTGGTTGGTGTCGAGCACCATGGTCCGGCCCACGGTGATCGTGACGGTGGCGGGCCGGCCGCTGATCGCCAATGTCACCGCGGAGCGGCTGGATCCCACCGGCTTCTTCGGGATACCGCCGATTTTCTTTTTCTTCAACCAGATCGGCGAATGGACCCACACCGCGACCTGGGACGGTCGGGATTTAGCGGGTGCCACCGCGACGCCGGGCCCGCACCTCGCCTTGGTCAACGTCTATGCCGGCGCCGCCACGATGTTTCAAAGCTTCATCTGGGACGTGCGGCCGGACATTCAACTCGCGCTCACGCTCGCGCCGGCGGAAGTCATGCCGGACGGCACCGTTACTGCAAGCGTCACGGCTACGGATGCGCAAGGCAATGCCGTGCCGAACTACGCCGTGCGACTGGAGGCCACCGCCCCGCAATACACTACCGAACCCTGCGCCGATTGCGGCGGGCATTCGCACGACGGCGGTCGGCCGGTCGGCCGGTTTCTCGACGCAGGTGGCGCAGACTTGGGTTCCACGACCAATGGCGCCACCGGCCCCGTCGGCGAGGCGCTCACACTCAGCTACCGGGCCGACGCCTTTGGCGGGATGGATACGCTGCGTGCCAGCGCGTTTTTCCAGCCCGACCTGTTCGATACACAGCGGCTCACTGTGCGTGTGCCAAACTTGCAGCTACTCCCCAATTCCGCCGATTATGTGAAGATCGGTGGCACGCCGGGACATCTCGGCCCACCCCTATCCGTCACCGATAACAACCACTACGGCACTGCCACGTTGATTGCCGCCATTCAGACAATTTCTGCCGAGCATCGCTGGACCTTTACTCAGTTGCTGCAAATCAACGACATGAGCCTGCCGTATGGCGGAGGCTTCGATATCAGAGGTGGCTGGCGTCTGAATATCGACGCACCTGCATGCCAAGCTGCCGGAGGAGGACACTGCACTCATCGGTTCGGCACAAATGTTGATGTGAGTGATTTAACAGCTGACGGGTTTTTGGTTAACTCGTTTTGGCTAGAACCAGCCGTTACCAATCGTAATGGTTTATTTCGTGACGAAGGCAATCACTTCCACCTGACGTTCCAGTAACGCGGAGGATCGACTGTGAAGCTGGCATGCCCGTTAGTATTGATACTGATTCTCACGCCGATCGCGTTGCAGGCGGCCGACGAATTTGAACCGCGCAATCGAATCGATGTGCACGTCACGGCACAGGTGTCTTTCAACCCAAAGGAAAACGCCTTTACTTACCGTTATACCGTTGCGAACGGCAAGGCCGCCAAACAAAGTGTTTGGCGGTTGCGTGTCAGTATGCCCGATGATGGGTTGGTGACCGGGATTTCCGTCCCCGACGGCTGGTTTAAGCCGGGTTATACTCCCAAAGGTCTAGGATGGAATTCCGCACTACGCTCTCTGGCGTTTGTCAGCTGGGCAAGTCAGCCGCCCTTCCACATCGCCCCAGGCCGGAAAGAAAAAGGATTTTCCTTTACCTCCATCGCCTCGCTGCCTGGCATCGTAGATTATTACGTGGAGGGGTATGCCCCGCCACCCAAGTTCCCGCCAGGCGGTGCGCCAGAAGGCCCCATCCCCGGTTACGACGACCTTACCCCCTACGGTTCGGGTGTGGTCGGCCGCACGGTCGGACCAGTGAAGCCACCCGCGCCCTTGATCCCGGCGGTGTTCGTGGATTATCTGATCGGCATGGTGGAGGAAGCGACCCGGCTGGGGTGGGTACACGACAAGGATCCAAGACACAGCCTCCTTGTTGATCTCAAAGAGGCCAAAGCCGCATTGTTGCGCGGCGATACCAAGGCTGCGCGCAAAAAACTCAAAGATGCGCTCGATGGTGCTCACGCCGGCAAGCACGGCGGGGAAAACGGAAAAAAAGAGAACGACAAGGAAGACCGTGGGGAAGGGAATGAGGAGCCGTCTGCAGAAGGAGCTGCGTTACTGCGCTACAACCTCCGCTATCTGATTGCAGGCTTGCAGTCACCCGACAAAAACTAATCTGGAATACATTGCCGGTGGTCATCCCGCCGCCAGGCCATGGCGATGGTGGTTCGCCGTAGCAATGTCAGATGATTTCAGTTTCTGATCCGATTTTCCTGCGCGTCCCGAACAGGGTAATCTGCGTACTCCGATTAGCGGCGAGACCTGCGACATGAATAACCCTGCCGAGCCCGGCATATGGCTGGAAGAAGTGGTGGCACTTGCCATCGAGGCCGGCCGCCGCATCCTGGATGTGTACGAACGCCAATTCGATGTCAGTCGCAAGGACGACGGCTCGCCCCTGACCGACGCCGACCGCGCCGCGCACGAAGTGATCGTTGCGCGTCTCGCGGAACTTACGCCCAGCATTCCGGTTCTGTCCGAGGAATCGGCCAAGATCGAATACAGCGAACGCGCCGGCTGGCAGCATTTCTGGCTGGTCGATCCGCTCGACGGCACCAAGGAGTTCGTGAACCGCAACGGCGAGTTCACCGTGAATATCGCATTGATCGAGAACGGCGCGCCGCTGCTCGGCGTGGTGTATGTGCCGGTCACCGGCGTGTGTTATCTCGCGGTGCGCGGCCAGGGCGCGTGGAAGGAGCAGGGCGGTTGCAATCGCAAGCCGATCCGTGTGCGCAGCTACCGCGGCGGGCGCGCCACGGTGGTGGCGAGCCGCTCGCATCGCGGCGACGCGGTGGACAAATTTCTCGCCAAGCTCAAGGCGCGCGAGGGCGAGTACGATACCGCCAGTCTCGGCAGTTCGCTCAAGCTGTGCCGGGTGGCGGAGGGTGCCGCCGATGTTTACCCACGCCTCGGACCGACCTCGGAATGGGACACGGCCGCCGCGCAGTGCGTGGTCGAATCGGCCGGCGGGCGCGTGACCGATCTCGACGGACAGCCGCTGCGTTACAACAAGCCCAACATCCTTAACCCCTGGTTCCTGGCGACCGGCGCGGATGGCTACAACTGGCACGCACTGCTCAATCATGCCGGCTGAGCGCACTCGTCCACTCTATCTCGCGCTCGATCAGGGCGGGCACGCCTCGCGCGCGCTGGTATTCGATGCGCACGGCGTGGCCCAGGCGCGCAGCCTGCGCGAGGTGCAGGTGCATCATCCGCAAGCGGACTGGGTTGAACAGGATCCGGATGATCTGGTGGCGTCGCTGCTGGAGGCCACGCGCGAGGTCTTGCTCGAACTGGGCACGCGCAGCGCGCAGCTTGTTTCGGTCGGTCTCGCCACGCAGCGCTCCAGCATCGTGTGCTGGGACCGCGTTACCGGCCAGGCACTGTCACCGGTGATCAGTTGGCAGGACCGGCGGGCGCACGCCTGGCTGGCGCGCTTCGCGTCGCACGCCGAGGCCATCCATGCCAGCACCGGCCTCATGCTCTCGGCGCACTACGGCGCGAGCAAGCTGCGCTGGTGTCTCGATCACCTGCCGGCGGTGGCGCGGGCCGAGACCGCGGGGCGCCTCGCCTTCGGGCCGCTGGCCAGTTTTCTCATTTTCCGGCTCACCGCCGAACACAGCTTGGCCGCCGATCCGGCGAATGCCGCGCGCACGCTCCTGTGGAATATCAAATCCCTGGACTGGGATGAAGGTCTCCTGCACCTGTTTGGTATCCCGGCAACGGCCTTGCCGCCGTGCGTGCCGACATGCCACCACTTCGGTCACATCGAGGCAGACGGGCAACGCATCCCGCTCAGCGTTGTGAACGGCGATCAGTCGGCGGCGCTGTTTGCCTACGGTGCGCCGCACGCCAACAGCGCCTACATCAACATGGGCACGGGCGCCTTCGTGCAACGCACATCCGGCGATTATCCGGGCCACCAGCCGCGCCTGCTCACCGGCATGGTGCTGCAGGATGGTGATGAGAAGGTTTACGTGCTGGAAGGGACGGTCAATGGTGCCGGTGCGGCGTTGCAATGGATCGAGGAAGATCTTGGGCTTGAGGATCTTGAGCAGCAATTGCCGGCATGGCTCGCGCAGAACAGCGTGGAGCCGCCGCTGTTTCTCAATGGCATCAGCGGCCTGGGTGCGCCCTATTGGGTCGCGGACTTCGAATCGCGTTTTTCCGTCGAGGCCGAGCCGTGGCAAATGGCGGTGGCGGTGGCCGAATCCATCGTGTTCCTGATTCAGGCCAACCTCGATCTTTTTCAGAAACTCGCCTCGCCACTGGAGCAGATTATCGCCAGCGGCGGGCTCACCTGGTACGAGGGCCTGTGCCAGCGCCTCAGCGACCTGTCCGGCCTGCCGCTCTACCGGCCGGCCGAGTACGAAGCCACGGCGCGCGGCACGGCCTGGCTGCTCGCCGGCAAACCCAAGGACTGGCCGGAACCGGAATTCGGTGTGTGGTTCAAACCGCGCGCCAACCCGGCGCTGCACGCGCGCTACCAACGCTGGCGCGCGGCCATGGACGCGGCACTCATCGACCATGTCTGAGCCAGGTCTTGCTGAGGAAAACGCTAAATAGTGCGCACCGCCGCATCTATTAAGTCCATTCTCCCTTCGGGTACAGGTCTCTATACAAACCAGAAGTCCTCAACTCCCCTCTCCCACCTGTGGGAGAGGGGTGGGGGGAGAGGGTGTGTGGTTCGGCACGGTCTTTCAACCATCGTCCGTGCCAAGCCGTTTCGTTGTCCGGCAGTGGCTCGGTCCTTCGTTGCCCTCTCCCCTGGCCCCTCTCCCGCGAGCGGGAGAGGGGAAAAGAACGTGCACTATTTTCCGGTCGGATCAGTAACGCTCGCTTTTGGTCTCGAAGCTGAGCGAGGCCCAGAAGCTTTCCCAGTCCGCCTTCGCGTCGGCCGGTGCCGGGATCATGTGCACGGCGGACAGCATCCAGATATCGGCATGTGGCAGGACAAAACGCGCGCGTCCTTCGGCATCGGTGCGCTGCGCCAGTTGGGTCTTGAGCTTTTTCTTCGAGAAGGCCACCAGCTTTGCATTGGCCAGCGGCCGGTTTTCGTATAACAGTTGCACTTCCAGGGCCTGACCGCGCTTCAACTGGTAAATTGGCGTCAGCGGCACGATTTCCAGCCGCAGGCCGATCGGCCGTTTGGCGTCGAGACCGTCGTCGCGGCCACCGACCGCGAGCAGCGACTTGGCGCAACGCGAGTACACCTCGCGCACCGGTTTGTCACGCTCGCCGCGTTGCGCGCGCAGGGCGCGAATGGCATCCAGGCCTTCCTTTTCAAGATACTGTTCGAAGGTTGCAGCATCCATGTCCAATGAATAACGCGTGCTCTGGTAGGCGACGAGCAGGAGGCCGGGATCGGCCGGTGTCAGGCGCGCGGCCGGGTCGTCGCCGGACAGGCCGGGAATATTCCGGGTGCCGCGCGCGTTAACCGTAACGAAGCGTTCGAAGGCCTCTGGCAGATAGATCATGGTGTCGCCGCGGAATTCCTGGCCGACCAGCAGGCGTACGTCCACCGCTTTGCCGGCCGGCGGCCGGAAGTTCGCCGGCTCGATCCAGAATTCGTGCGCGGCCGCCGGCGCCGCCAGCCCGAGCAGGACGGACAGCAGCAATCCGTATCGGCTACACTCCGACCGCCATGGATGGCGGAAGTGCCGGAAACGCAGGAGCAGTGTTCCGGCGCGCCACATGATTTTATTAAAAATCGGTTGCATCGTTTTTCGAGATGATAAATTTTCTCAAGCTTAACACGACCGTCCGAATGCCGAATCCCGATCCATTCCGACCGTTGCTCGGATTCCTGCTGTGCCTGTACGCATTGCCGCTAACAGCGCACGAGATCCGCCCGGCGGTCGTCGATGTGCACTTGCAAGTTGACGGAAATTATCAGGTTGCCTTACAGGTCAACATGGAGGCGGTGCTGGCGGGCGTGAGTCCGGCGCACAGCGACACCAGCGAGTCGCCGAATGTGGAGAGCTACAACCGTCTGCGCGCCTTGCCGGCACGCAAGCTGGAAGAACGCATCCGCGCCTTCTGGCCGCAGTATCGTGACGGCCTGCGTCTGGATTTCGACGGTGCGCGCAGCACGCCGGACCTCGCGGCCCTCGACATTCCCGAGCCCGGCGATCTGGCCCGCGCGCGCCTCACCACCGTGCGGCTCACCGGCCGCATTCCGCCCGGCGCCAAGACCCTGCGCTGGAGCTATGCGCCGCAGTACGGTGGCAGCGTGTTGCGCCTGCACCGTGCCGGCGGTGTGACAGCGGCCTGGGTCCGTGAAGGCGAGGCGAGTGCGGCCTACCCGCTCGCCGGTGACATCGCCGCCGCCACGCGCAGCGCGGTGTTCGGGCAATACCTGGTGCTCGGCTTCACCCACATCCTGCCCAAGGGGCTGGATCACATGCTGTTCGTGCTCGGCCTGTTTCTGTTGAGCACGCGGCTTGCACCGCTGCTGTGGCAGGTCACGGCGTTCACGCTCGCGCATTCGATCACGCTGGCGTTGAGCATGTACGGGGTGATCGCGCTGTCGCCGGCGATCGTCGAACCGCTGATCGCCGCGTCCATTGTCGCGGTGGCGGTGGAGAACCTGCTCACCGCGCGCCTGCACGCGTGGCGGGTGTTCGTGGTGTTCGGCTTCGGTTTGCTGCACGGCCTCGGTTTCGCCGGCGTGCTCACCGAGATCGGCCTGCCGCGCGACGAGTTTGTTACCGGCCTGATCGCCTTCAATGTCGGCGTCGAGGGCGGGCAACTGGCGGTGATCGCGCTCGCGTCCCTGGCGGTCGGCTACTGGTTCCGGCACAGGCCGTGGTACCGCGCGCGCGTGGTGTTGCCGTCGTCGGCGCTGATCGCGCTGATCGGGTTGTATTGGATGGTTGAACGCCTACTTGGCTGACCTCCTGCGGCCAGTCTTGTCAGCACCTCAAAACGATGTAGGGTGCGCCCTGCGCACCGATCAACGGTTTGACGAACCGATGGTGCGCAGGGCGCACCCTACGAGAATCGACGCAAGGGAATCTTTCGAGATATCTTCCAGGCAGGTCAGCGCCGCGCCAGCGCGCGGTGGCGATAACAGTGCATCAGGTGGTCGTTGACCAGGCCGGTCGCCTGCATGTGCGCGTAGACGATGGTCGAGCCGACAAAACGGAACCCGCGTTTCTTGAGATCGGCACTGAGTGCGTCCGATTCGGGCGTGCGCGCCGGGATCTGCCGCAGCGTCCTCCAGCGGTTGACGATCGGCCGGCCGCCGACGAACTGCCAGACATAACGGTCGAAGCTGCCGAACTCCTTCTGTACGGCAAGAAAGGCGCGCGCATTGCCGATCGCCGATGCGATCTTGAGGCGGTTGCGGATGATGCCGGCGTTCTTCAGCAGCGTCTTCACCTTGCGTGCGTCGAAGCGCGCCACGCGCCGCGGGTCGAAACCGGCAAAGGCAGCGCGATAGGCGGCGCGCTTGTGCAGCACCGTGCGCCAGCTCAGGCCGGCCTGCGCGCCTTCCAGAATCAGGAACTCGAAGTGTTTGCGGTCGTCGTGCACCGGCACGCCCCATTCCTCATCGTGGTAACGGAGCATGTGCGGGTCGTTGGCCGGCCAGGCGCAGCGCGGTTTCACGGCCGCGGCCGCCTTGAGCTGCGCCTTGCGCTTCGCCGGCAGCCGCTTCCAGTCACGGTCGCGCAGCGCGCCCTCGATGGCGTATACCAGGTTGAGAGTGGCGTTGTAGCCGTGCGCCCTGAGAATCCTGTAGGCATCGACCGCGCCGAGCTTTTCCAGGTCGCGGCGGGTGTGCACGCCGATGGCGTTCAGCCAGCGCGTGCTCGCCGGGCCGAGGTTTTGCAATGCCGTGAGTGTACCGATTTTGGTCATGGGCCGGGCCGGGAAGCGACGCTGGCAGGCTAGCATGTTCCAAACTGCGGCAGTATCCATCCCCGGCACCGGCTGTATGCGCCAATCGGGCCACGGCCGGTGCGTCACAGGTTCCGAAGAATCAGGGACTTGGAACGCGTGAATTTGACGCTGGCCTGGAGCCGTCCGTGGCATATTTGTTGCAAATAGTGCTCAAAATCTGGCGCCCCTCCATGCAAGCATTCTTGACCGGAAAGAATCGCCACCTACTCGCCATTGCCGTCAGCTTGGCGCTTTTATTCACGCTCGCCGACGTCGCGGTGCATGTGTGGCTGGATGTGTCGGGTGCGGTGACCGCGCGACCGTGGTGGTCGGTTGTTCTTGTGGAATTGACCGCGCCCGGCGCCCATGAGCTGTGGACGCGGATGCTGGGTGGCGGGCTGTTCGTATTGTTTGTCGCCTATGTTCTGTATGAGCGCCGGCGCTCCGGGCTTCAGCTCCATTATCAGGCCAATCACGACGCGCTTACCGGCCTGCCTAATCGCAAGGCCTTTCTCGAACAACTCGACAGCGAGGTGGCGCGGGCGCATCGCAACCATCAGAAATTCGCCCTGCTGTTCATCAACCTCGACAACTTCAAGGCGGTGAACGATACGCTTGGCCACGAAGATGGCGACTGCCTGCTGCTGGTGGCGGCACAGCGTCTGTGTTTCGTGCCGCGCCAGTCCGACATGCTGGCCCGGATCGGTGGCGATGAGTTCGTGTTGCTGGCGCGCGATGTGCAGGATCCGGTCGCCATCTCGGCCGTGGCCCAGCGACTGCTGGAGGCCCTGTCGATGCCGTGGGACATCAATGGCCACCCGCTGCATGTCACGGCCAGTATCGGCATCACGGTGTTCCCTGGCGATGGCGCCGATGCCCAGACGCTGCTGCGCCACGTCGATATCGCCACGCATCACGCCAAGGGCAGGGGCCGGAATTGCTATCAGTTTTACGCGCCCGAAATGAACGAGCGTGCCGTGGCGCGCGTGCACCTTGAAAGCCGCCTGCGTCAGGCACTGGAGCGCGGCGAATTCGAACTGCATTACCAGCCGCAGGTTGATCTCAACACCTTCAGGGTGATCGGCGCCGAGGCGCTGATACGCTGGCGCGATGCACAGGGCAATCCGATTGCACCGATGCAGTTCATTCCACTCGCCGAAGAGACCGGGCTGATCGTGCCGATCGGCGAATGGGTGTTGCGCACCGCCTGCGCGCAGGCGGTGGCATGGCAACGGCTCGGGTTGCCGCCACTGTGCATGGGCGTGAATGTGTCCGGACGGCAATTGCGGCAGGACGACTTTGTCAGCGTGGTGCGTGCGGCGCTGCGTGACACCGGGCTCGAACCGCGCTGGCTCGAGCTCGAAATCACCGAAAGCCTGCTCATGGAGAAGCTGGAAGAGAGCATCGGCAAACTCAAGGAACTGCGGGCGCTCGGTGTCCAGGTCGCCATCGATGACTTCGGCACGGGTTATTCATCCATGAATTACCTGCACCGCCTGCCGATCGACCGCCTCAAGATCGACCGCAGCTTCATCCAGAACATCACCCAGAACGGCGACGACCCGGTGGTGGCGCGCGCCATTATCGCGCTGGGACACGCGCTCGGGCTCAGTATCGTGGCCGAGGGCGTGGAGACCGAGGTGCAATCCGGGTTCCTGCGCGACCAGCTTTGTCAGACCGTGCAGGGCTTTCTGTACAGCCGCCCGCTGACCGTGGGGCAGTTTGAGGCGCATCTCGCCAATCCGCCCGCTCACACGCAGGTTAAAGACATCCGGCCGGCGCCGCACTGATTGCCTTCCGGGCCCTCGCCACGGCTGCGCGTGCGGATAGCGTTCTTTATCGAGCGCCACAAACCGGCCGCGGAATCTCACCGCCGTCTCACCGCCGGAGCGGGGCACGCAACGTCAGTCCCGTGGCGTCGAAGTGCGCCACGGTCACACCCATGGCGCGGATGAGTGGAATCTGTGCATGCAGGGCCCGTTCCGGTTCCCGCAGTACTTCGGTTCCGAGCGGCTGCCTGGGCTAGTCCTTGAGCCGCAGTGTGGCGGTGTCGGCGCGCGCCGGCCGCACGGGTAATGCCGCACGCAGCAACGTCAGCGCCTTCCGTGCGGTAGCCCGGTAGCCGGTGAGTTTGCCGCCGTAGATGTTGACCAGGTGTGGCTGTTCCGGTGTATCAGTCCGATAGAGTGTTTCGCGCGGCCGGTGGAAGGCCGTGCCTTGCGCCAACGGCAACACGCGCAGGCCGGCGAACTGGTCGCGCAGCGACGCGTCGCGCTCCGGAAAATAACGGTGGAAAGTACGCAACAGGTATTCCACCTCCGCCGGCAGCGGCCGCACCCGCGCCGGATCGCCGCGGAAGTGCGTTTCGGTGGTGCCGACCAGGGTCATGCCGCGCCACGGCATGACAAATACCGCGCGCCCGTCCTCGGCCTCGGTGTAATACACGCCGCGCTGCAATGCCCCGTCGAGCACGATATGTGCTCCCTGTACCAGCTCGATCGCAGGTGGCGGTACTTGCGGCGTGATGCGCGCCAACACGGTATTGATCCACGGGCCGGCGGCATTCACCAGCGCCGTGCAGTGGCTCTCGGCCTCGCCCCGCGGTGTGCGGTAGCGCACGGCATAGCCGCTTGCGGTGCGCTGGGCAGCGAGGAACTCACCGGGCAGGACCAGTTGCGCGCCGAGCGATTGCGCCGAGCGCATCACCGCCAGGGTGAGCGCGGCATCATCGGTCTGGGCATCCTGATAGCGGAATACTGCCTGAAGATTTTCGGTGGCGAGGCCGTCGAGCTCGCCCCACTGCGCGCGCGGCAGCGCGGCGAACCACGCATGCCGGCGCAGGTTGCCGAGCAGCGCGTAGAGGCTGAGGCCGGCGCGGATTTGCCACGGCCGGCGCGCGGTGTGACGGTAGACCGGAATATGGAACGGCACCAGCCGCACCAGCTGCGGCGCGATGCGCAGCAGAATATCGCGCTCGCGCAGGCTCTCGCGCACCAGATTGAACTGGCCGCTTTCCAGATAACGCAGCCCGCCGTGAATGAGTTTGCTCGAACGGCAGGAGGTGGCGCTGGCGATGCCGGACTGTTCCAGCACCAGCGCCGTATATCCAGCGGCGGCCGCCGCCTGGGCCACGCCGGCACCGTGGATGCCGCCGCCGATCACGACCAGATCGTGCTGTCCGGTCATGCCGGACTTTTGCGCAGCGGCTCGAAAGCGGCGAGCATCTCGCCGATGGCGAAGGTCTCGATGAAGCCCACGCCGCGCTTCGCCAGCTTGAGCGCGAGTTGCGGGTCGGTGATTTCGTACACCACGATCTTGGCGCCGGCCTTCTCGAGATCGCCGAAGCGCGGCAGGTCCACGGCGTCGCAGAACAGGTAGTCCGGGCGGATCGCCTGCACGTCGGCGTTGCGCTGGTGGTGCCAGCGCTCCAGGATGGCGCCAACGCTGTGATAGCCCTGCTGGCGCGCCGCGGCCAGCACCGGCACGTTGTAGGAGATCAGCACGCACTGCGGTAGCACCGGCGCCAGCGAACGCAGCACGTTGTCCAGCACCGTCTGCACGCCGAACACCTCGATCGACACGCGCTTGAGCTCGATAAACGCGGTCACCTGCGGGTGGCGCGCGAGCAGCGCGCCGAGCTCGGCGAGCGTCGTGATCGGGTTCTGCGCGAACTTGTAGCCGAAGCGCTCGAATTCGAATACGTGGAAGGCCTTGAGCTCCTCGCGCGTGTAGCGGTGGATCATGCCCTGCGCGCGGCACAGCCGGTCCAGGGTGCGGTCGTGGAACAGCACCGGCACCTTGTCGGCGCTCAACTGCACATCCACCTCGACGTAGCGCGCGCCGGCGCGGATCGCCGCTTCGATGCCGATCAGCGTGTTCTCGGGGTAGTGCAGCGCATAGCCGCGATGGGCGACCAGTTCCGGGATATCCAAATCAATGTGCTCCTGCCGTCGGTACGGTGCCTGGACTTTACCACCCCGCGGGCGCGGCCGCGAACCACGCCGGTCAGCGCACGCGCACCACCCGCAGCAGCGCGGTTGTCATGACAACGAGGCCGGCAAGATACAGCGGCCAGGCGAATGCGCCCGGCAGCCAGCCGTGCAACGCCGCCGCGCCGCCGGTCAGCAGTGGCCAGGCCGGTGCGAGAAAGCTGGCCAGGGCCAGCAGCGCGCCGGCCACGAACAGCAGCGCATCCGTCCGGCGCAGGCGCAAATCACGCGGCGTGGCCAGTACCCACCCGCCCCAGAGCGCGAACAGCAGCGCGATCAACGCCGGCGCCAGCCATGGTCCGAACCACGGCCAGGGCATGAGAAACAGGATGTCCCATTCCAGCCACCGGTCGGGCCAGCCAAGGTAGGCCTTCAGCCAGATGTAGTAGAAGATATCCCACAGTCCAAACACATACACAAACGCCGCGCACCGGCGCACGAAACCGCGCGCGGCCAGCAGTGCAACGACGAGCATCATGACCAGCGTAGCGAGTTCGCGCGCCAGTTCGAGCGCAAGATCGTCGGCGCTCAGCAACCGCAACGGGAAGAGCGCGAGCGGATTCTCCGGGTAATAGACGTGGCGCAGGTGCACGACCACGGCCGCCTCGACCAGCGCCATGGCAATGGCGTAGGCCGCAAGCCACAGCAGCAACGCGCGTGGTTTCATAAACGGGTCTCGCTGTTCACGAATGCAGGCCCGCGGCCGGTGCACGTCACGGTCGGCGTGAGCATGTCATGCGGTCAGTGCAGATAGCTGCGCAGTGATGGCGGCAGCGGCTGGCGCAGCAGCGCATTGCGCGCCTGCCACTCGTCGCCGGCTTCGAGCGTCGCCAGGAAGCGGGTCTCGCCGCCGGCCTGCACGGCGATCGGCACGCCGTCGCGCGCGCGATTTCCTCGATCGGCTTCTGTGTGGCCGACAGGCCGATGCGCGTGAGCGCGTGCGGGCTTGCGAGCGCCGCCAGGCGTTCCAGCGACAGCGCCAGATGCGAGCCACGCTTGCTGCCGGCCACCGCATGAATCTCATCCACGATCATCGTACGCGCCGTCGCCAGCATGTTGCGCCCGGATTCGCTGGTGAGCAGCAGATACAGCGACTCGGGAGTCGTGACCAGAATATGCGGCGGGCGCTTGATCATGGCCGCGCGCTCGCCGGGCGTGGTGTCGCCGGTGCGCACCTGCACGCGAATGTCCACGTCCGGCAGATGGAGCGCCTTCAGTTGCGCACGAATGCCGGCCAGCGGCCATTGCAGGTTGCGCTCAATGTCGTTGGACAGCGCCTTGAGCGGCGACACGTACACCACGCGGGTTTCGTCTGCGAGCCGGCCTTCAACGCCGTCGCGCACCAGTGCATCGATCGCCGCGAGGAACGCCGCCAGTGTCTTGCCCGAGCCGGTGGGCGCGGCGATCAGTGTGTGTTGTCCGGCACGGATTGCCGGCCAGGCCTCGGCCTGCGGCGCCGTCGGCGCGCTGAAGGTCGCCTGGAACCAGCCAGCGACGGCGGGATGAAAGGGCGTGAACGGCATGCTCAGTCGGCGTCAGCCTCAGTGATCAAAAGAAACTCTTATTCCCCTCTCCCGCTTGCGGGAGAGGGGTCGGGGGAGACGACTGCATGGATGCAGGAGGTAGGGCAGCGCCGGGAGCGGCTGCCGAGGGTGCAACGAATTTGCTCCAACACACTCTCCAACTGCTGCATCACATCGTTGTTCCAGAAACGCAGCACTGTATAACCCTGGCTGCGCAACCACGCATCCCGATCCTGGTCGTAGTCCACCTGTTCAGAATGCTGACCACCGTCAATCTCGATAATCAGCCGCTGCTCCAGACACACAAAATCCACAATGTAGCGGCCCATAGGTTTTTGCCGCTTGAATTTCAGACCCAAGAAACGATGCGCCCGCAGGTGATACCACAGTCGTTGCTCGGCCTCGGTCTGTTTGCTGCGTAAGGTTTTGGCATTGTTGAGCATGCGCCTGTATCCCTTGGCACCCTCTCCCCCAGCCCCTCTCCCGCAGGCGGGAGAGGGGAGCAGTATGCTTCATACACGAAACCCTTTACGCCCCTCTCCCACTCGTGGGAGAGGGGTAGGGGAGAGGGCGGTTCCGTTCTCTCCAGTAACTATCTTGATCCCAACTGCCTGTGACTGCCAGCCCTGTCACGGACAGCGTGACAAAACCCGCAGACAAGCGCTACCTTTGGCGTCACAGGCCGGCATCCGCCGCCCGGAATCGGGAGCAACCATGAGTGTGAGCGGAAAACCCAAGACCCAGAACATGGCCCTGTTCTGCGATTTCGAGAACGTCGCGATCGGCGTGCGCGACGTGCGCGCCGCCGAGTTCGACATCCAGAAGGTGCTGGAGCGGTTGCTGCTCAAGGGCAGCATCGTGGTCAAGAAGGCCTATTGCGACTGGGACCGTTACAAGCAGTTCAAGGCCACCATGCACGAGGCGGCGTTCGAGCTTATCGAAATTCCGCACGTGCGCCAGTCGGGCAAGAACTCGGCCGACATCCGCATGGTGGTCGACGCCCTCGACCTCTGCTACACCAAGGCGCACGTCGATACCTTCGTCATCATCAGCGGCGACTCGGACTTCTCGCCGCTGGTCAGCAAGCTGCGCGAGAACAACAAGCTGGTGATCGGCGTCGGGGTGAAGCAATCCACCTCCGACCTGTTGATCGCCAACTGCGACGAGTTCATTTTTTACGACGACCTGGTGCGTGAGCAGAAAAAAACGCCGCAGCGCAAACCCAAGGCGGCCGCTGGCAAGGCGCCGGAGAAAGCCGCCGCCGGCGATGACACGCAGAAGCAGCAGGAGGCGCTCGACCTGGTGGTGGAAACGGTCGAGGACCTGTTCAAGGAACGCGGCGAGGAGGAAAAGGTGTGGGGCTCGATGGTCAAGCAGGCGCTGAAGCGCCGCAAGCCCGGCTTCAACGAGACCTACCACGGCTTTCGTACCTTCAGCAAACTGCTGGAAGCGGCACAGGCGCGCGGCCTGTTGCAACTGGAACACGACGAGAAGTCCGGCGGTTACATCGTCACGAGCCTCGCGGCCGAAGAGTAATCCCGCGGCACGGATCGGCGCACGTTGCAGGTATCATATCGCGGAGCATGCTGCATGGACTGGTTCGGTTACCTCATTGCGACCTTCATCACGGTTTTCGTGCTGATCAACTTCCTGCCGCTGCTGCGCGCGCGCCAGGCGCGCGGCCGCGCGGTGCCGGAGCTGGACGCGTTGCTCAGCGACGCGCAGCGTGGCAAGCAACGGCTGCTGGTGTATTTCTGGAGCCCGACTTGTGGCATGTGCCGCGGCATGACACCCATCATCGACAAACTGGCCGCGGAGCGCGGCGACGTGCTCAAGGTGAACGCCGCCGAATCGGTCGCACTCGCCAAACATTTCGGCGTGATGGCCACGCCGTCGCTCGCGCTGGTGGAGCAGGGCGTGTTGAAAAAACTCGTGGTCGGCGCGAAGGGCGAGTCGCAGATCCGTGCGCTGCTCGAAGTGTGATCAACGGCCGAATGTTTACCAATGGATATTCATGTCCACCAGACCGGTTTGTTGGGGTTCGCTTCACTCACATCAACCTACACCTGCTTATAGATAAACACCCATGAAACCCGATTTCTGGCACGAACGCTGGCAGCGCAACGAGATCGGCTTTCACCAGCAGGAGATCAACGCACACCTGCAGGACTATTGGGCGCGGCTGGCGGTTCCGGCCGGCGGCCTGGTGTTCGTGCCGCTGTGCGGCAAGAGCCGCGACTTACTGTGGTTGCGTGCCCGCGGCCACGCAGTGCTCGGTGTCGAGATCAGTCCGATCGCGGTGCGCGATTTCTTTATCGAGAACGCCCTCACGCCGCAGGTCACGCGCCAGGGCGCGTTCGAGCGCTACGAGGCGGACGGGCTTGTGGTGCTGTGCGGGGATTTTTTCGATCTTACGCCGGAGTTGCTGCAGGCTGTGGCCGGTGTCTACGACCGCGCCTCGCTCATTGCCCTGCCGCCCGAGCTGCGCACGCGTTATGCCGGGCACAGCGCGGCCATTCTGCCGGCCGCGGTCGGCACGCTGCTCGTCACCATGGAATATGCGCAGAACGAAATGAGCGGGCCGCCGTTTGCCGTGCGCGAGGACGAGGTGCGCCGGTTGTATGACAAGCGTTACGCAGTCACCAGCCTGCTCAGCAAAGACATCCTGGCCGAGAATCCGCGCTTTCGCGAGCGCGGGCTGAGCGCGCTCAGCGAGAAAGTCTATCGGCTCGCGCCACGCCCGCTGTAACGGGCTCTGCCGCTCTATCTGGCCCAGCACCCCGTCAAGATTGATATGTCCCGGCCAATACTCACAAGAAGTAATAACTCAGGCGCAGGCCATAGACGTCCATGTGGCTGCGCGGCTGCACCACCAGATAGGTCGAGCCGCCGTAGGTCAGCAACTCCGGGTCCGACCGGCTGAAGCGGTAGCTGTCGTAATACAAGGCGACACCGAAGCGGTCATGCCGGCCGGAACCGAAATCAAACTGGAAATTGGCGAACGCGGAAGGCTTGAGTCCCGGTTCAAGGTCAACGCCGCTGCCCAGGTCCACATGCTCGCTGGTGGCGAGCGGCATTTTCACGCCGCCCTGCAGCATGTAGCGCCAGCCATCCAGCAGCTGGAAAAATCCCAACCCGGCCTTGCCATACAGGATGGTGTAGTACTCTTCGTAACCATACACAGTCGTTCCGTTTGCGGCTCTGCCATCGGCAATCGAGCGTATCCACTCATCGATTCCCAGCGCGCCGAAGACATCCACACCGACGCGCCGGCCGAAACGATATCCGCCCTGTAGCTCGATGTTTAGTCCGAGATAGCTTACGTCTGTCGTGGCCGGGGTGCCGGATTGGGTCTGGCCATCGTAGTCGACGCTACCCAGGTAAATCTTGCCGTTGACGTTGTACAGAACGCCGGAGTCTTCGCGTCGAAAATTGTCGAATGCGGCGCCTACGGAAAAGCGCGCGCCTTGCTCCTGCAGCAGGCGTCCGCCGGTGTCACCGAACTCACGCCAGAGGAAACTCTGGGGACCAAACTGTACGCTCGCCTGGTTCGCATCGGCGGCCTGAGCCGTCGCGGAGCATCCCAGCAGAAAGAAAAGGATCGCGGAAAGTTGTTTTGCACGCATGGCGAATGCCCCCTGTCGTAGCCCGTGGTGGATACCGCTCCTTGCAGCGCTGCTCGCCAGTAAACTATCCGCCAGGCCTGGTTTCAAGGCAAGCGTTTGCACTCCTGCCGAGGCGTCACCCGAAACGCGCGAGCGTAAGGCCCGCGAGGTCGATGTCGGGCGCGCGTCCGGCAACGAGATCGGCCAGCACCTTTGCCGAGCCGCAGGCCATCGTCCAGCCGAGGGTGCCGTGGCCGGTGTTGAGGAACAGATTCTGATATGGCGTCGCGCCGATCACCGGCGGGTTGTCCGGTGTCATCGGGCGCAGGCCGGCCCAGGGTTCGGCAGCGGTGAGATCGCCGATCGCGGGGAAGAGGTCGCGCACCACATGCGCGAGCGTGGCGAGGCGCGCCGGGCGCAGTGTGAGATCGTAGCCGCAGAGTTCGGCGGTACCGGCGGCGCGCAGTCGCTTGCCGAGCCGGGTGATCACAACCTTATAGGTCTCGTCGGTGAGCGTGCCCTGGGGCGCGCCGGCATCGTTTGCAATGGGCACGGTGATCGAATAGCCCTTCACCGGATACACCGGCAGCTTGATGCCGAGCGGCTTGAGCAGCAGCGGCGAGTAGCTGCCGCAGGCGAGTACATAGGCGTCGGCGGTGAGCTCGCCGCAGTCGGTGGTCACGCGGGTAATGCGATCGCCATCGGCGACCAGCCGGGTCACGTTGGTGGAGGCGAGAAATCTAACGCCGTGCGTCCGTGCACGCGCCGCCAGCTCTTCGGTGAAAAGCCGGCAGTCGCCGGACTCGTCGCCCGGAAACAGCATGCCACCGGCAATTTTTTCCTGCGAGTCCCGGAGCGCCGGTTCGTGCGCGACGCAGGCGGCGCGGTCGAGGAATCGATAGGCAATCCCGAGACGGTCGAGCAGTTGCGCCTCGCGGGTCGCCGCCGCAAGATCGCGCGCGCTGCGATACAGAATCAGCAGGCCGTGCGTGCTCTGGTCGTAGTGCAGGCCGGTTGCGTTGCGCAGTTCGGTCAGGCACGCGTGGCTGTAGCGCGCGAGCCGGAGCTGGCGTTCCTTGTTGGCGAGATAGCGCGCGTCCGTGCAATTGCGCAGCATCTGGCCGAGCCACCGCCACATGGCTGGATCGAGCCTCGGGCGCAGTACCAGTGGCGCGTGCTGCTTGAACAGCCAGCCGAGCGCCTTGCCGGGAATGCCCGGCGCCGCCCACGGGTTGGCCGCGCCCCACGACACCTGCCCGCCGTTGGCGAAGCTGGTTTCCATCGCCGGCTGCGGCTGGCGATCGACCAGTGTCACTTCATGACCGGCGCGCGCCAGATACCAGGCGCTGGTCACGCCGATCACGCCGCTGCCGAGAACCAGGATTTTCATAAGGGGCGGAATATCGCCGCGCCCGGTGTACGCGCGGCACGGAAAGAACCGGAATGCCGTCAGGATAACATGCGCCGGCGGCGCCATGTGCCGGCCGGCCGGCCGCGGCCGGGGTTGCGTGAGGCGGCACAGGTGAAACGCGCTGCTCTACCCGCCGGAGCGTCTGCGCTATAGTGGTGTCGGTTATTCCGCCGGCAGGAGGCGCCATGCTCGAGCTCGAACTCAACCCCGACACCGTCTGTTTTCTCATCGACAAGGCGCGCGAGTTCCACGCCAAGGAAGAAGTGGTGATTCCCGACACGCCGGGCAGCCCGACCGAGGACTGGGCGTTGCAGGTGCTGGCCGACCATGCCGACGATGCCACTTATCAGGAGTTCCGCGCCACGGTCAACGACCTCGAACCCGATCAACAACACCAGCTGGTGGCGCTGCTGTGGCTCGGGCGCGGCGATTACGACACCGCCGAATGGGACGAGGCGCTCGCCGAGGCGCGCCGCAGCTGGACGAAGCGCACCGCCGACTATCTGATCGCCCACCCGCTATTGGCCGATCACCTCGAAGACGCGCTCGATCAGCTCGGTTATTCCTGCGAGGACTGACGGGAGCGCGGCTAGATCGCCGCGGTGGTGAACGGAATGCGGCGCTCGGTGTTGATCAGCCAGTCGCGGATGCGCTGCGCGTCGCCGTACTTGCTGGCCTTGCCCCAGGAGTTGAGCAGCACGATGCTGAGCGGCCGGCCGGCGACCGTGACGCGCATCACCAGGCAATTGCCGGCGTCGGCGGTGTAGCCGGTTTTGCTCAAGGCCATTTCCCAGCCATCCTGGCGCACCAGGCGATTGGTGTTGAAGAACCCGATGGCGCGGCCGGTGGCGAGGTCGGTGACCCAGAGTTCACCGCTGGTGGTGAAGGCATGCATGCGCGGCTGGGCGCGTGCGGCTTCGAGCAGTTTGAGCAGGTCGCGCGCGGTCGAGACGTTGCGTGGGTTGAGCCCCGAGGCGTCGGCGAAGCGGGTGTGGGTCATGCCGAGCGCCAGCGCCTTGGCGTTCATGCTCGCGACGAATGCCTCCGTGCCGCCGGGGGCGGTGCGCGCCAGCGCCGCGGCCGCGCGGTTGTCGGAGGCGCTGAGCGCGGCGCGCAGCAGGTCATCGCGCGTGAGAATGGCGCCGATGTGCAGGCGCGAGTGCGAACCCTTGAGACGATCGCGGTCGGCGGTGGTGATGGCGATCGGGGCGTCCAGCGGCAGGTCGGATTCGAGCACCACGAGCGCGGTCATGAGCTTGGTGAGCGAGGCGATTGGGCGCGGTGTGTCGATGGCGCGCCCGTAGAGCATGACCCCGTCGCGTTCATCCATCACCAGCGCCACCTGCGAGAGCAGCGCCAGGCGCCCGGGGCTGGCGTGGCGCAACAGCTCGGTGGCCTTGACGTAGGGGATAGGCGCCGGCGCCACGGGTGTGGTGTCTGAGTTGGCCACGCCCAAATAAAGCAGCGTACCGGCAACGCCGAATCCCGCCCCGAGGGCGAACAGTATATTGATCGGTTTCACGCGGAGTTGGACAGGTGAGCTGGTGGCCGGACGCGACATTATTATAAGAAAGCGTAGCATAGGACAAGGGCGTTCTGCTGCACGGGAGATTTGCGATGAAGAATGGTCCGATCGAGGCCCCGCCACCCCCCGCTGCCTCGGCCACAACCGGCGACGCGGCGGTCTGTCCGTTGCCGCAACCGCCGGATCTGTCCGGCATCGCGGTCGTGGCCCTGCACCCGCAGCCGCCGCTCGCGGACTACCTCGCGGCCTTGCCGCTTGCCAGGGCCGAGGCGCAAGCGCGGCTCGGCGACTGCATGCTGCTGTCCTGGTACGATCGCGACCGGAATTTCGAAGCGCCGCAGCATGTGAGCGAATGCCATCAGGCGAGCGCCGTACCGGGCTATGTGGACTACGCCGTCCATCGCGGTGCGAGCCTCAAGGTGGACATCGAAGGCGGGCGGTTTGTATTCTTCTTTCGGCCGGCGATTGAACGGGACTCGACCACAGTGCTATAACGGCGAGATCACGATCCACAAGGAGGAGGTCATCCATGACGCATACCTACGAGGAACTCAAGCACAAGACCGTCGCGGAACTGCGCGACATCGCCAAAGGCATCGAGCACGAGGCGGTGCAGGGCGCGACCCAGATGAACAAGGATCATCTGCTGAAAGGGTTGTGTGCGGCGCTCGGGCTCGATACGCACGTGCACCATCACGCGGTCGGCATCGATAAGACCGCGATCAAGGCCAGGATCCACGCACTCCAGAAGCAGCGCGACGCGATGCTCGCCTCCAAGGAACGCAAGGAATTAAGCAGCGTGCTGCGCCAGATCCACGCGCTCAAGCGCACCATCCGCCGCGCCACGGTTTGAGCACCAAAAAAATGAGCCCGGCAGCGCGCCGGGCTCGCAGGCTGGTCGAAGGGATACTCAGGTCTCTTCGATCTTGAGCGTATGGCGCTTGGCGCGCTCCAGCTTGGGTAAAGTAACCTCGAGCACACCGTCGTGGAAGGTCGCGCGCGCCTTGGTGTCGTCCACCGGCGCGGGCAGGCGGACGGTGCGCAAGAAGTCCTCGCAGCGGATCTCCCGACAGTAGTACTCACCATCCTCGCTCTTGTCGGTGCGCATGCTGCCACGGATGGTCACGGCATCGTTGGTCGAGGTGACCTCGATGTCGTCCTTGCCGAAACCGGGCACCGCCGCGCGCACGATGAGATCAGCCTCGCGGTCAATAACATCCACCTGCGGCAAGGCGCCGCCCCAGAACATCCGCTCGGCCGGCGCCGTGCGCCACGACGGCATCATGCGTCCAGCCAACTCTTCCATTTCCTCAAGCAACTGGAAGGGACGCAACATTCCCATGCCGCGTGTTTCCGGCATCCGTTTAACAGGAATTGTGCTTACCATAATTGTCTCCTTTTTACCGGGAGGGTACGGGTCGCAGCCCCTGTTCTTGCGCGGACTCCCGGGTAGCGAAACGATACGCCGTGTGGGCATGGCGGCATTGATGTGCGTCAAAATACCCATGCCATAAAATTGCCTGATGAATTTCCGATTCTAAATAGGCAATGTCTATAACGAGCTGAAAGGGTTGTGTACGGGTGTCTGTGGCAGCCATGCCGGAGGATATGCCTGGCAGACCGGCACGCGTACATCGTCCGAAATGGCCAATTCCCGCACACGCTGCCGGCTGTGTCAGGGTCTCCGCGCAGGTCGGTTTTGCACTATAGTTCGGAAGGAATCGGGACGATAACCCGACGCGGGATCCGCGGGGAAAGAGCGGAACAAACAGCCGGAACACGATATGCCCACCCCCGTATTAATCTGTGACGACTCGAGCTTTGCGCGCAAGCAGATGGCCCGGGCCCTGCCGAAGGGCTGGGACGTGGACGTGAGCTTTGCCGGCAACGGCGCCGAGGCGCTCGTGGCCATCAAGTCCGGCAAGGCCGATATCCTGTTCCTTGATCTCAACATGCCGGTGATGGACGGTTACGAGACGCTGGCCACGATCCGCGCGCTCGATCTGCCGACCCTGACCATCGTGGTGTCGGGCGACATCCAGCCGGAGGCGCAGGCGCGCGTGACGCAGCTCGGTGCCATGGCCTTTCTCAAGAAGCCGGTGAGCGAGGAAGAGATTGCACAGGTGCTGACCCGGTACGGTATTCGCGGCACCGACAAGGCAGGTGCCGCGCCGGTGCAGGTCGAGGTGGACATCCGCGACGGCTATAAGGAGGTGGCGAACGTCGCCATGGGCCAGGCCGCCGACTTCCTCGCGCGCCTGCTCAATGTGTTCGTGCTCATGCCGGTGCCGCACGTGAACATGATCGATTCGGCCGATCTGCGCATGGCGCTCGGCGCCGTGGCCGCGGGTGAGAACGTCTCGGCCGTCTGCCAGGGCTTCATCGGCGCGGGTATCGCCGGGGAAGCGCTGCTGTTGTTCCATGAATCGAGCTTTCAGGACATCGCCGAACTCACCCAATACCAGGGCGAGATCGACGAGAGCGCCGAACTTGAGCTGCTCATGGACATGGCCAATATCCTGATCGGCGCCTGTCTCAAGGGACTGGCCGACCAGCTTGAGGTGACCTTCAGCCAGGGGCCGCCCGTGGTGCTCGGGCGGCATGTAAAGGTGAGTGACTTGCTCAAGGGCAACGTGCTGCGCTGGAAGCAGACGCTCGCGATCGAGATGGGTTACCGCATCGAAAACCGCAAGATCAGTTGCGATCTGCTGCTGCTCCTGACCGAGGACTCGATTACCCCGCTCAACAAGCGCCTGCAGTACCTGATCGGATAGGCCCCATGGAGAGCAGCAAGATCGAACTCAGTGAAGTGCATTGGCTGCTGGACATGCTGCAGTCGATCGACGTTGGGCTGGTGGTGCTCGACCGCAATTATTGCGTGCAGGTGTGGAACGGCTTCATGATGAATCACAGCGGTCTGTCACCGCAGCAGGTAATCGGCCAGCCGTTTCTCAAACTTTTTCCGGACGTGCCGGGGGACTGGTTCCGGCGCAAGGTCGAATCGGTGCGACTGCTCAAGAACCGCGCCTTCACCACATGGGAACAGCGCCCGTACCTGCTGCGCTTCAAGAACTACCGCCCGATTACCGGCGCCGCCGAGTACATGTACCAGAACATCACCTTCATCCCGCTCACCAGCATCACCGGCGAGGTCGAACATATCGGTGTGGTGATCACCGACGTGACCGATATCGCCATCGGCCAGCGCGATCTCGAGGCCGCCAATCAGGAGCTCGGGCACCTGTCGCGCACCGACCGCCTGACACAGCTCAATAACCGCGGGTATTGGGAGGAATCCCTGGAGCAGGAGTTCCGCCGCCTGAAACGCACCCATCGGCCGGGGACACTGGTCATGTTCGACATCGACCACTTCAAGAAGGTGAACGACACCTACGGCCACCCGGCCGGTGACGAGGTGATCCGCCAGACCGCGGCGATGTTGCGGCAGACCATGCGCACGACGGACGTGGCCGGCCGTTATGGGGGCGAGGAATTTGTCGTGCTGCTGGTCGAGACCCCGGCAGAGGGCGCACACACCTTCGCCGAACGCTTGCGTGCCGCGATCGCGGCCCTCGCGATTCGTCACGATCAGCATGAAATCCGCTACACCATCAGCCTGGGCGTTGCCGAGGTCTCCATGCAGCTGGAAACCCCCAAGCAGTGGATCGAATGTGCCGACCGGGCGCTGTACGAAGCCAAGCACGGCGGACGCAACTGCGTCAGGCAGTACCAGTACCCGGCGGCTCCCTAACCGCGCCTGGCCTGGCAGGCACTGTTGACAGCGATACCTTGACGGCGCAGAGAGAGAGTGCACTTTCAGCGATGTTCGTGTATAGTGTCGTCACCCTGTAGGTACAAGGGTTTAGACGTTTCTGACCTTCCCCTGCTGTTTCTAAGCGGTTTCCTGGTTAGCGACGTGTGGGCCGCACCCCGTTATCGGTGCGCGGCCATTCGGGACCAGGCGCTGACATTACCTGCCACGTAATTTACGCTTTGTTCGTCTGTTGTATTCATTCATTAATACAATTTTCGCCCGTGGTAGGCGGAAGAGGAACTTATTTTGTCTTTTGAAAACCTGAAGCTCGACGAAAAACTGCTGCGCGCCATCGAGGCCTGTCATTACAAGACACCCACCGCCATCCAGATCGAGGCCATCCCGGTGGCGCTCGCGGGCCGCGACCTGATGGCCTCGGCCCAGACCGGTACCGGCAAGACGGCGGCCTTTGTGCTGCCGGCCCTGCAGAAACTGCTGACGCCTTCCACCGTAAAGGGCCGCGGCCCGCGCGTGCTGGTGCTGACCCCGACCCGCGAGCTCGCCATGCAGGTGAGCGACAACATCAAGCAATTCGGCAGCCATTGCAAGGTGACCTCCGGCAGCATCGTCGGCGGCATGAGCTACGGCCCGCAGCTCAACCTGCTGGGACGGCCGCTCGACCTGCTGGTCGCGACCCCCGGCCGGTTGATGGATCACATGGAACGCGGGCGCGTGGATTTCTCGCGCCTTGAGATCCTGATTCTGGATGAAGCCGATCGCATGCTGGACATGGGCTTTGTCGATGCCGTGCGCGACATCGCCAAGGCCACGCCGGCGAACCGCCAGACGCTGTTGTTCTCCGCCACGCTCGAAGGCAAGGTGCTGGAGATCGCGCGCCAACTGCTCAAGAACCCGGCGCGCATCCAGCTCGCCGACAACAAGGAACAGCATGCGTCCATCACCCAACAGGTGCACCAGGCGGATGACCATGCACACAAGCATGCCATGCTGTCGCACCTGCTGAAGAACGACGCGCTCTACCAGGCTGTGATTTTCACCGCCACCAAGCGCGGCGCCGACAAGCTGGCCGAGACCCTGACCGCGAAGGGCCATTCCAGTGCCGCCCTGCACGGCGACATGAACCAGGGCCAGCGCAAGCGCACCATCGACCGCATGCGCCGCGGCGAGCATCGCCTGCTGGTGGCGACCGACGTCGCGGCCCGCGGCCTCGACATCGCCGGCATCAGTCATGTGATCAACTTCGATCTGCCGATGGTGCCGGAAGACTATATCCATCGCATCGGTCGTACCGGCCGCGCTGGCGCCACCGGCATTGCCATCTCGTTCGTGGGTCCGGAAGACCGCCACAAGATTGCCGGCATCGAACGCATCATCGGTCGTCGTTTGCAGCGCGAAACCATTCCGGGTCTTGAGCCCAAGCGCGCCATGGCCGGCGCCGGTCGCGGACGCCCCACGGACTCGCGTCCGCAGGCGCGCAAGCCGTCGTATTCGCCGCGTGGCGGTGCGGGTCGTCAGGATTTCGGTAAGGGCGCGGCCCACAAGCCGCGTGCGGCGTCGGGCTTCCGTGACAGCCGGCCGGATGGCCGTCCGACCGGTGGTGACAAGCCGGTAAACCCCGCCGGCAAGCGCGGTCGTAACGCGCGTCTGGCGACGGCGCTCGGTTAAGGTCATCCGCGCCAACCGTGGCGCCTGACAACCGCTTCGAATAATGAGTCAATGCACCTGCCTCACAGGCTTGTGAGGCAGGTTTTTTTGGACTGGAGTTAGGACTTTGAATTGTGCCCGCTCACAAAGGCGTGCAGCACTCGAAGCTTGCCCCGGCATGTTTTAAGCCGGGGCGGTGCTCAGGAATCAAAATCAATGGTTTCAGAGACATCCTGGATTCCGGCTTTCGCCGGAATGACGAAGCCCGATGTTTCGGTGCATTTTTCAACAGCTCTGTTAGAGCATGACATGGTGTTGGTCCTTGTTGGGCGGAAAAACTGCTCCTGCGTTTTCCGCACTTCCGCCATCCATGGCGGTCGCCGTGCCGGGGATTTTCGCCGTGCCACGCTGCAAAATCTTCAATTGTGGGAAACAGTTAAAGACTAATATTAGGGACATCCCGCATGACCGGCACGGTCCGTTCCATAGCTGCGTTACCCCCCACGGTCTCTGGAGGGGGATAAAAATCCGTTCGCATTTTTACCAAACTTGTGTAAGCTAAATCCGTTGCAGCGTACTTCTGCCCGTACTTCCGGAAGTTTTCCAGTCACTTCGGCAGTTACTCCCGCAGGCACGTTCCAGGAAACACTCTGCAGCACTTTTATTAACTATTTCAGAGGTGATTCCGTGATTACAGGAACGGTCAAGTGGTTCAACGATGCCAAGGGCTTCGGCTTCATTACCCCGGACGACGGCAGCAAGGATGTATTCGTACATCACTCCGCCATTCAGGGTAGCGGCTTCAAGTCGCTGGCCGAAGGTCAGAAGGTAAAGTTTGAATTGACGCAGGGCCCGAAGGGTCCGTCGGCTGCCAACGTCACGCCGGCGTAAACTGCTCCTGCATCGCAGGTTTCAGTCGAAACCCCGCCGATCGGCGGGGTTTTTTTATCACTCGACTTTTACGAACCGGTAACGTCGGCTGGTTTGGGGGCGTTTGCCGGCTTGCGACCGCGCGGCGACCACAGCGACTGCTTGCCGAAGCCGCGCGCGTTGATCTGTTCGGCGCAGTGCGCGGCGTGTGCGGTCACATCCTTGAGCGAGCCGCAGCGCTGGCCGGTGATGGTCGATTTGCCGTTATCCAGCACGTAGCGATACCAGCCAGTCCCGTCGCTGCCGTCCGGGGCAGCGGTCTTTTCGACGCGCGCGACCTTGAAAGGTCGCGCTTGATGCGATGCCCGTTCCAGGATGCTCCCGGGGGTACTGGTAGGTCGTTCGATATCAGTCATGTGTACCAATCGTCATTGAAACGTAAATAAATAGAGTGGTTGCAGGTCAGGCGGCGCTTAACGCCGTCCGCGGCCGCCGGACCCGGCCTTGTCGCGCGGCTTTTCCTCGTTCACCTTGATCTGTTTGCCCATGAATTCCTTGCCATTGAGGGCGGCGATCGCGGCGCGCGCCTCGTGGCCTTCCATCTCGACGAAACCGAAGCCGCGGCACTGGCCGCTGAAGACGTCGGCGGCCAGGCGGATGGAGCGCACCTTGCCGTGTTGCGAGAAAAGCGCCTGAATATCCGCTTCGCGGGTGTCCGGGGAGAGATTGCCGACGTACATCTTGAGCATGTGAAACCTCGTATCGGTATGACGTCCGGCGCTGCGGCCAAGCAGTGCGCGGAATCGTGCAGGGCGGCGAATGCCGTTCACTTCACCCAAACTGCGGTGGAAAGGCCGGGTGGGCGGTGGAACAGTACTGCCGCGCGTGGTTTGAGGGGTCGGTGGCGCGGGAGGGGCGGCGTAAGCCCATACAATCCGCCACTCACTTGTGCAATATACCACAATTTGCCCGCCTTGGCCTAATGCGGGTGCTCCGGACCGGTTTTTGCCGGCTTCTTTGCCGATTGCCAGCCCGGCGCGCGGCGGGCATGATCGCAGCCGCAATCAAGGGAGACAGCGTGGCCAATCCGACAGAAATCTACGTCAGTACCGATATCGAGGCGGATGGTCCGATTCCCGGGGCACATTCGATGTTGAGCCTGGCCTCGGCCGCCTACCGCGCGGACAAAACCGTGGTTTCGACCTTCACCATCAATCTCGAAACTCTCCCGGGAGCGCTTCCCGACGCGCGTACCATGGCCTGGTGGCAGGGCTTTCCCGAGGCGTGGGCGGCCTGTCGCCGCGACACCCGCCCGCCGGAAGCGGCCATGCGCGAGTACGCCGAATGGCTCAAGACCCTGCCCGGGCGGCTGGTGTTCCTCGGCTTTCCCGCCTCCTGGGATTTCATGTGGGTGTACTGGTACCTGGTGCGCTTCACCGGCGAACGGCCGTTCCGCGAGCATGCGATCGACGTGCGCTCCTACGCCATGGGCATGCGCAAGACCAGCTTCCAGGAGACCACGCGCACCTATCTGCCGAAGCGCTGGTTCGACGCCAGCCTGCCGCATACGCACGTGGCGCTGGACGATGCATTGGAACAGGGCGCGATGTTCTGCAACATGCTGGCCGAGAACCGCCGGCCGTCCGAGAAATAATCACCCATGGTCCAGGGCTATCGTCTCGATCCGGACGGCAAGGTTGCCGACGAGCGCTTCGCCGTCGTGTATGCACCGAAACGCGCCCGCGACCGGGTACCGGAGGGCAACGTGCAAGTGGTTGAGACGGAAGCCGCCGCGCTTGCCGCCGCCGATCCCGTGAAAAAACTTTTTCCCGCGCGCGTCATCGGCCCGGCGCGCTCCTCGACCGCTTGTTCCCGGCAACTGCTCCCTGCGTTGCTCTACCTCCCCACATCCCTGTGGGTCGCCGACGCGGTCTACCTCGTCCATCCATGGACTCGTCCGAAGGGGTTTCTGTCTACTACATTGTCTGCTGGCTGGATGGTGGGCCGGATTAACGCGAAATGAGCGCGCGCATCCGCATCGGCATTTCGAGCTGCTTGCTTGGGCAGGCGGTGCGCTACGACGGCGGCCACAAGCACAACGGCTACATCACCGAGTCGCTCGGCCAGTTCTTCGACTTCGTGCCGTATTGCCCGGAGGTGGCGATTGGCCTCGGCGTGCCGCGCCCGCCGATTCGCCTGGTGAAAAGCGCGCACGGCCCGCGCGCCCGCGGCGTTAAAGACGCGACGCTGGATGTCACCGGCAAGCTCGTGGCCTATGCCAATAAAGTCGCCCTGACGCTGCGCGACCTGAGTGGCTACATCCTCAAGCAAGGTTCGCCGAGTTGCGGCATGGAACGCGTGAACGTGTACGGCCCGCACGGCAGGTCGGTTGCCACCGGCGCCGGCCTTTACGCCGGCACGCTGATGGCCCAGTTGCCGGAGTTGCCGTTCGAGGAAGAGGGCCGGCTCATGGACCCGGCGTTGCGCGAGAATTTCGTGGAACGCGTGTTCGTCTACCATCGCTGGCAGCAGCTCACGACGCCGCGCCTGACGGCCAGGGCGCTGGTCGAGTTCCACGCGCGCCACAAGTTCATCGTGCTGGCGCACGACGAAAAGCGCTACCGCGAACTCGGCCGCCTGGTGGCCACGGCCGGTCGCCGCGGCATGGCCGGGCTTGGGCGCACCTATATCCAGTTGCTGATGCAGGCCTTGAAGAAACCGGCCACGCGCACCCGCCACGCCAACGTGCTGCAGCACCTGTTCGGTTTTCTCAAACAGAACCTGGACGCCGCCGACAAGCGCGAACTGCTCGAATCGATCAACACCTACCGCCGCGGCCGGCTGCCGCGGGTGGTGCCCATCACCCTGCTGCGCCATTACCTGCGACGCTTTCCTGCACCGTACCTGAGTGAGCAGTACTACCTTGCCCCGCACCCCGGCGAGCTCTTGTTGCGCAACCAGGTTTAACCTGCATCGGTTCGCGCGGCATGACTTGGCTGGCGCCGAAATATTTTCGGCAGGCCTGTAAGCAACCTTGAGGTTATCCGATCTACTCCTTGCCGGCAGTCTGGCGATTGTCGGCAACCGCGGCGAGCCCCTGGACGCGCTGGAACGCCGGCTGCGCGTGCAATTTCGTGGCAAGGATGTGTAAGTTCCCTGGCGGGGCGCCGACCAACGTCCAGATGCACCGAACTTAAACAACCTGAACGAGGAAACCCATGCACAACACACGTTATGTGATTACCGCCGCTATCGCCGCGCTCACCAGCGGGGGCATGCTGGCCGCTGCCACCGCGCAGGCCGCCGGCACCGTGGTGTGCGCCGAACAGGAACGCTGTTACGGCATTGCCAGGGCCGGTAAGAACGACTGTGCCACATCGAGTTCGGTCTGTTCGGGCAGCGCCAAGCAGGATAACCAGAAGGATGCCTGGGTCTACGTCCCGAAAGGCATGTGCCTGAAAGTCGCCGGCGGCACGCTCGCTCTGCCGGATGCAAAAAAGAAGTAAGCGACCGCGCAACGTGGTGATGCATGCCATGGAAGCGACGCGCGTCCCGGTCGCAGAAGGAATGCATCAACATCTAATTCTCAACCATAGCAAGGAGCCAACAACATGAAGCATCGTAATGTCGTCATCACCACCGCCATCGGCAGCCTGTTCGCGCTCGGCTCACTTACCGCTGCCGCCGCCGACAAGGCACCGGTGGAAAAATGCTATGGCGTCGTCAAGGCCGGCAAGAACGACTGCCAGACCGCGAGCAGCGCCTGCGCCGGCACCGCGACCAAGGACGGACAGAAGGATGCCTGGATTTATCTCCCCCAGGGCAGCTGCGACAAGATCGTCGGCGCCTCGCTCAAGTCCGGCAAGTAATATGGCGAGTGCCGCGCTCATCGGGCGTCCGCACGGGCCGATCCCGCCGCGCAGCGGGATCGGCCTGCGCGCCGAGCATTACCGCGACCTGCTGGAGCGGCGTCCGCCGCTGGCGTTTGTCGAAGTGCACAGCGAGAACTATTTCGGTGCCGGCGGGGCGCCGCACTATTTTCTCGAACAGGCGCGAGTGCACTATCCGCTCAGCCTGCATGGTGTCGGGCTGTCGCTTGGATCATCTGATCCACTCGATCGCGAACACCTGCGCCGGCTCAAGACGCTGATCCAGCGCTACGAACCGGCGCTGGTGTCCGACCATCTGAGCTGGAGTTCGGTCGGCGGCGTGTTTCTCAACGACCTGTTGCCGCTGCCGTACACCGAGGAAACGCTGGCGCACTTCAGCACGCGCGTCGTGCAAGCGCAGGACTATCTCGGCCGCGAGCTGCTGATCGAAAACCCGTCGAGCTACCTGCAATACACCGAATCCGCGATCCCCGAGGGGGAA
The DNA here is from genome assembly GCA_964355495.1 of uncultured Acidiferrobacterales bacterium. Classification (GTDB taxonomy): domain Bacteria; phylum Pseudomonadota; class Gammaproteobacteria; order Acidiferrobacterales; family UBA6901; genus UBA6901. The sequence goes on from CAYHES010000004.1 coordinate 32,452, forward strand.
TTCCTCGCCGCGGTGGCGCGCACCAGCGGCTGCGGCCTGCTACTGGATGTGAACAATATCTATGTCAGCAGCCAGAACCACGGCTTCGACGCGCACCGCTATCTCCAGGCGCTGCCGGCCGCGGCGGTGCGCGAGATCCATCTCGCCGGTTACACCGTCAACCGCTATCCCGAGGGCGAGATGCTGATCGACAGCCACAACGCGCTGGTCTCGGAGCCGGTGTGGGAGCTGTACGCGCACGCGCTACACCTGCTCGGGCCGCGCCCGACGTTGATCGAGTGGGACAGCGATCTGCCGCCGCTCGATACCCTGCTCGGCCAGGCCGGACTGGCCGACGCCATACTGGCGCGCGAGACCGCCGATGCTGCGTGACCTGCAAGCCGAGTTTGCCGCCGCGCTGTTCGACGAGCGGCCGGAGATGGCCGCGCGTGTGCGCGCCGGCCGTTTCCCGGCCGCGCAGCACCTGCAGGTGTACCGCAACAACGTCGTCGAGAGCCTGACCGGCGCGCTGCGCGCGGTGTACCCGGTGGTCGAGAAACTGGTGGGCGACGGCTTCTTCCGCTACGCCGTACACGAGTACCTGCGCGCGCACCGGCCGCGCAGCGGCAACCTGCATGATTTCGGCGATGCCTTCGCGGGTTTTCTCGCCGGCTTTGCGCCGGTCGCGGGATTGTCATACCTGCCGGATGTGGCGCGCCTCGAATGGGCCTGGCACCAGGCCTTCCATGCCGCCGACGCACCGGCCTTCGATCTTGCGCGCCTTGGTGCGGTGCCGGCGGAACGGCATGAGACGCTGCGCTTCGTGCTGCACCCGAGCGCGCAGCTGCTGGCTTCGGTCTTCCCGGTCGTGCGCATTTTTGAAATCAACCAGGAAGGTTATGGCGGTGATACAAGCGTCGATCTCGCCGAGGGCGGCGTGCGTGCGCTCGTTATCCGGCGCGAATTGACGGTGTATGTCGAACCGCTCGCCGCCGGCGAAGCCGAGCTGTTGACCGCGCTCGCTGGACAACAACCGCTCGGTGCTGCCGTGTCGGCGGCGCTGGCCGTGCAACCGGAGTTCGATCTCACCGACACGCTCGCCGGGCATCTGCGGCGCGGCACCCTGGTGGACTGTCATGCGGACTAACAGGTTGTTGAAAAAAGGGCTCGTCACACCGGCGCGACCGCCATGGATGGCGGAAGTACTGGAAACGCAGGAGCAGTTTCCGGTGCAAGCCGGTGTCCAGGAATTAAAATCAAGGGTTTCATCGACATCCTGGATTCCGGCTTTCGCCGGAATGACGAAGCTTGATGTTTCGTTGTGTTTTTCAACACCCTGCTAAACCATAACAACGGGAGGAACCATGTCCTTACTGGCCAGACTCGATACTGTTTGCACACCGGTAGTGCGCGCCCTGGTGTGGCTGCAACCGGTGTTTGTGCTCGGTGTGCGTTTTTACGTCGCCAGCGTGTTCTTCAAATCCGGCCTCACCAAGATCGCCAGCATGGACACCACCATCCTGCTGTTCACGCACGAGTACCAGGTGCCGCTGCTCTCGCCCACGCTCGCGGCTTACCTCGGCACGGCCGCCGAGCTGGTCTTGCCGGTAATGCTGGCACTCGGTCTGGGCGGGCGCCTGGCCGCCGCTGCGCTATTCGTGTTCAACATTGTTGCGGTGATTTCCTACCCGGATCTTAACGAGGTCGGCGTCATGCAGCACCAGTACTGGGGCGTGCTGCTGCTGATACCGTTGCTCTATGGTCCGGGCAAGCTGTCGTTCGACTGCTTCATTAAACGCCGGCTGTCCAAGTAGGTACCGGTTTCCATTTTTGTAGGGTGCGCTTGCGCACCGTTGGCCTTGCCGAGCCGTGGATCGGTGCGCAAGCGCACCCTACTCAGAGGAGTTGCCGTTTTCCGCAGATTCCCATAAGAAACACAGGGCGTTGATGGCCGCGTTCCGGAACTTGGTGCAGACTGGGCACCCTCAGGTAAGGAGGGGGCCATGTCCGGTTTCCTGAAAAAACAGCAAATGCCGGCGCCGCACGAGGCGCCACCCGGGCGCGCCGAGAAGCTGCGCGTGCCGGAAAAGCATTTCGTCAACGGCCATGCGCTCGCGCCGCCGTATCCGGATGGCCTGGAACTGGCGCTGTTCGGTCTTGGTTGTTTCTGGGGCGCGGAGAAATGTTTCTGGCAGCAGCCGGGCGTGTATGTGACCGCGGTGGGTTATGCCGGCGGCTACACGCCCAATCCGACTTATCAAGAGGTGTGCAGCGGCCGCACCGGGCACAACGAAGTGGTGCGCGTGGTGTTCGACCCGAAGCAGGTGAGCTACGCGCAACTGCTCAAGGCATTTTGGGAAGCGCACGACCCGACCCAGGGCATGCGCCAGGGAAACGATGTCGGTACCCAGTACCGCTCCGGCATCTATACCTATGGCGAGGCACAGCAACAGGCGGCGCGTGCTTCACTTGAACGCTATCAACAGGAACTGGCGCGTGCCGGTTTCCCACCGGTCACCACCGAGATCCGCGACGCGCCCGAGTTCTACTTCGCCGAGGATTATCACCAGCAGTATCTCGCCAAAAACCCGCGCGGCTATTGCGGCCACGGCGGCACCGGCGTTGCCAGCCCGGTGTAGCGATGCACGACGCGCTGACGATCTGGACCATCGGGCACAGCAATCGCTCGATCGAAGAGCTGATCGCCATGCTGTCGGAAGCCGGGATCGCCACACTCGTGGATGTGCGCGCCCAGCCGCGCTCCGCGCGCCATCCGCAGTTCAACGAGCAAAGCCTGCGCGCGTCCTGCGGCCAGGCGAGTATCGTTTACCACTGGGCCGGCCGGCACCTGGGCGGCAAGCGCGCGCTGCAATTCAATTCGCCGCACAGCGCGCTGGATGAAGGCCGGCGCGGATTCGCCGATCACATGGGCACGGAGGCCTTCAGGCGCGCGGTCAGCCAGGTTGTGAACCTCGCCGCGCGCGCGCCGACCGCCATGCTCTGCGCCGAACGCGATCCGCAGCAGTGCCATCGCGCGCTCATCGCCGATTACCTTGTTCTGCAAGGCTTGCGCGTCGTGCATCTCATGGCGTCGGGCGCGAGTCACGAGCATCTGCTGAGTCCGCAGGCGCGCCGCGAGTCGGCGGCGCTCATCTATGACCGGCAGGCGACCGCCGAACTCGATCTCGGCGGGCCGGGATAGCCCCCTCAAGCCGGGGCGTTCCCGGCCGATACAATAGACTATTCTCTTAAATAGTCATTCAACCTGAGTGTCGGCCGGGAACGCCCGGCACGGCCGCGTGCGCTGACCAAACATGGATAGCCGGATTGCCGGAAAAACCCTTGGCCGGTTTCAGCTTGTCGGCGTCCTGGGCGAAGGGTCGCAGGGCACGGTGTATCTGGCCGATGACGCACACCTCGGTCGCCAGGTGGCGATCAAGACACTGAACCTGGCCCCGACCGACCGTATCGCGACGGTTCGGCGCCTGGCGCAGGAAGCGCGCAATGTCAGCCGCCTCAGCCATCCGCACATTGTCACGCTGTATGACGCCGGTGAATCCGACGGCGAGCCTTATCTGGTCTTCGAATACGTGCCGGGCGAAACCCTGGCGTGGGTACTGGAGCGCGAGACGCGCTTGCCACTCAATCGTGCGGTCACGATCACCATCCAGATTCTGGAAGGCGTGGCGTGCGCGCACGAACACAAGGTGCTGCACCGCGATCTCAAGCCGGGCAACATTATTTTCGATGCCGCCGGGCGTGCGCGCATTGCGGATTTCGGCATCAGCACGCCGCTGTCCACGACCGCCGGTGGGGCTTTCGCCGGAACACCCTTGTATGCCGCGCCGGAGTATGTCGCGCGCGGCGAGTTTCTGCCGCAATCCGATCTGTATGCAGTCGCGGCCATGCTCTACGAGATGATCGCCGGTCGTACCGCCGCGCAGGGCGAGACGGTAAAAGAAGTCTTGCAGCGTGTGCTGCAGGAAGATGCGTCGCCGCCATCGCGCCACAACAGCGAGGTGGATGAGAAGCTCGATGCGCTGGTATTGCGCGGACTGGTCCGGCGCCCGGAGCAGCGTTACCGCACGGCGCGTGAGATGATTGACGCGCTGCGTGCCTGGCTCGAACCGGAGACGCCACCCGCGCTGACCACCGAGGCGAACCAGAGCACCATCGAGTTTCTGCTGCGGCGCATGCGCGTGAAAAGCGAGTTTCCGGCGCTGTCCCACAGCATTCGCAGCATCAACCGCATTGCCTCCTCGGACAAGGAAAGCGCCAGCACCCTCGGGCGCGTGATCCTCAAGGACTTCGCCCTCACCAATCGCCTGCTCAAGCTGGTCAACGCCGCCACGTTCGGCCAGTACGGCAAGGTGAGCACGATTTCCCGCGCGGTAGTGATCGTCGGTTTCGAGGTGGTGCGCAGCATGGCGGTCACGCTGCTGTTTCTCGATCACCTGCAGAACAAGGCGCAGGCCGAAAGTCTCAAGGAAGACGTGGTCGGCTCGCTGCTGAGCGGCCTGCTTGCCCGGCAGATCGCCGGCGGTGACCTGCGCGACAACGAGGAGGCCTACATCTGTGCGGTCTATCAGAACCTCGGCCGGCTGCTCGCTACCTATTACTTCTACGAAGAATCGCAGGAGATCGAGCGGCTCATGGCCAGCAAGCATTTCAGCGAGGAGCGCGCATCGAGCCAAGTACTGGGGGTCAGTTACGAACAGCTCGGGATCGAAATCGCCAAGACCTGGAGTTTCCCGGAGCGCATCCTCTACAGCATGAGCAAGATCGGCGCCGGCAAGGCGCCGCCCCAGAAAACCGCGGACGATCGGGCGCGGGTCATCGCCAACCTGGCCGATGAGCTGCGCGCGATCGCGACCACCGTCCCGGCGGATGAATCGGCCGTGCGGCTCAAGCAGATCAGCGAGCGCTACGCGGACTGCATGCAGTTCGACGTCACGCAGCTCAAGCGCATCACACAGGATGCCGTGCAGGAAATTACCAAGGAAGCGTCTCTTTTCAATCTCGATCTCAAGAACAGCGGTGTGATGCGCCAGGCTCGGTCCTGGGCGGCGGAGGCGGGGACGAATGCCAGCGTGCACGGGGAAAACAGCAAGCCGGACGCACTCGGTGAAACCGACCTGGAAAGAACGCTGATCAGAGACGAAGGCAGCGCGGCGGCGGAAACCGTGACGTCCACCGGCGGCAAACCGGAGAACGCCGCCGCGATCCTGAGTGCCGGCATTCAGGACATCACCAACACCCTGGTGTCGGAATACCAGCTCAACGACCTGCTCAACATGATCATGGAGACCATGTATCGCGGCATGGGGTTCGCGCGCGTGTTGCTGGCGGTGCGCGATGCGCGCAGCGGACTGATTGCCGGGCGCTTCGCCCTCGGCGAGGGCGGCGACAACCTGGCGCGCCGGTTCTCGTTTCCGCTCGCCGGCAATCCGGACCTGTTTCGCCTGGCCGTTTCGCAGGGCCGCGACATCCTGATCTCCGACGCGCACGCCGAGAAGGTGCATGCGCAGTTGCCCGAGTGGTATCGCACCCATGTGCACGCATCGGCGTTTGTGTTGTTCCCGATTCTGGTCGGAAAGAATCCGGTGGGTCTTTTCTATGCCGATGTGCTCGGCGAGACTCCCTTGCAGATCGCGCGCGAGGAGGCCAACCTGCTGGTGACGTTGCGCAACCAGGCGGTGCTCGCCTTCAAAAACGCCGCCGCGGGCTGATTGTCGCCGCGCGCGCTTGTATTTTTCACCCGTGCGAAGGCATCTGCTGAAAGACGGCCTCCTGCATTGTCCCGGAGAGAACAGTGCTCAGCGCGCCTGCCCGTCGCGGCCGACTGAGTCAGACGGCATTATTGCCGGTGTGACCTTAGACGCTCCAGCCCTTCGCGCGCGATCTCGCGCACGTCGGCAACCTCATCCTGCAGCAGATGCTCAAGGTGCGGCTGTACCGAGGAGCTGAGCGTGAGCGACAGGAGATGCGCGGCATCGCCGCGGATATGGGCATCGCGGTGCGCGCTGAGCGCAATCAGCGCCGCGACCGCGCGTTGCAGCGCGGCATCGCCTTCCAGCCCTTCAAACACGGCGTTGATGCCGATGCGCACGGTCAGTTCGGTATCCGGGTCGCCGAGCAGCCGCAGCAACGCATCCAACGCCGCCGGGTCGCGCGCGGCCTGCGCGCTCACCTTCGGCAATGCGCCTTCCTTCAGGAGTTCGTGGAAATATTCAGCCAGTCCCTCGGGCGTGCCGGCGCGTTCCACCCACTGCTTGAACTCGGCCGGCGAACGCAGGCCTTCCAGCTCGAACGGCCCGAGTCGTACCCACGGGACGGTGCGCACGCCGTATTGCTGAGCGATATCCGGGTGCGCGCCGATGTTCACGACTTCGAGGCGGCCGATGTCGCCGCTTTTCACCAGATCGCTCAGCGCGGCGAGCACTGTCGGACAATACGGGCAGGTGGAGGTAAGGAGCAGCAGTGCGTCCGGGCGATCAGTGAGAGGCATGGCGGGCATTTCCTTGGGTTTCTTCAGGGCTGGGCGCAAGTGGAATCATATCCGTTTTGTGACCCCGCAAGCGGGTGGCTTTGAAATTACTCACAAGATAGGTGGTCGGGAAAGGATGGGGTAAACTCGATAAAAACAAGTTTGTTTCATTTCCACCGATATCTTCCTGGGGAGCGGATTCCGCTTTGAACGAGGCCGATACCTGCCGCCGGTTGGTGGTGCCCAAGCTGCAAGTGGCCGGCTGGGACAACGAACCGCATTCGATCGCCGAGCAACGCACCGTCACCGATGGGCGTATCGTGCCGGTCGGCAAGGGCTTCATCCGCAAACCACCCAAGCGCGTGGATTACCTGCTGCGCTACACGCGCGACTTCCCGCTCGCCGTGGTTGAGGCCAAAGCGGGCTATAAATCCGCCGCAGACGGAATGCAGCAGGCCAGGCAGTACGCCGAGATGCTGGACTTGAAGTTTGCCTATGCGACGAATGGGCGCGAAATAATCGAGTTCGACTATTTTACGGGTCGCGAGATACCCGTTACGGACTATCCGACACCGGCTCAGCTCTGGCAGCGTTACCGCACCGGCAGCGGCGTCAAGGATCAGCAAGCCGCCGAGCGCCTGCTTACGCCCTTCAATCACGCCGTCGGCAAGGGCGAGCGTTACTACCAACAAATCGCCATCAACCGTACGATCGAGGCTATTCTGAAGGAGCAGCGGCGTCTGCTCATTACGATGGCGACCGGCACGGGCAAGACGGTCGTGGCCTTTCAAATCTGCTGGAAGCTGTGGAACGCCCGCTGGAACCGCACCGGCGATCACCGCCGTCCGCGCATTCTCTATCTCGCGGACCGCAACATTCTGGTGGATCAACCGAAGGATGGCATATTCGCGGCCTTCGGCGATGCGCGCTACAAGATCGAATTCGGCGAAGTCGTTCAGAGCCGCGAGATGTACTTCGCCATCTATCAGGCGCTGGCCGAGGACGAGCGGCGTGCCGGTCTGTTCAGGGCCTATGCGCCGGATTTCTTCGACCTCGTGATTGTGGACGAATGCCACCGCGGCAGCGCGCGTGACGACAGCGCTTGGCGCAGCATCCTTGATTACTTCGAGCCCGCGGTGCAGCTCGGCATGACGGCTACTCCGTTGCGCGAAGAAAGCCGCGACACTTATCTCTATTTCGGCAACCCGATCTACGAATACAGTCTGCGCCAGGGCATCGAGGACGGCTTCCTCGCGCCATATCGCGTGCATCGGGTCATTACCGAATGGGACGCCGCCGGCTGGCGCCCTAGCAGGGATGAGCTGGACCGCTATGGTCGCGCCATCCCTGACGATGAATACCAGACCAAGGATTTCGAGCGGGCCGTGGCATTGCGTGCCCGCACCGAAACCATCGCGCGCCACCTCACCGACTTCCTCAAAAAGACCGATCGCTTCGCCAAGACCATCGTCTTCTGCGTGGATCAGGAACACGCCAGCGAAATGCGCCAAGCTCTGAACAATCTCAATAATGATCTGGTTGCCCAGCACCCGGATTACGTCTGCCGCGTCACCTCCGACGAAGGCGATATCGGGCGCGGCCACCTCAGCCGCTTTCAGGACGTGGATACCCAAACACCCACGATCCTCACCACCTCGCAGTTGCTCACCACTGGCGTTGATGCGCCGACCTGCAAGAACGTGGTCCTTGCCCGCGTCATCGGTTCCATGAGCGAGTTCAAGCAGATCATCGGGCGTGGCACGCGCGTGCGCGACGACTACGGCAAGCTCTGGTTCAACATTCTCGACTACACCGGCTCGGCCACGCGCCTGTTCGCCGATCCAGATTTTGACGGCGATCCGGTGAGGCTGACCGAAGAAGAGCTAATGGCAAGCGGTGAAGTCCGCGTCATCACGGACAGCGTGCTGTATCCGGAAGGAGCGGAAGAGCAGATTGCCCACGGGCCAGAAGGTGGCGTGATGGAACCGCCTGCCGATGAGCGCCGCAAGTATTACTTCGATGGCGGCCAGGTCGAAATCGCCGCGCATCTGGTGTACGAGCTGGACCCGGACGGCAAGCAACTGCGCGTGGTGCGCTACACCGACTACGCCGTTGAGAAGATTCGTTCGCTCTGTCCCACGGCCAAAGAGTTGCGCGACCAATGGGCCGACCCCGAGCGCCGTTCAGAAATCATCCGCAGCCTGGAAGAGCGCGGCGTGAGCTTTACCGAACTGGCCGAGGCTGCCCAACAGCCCGAGGCCGACCCGTTCGATCTGTTGTGCCATCTCGCCTTCAACGCGCCGCTGCGCACCCGCCGCGAACGGGCGCAGCGCCTGAAAAGCGAGCGCAAGGACTTCTTCGACCGTTACGGCCCCGAGGCGCGCCAGATTTTGGATGAGCTTTTGGAGAAATACGCCGAGCACGGCAACGCGCAGTTCGTCCTGCCCGATGTGCTGCACGTTCCGCCGCTTTCCGGGCACGGCACCATCCGCGAGATCAGCGCCGCCTTCGGCGGCGCCGACAAGCTGCGGGCGGCCGTGCACGACCTGCAAAACCTGCTGTATGCCGCGTCGTGAAACGAGGAAGTATGTGTAAGGATGATTCTGGATTGCTTCGCGCCCGTTGGGCGCTCGCAATGACGAGGCTGGGTCCACCGTTCTGTCATTGCGAGGAGGGCGCGGCCCGACGAAGCAATCCAGCCATCAGCCAGAACCCATTGCACGAATCCTGGTGGGGCCCATGAAACAGCCATGCGTTTACATCATGGCAAGCCAACGAAACGGCACGCTGTATACGGGAGTCACTTCAAACCTCGTTCAGCGCGTCTACCAGCACAAGGAAAGTCTGGCGGAGGGTTTCACCTGCAAATACGGTTGCAAGATGCTGGTTTGGTACGAGCCGCACGAAACGATGGAAAGCGCCATCCAGAGGGAGAAACAGATCAAAGCGGGAAGTCGTGCGAAAAAGCTGGCGCGGATTGAGGCCGCAAATCCGGCATGGCGGGATTTGTACGATGAGATCGTATAGCTTGGATTGCTTCGCGCCCTTCGGTCGCTCGCAATGACGGGGCTGCATCAGCCGTTGCGTCATTGCGAGGAGGGCGGAGCCCGACGAAGCAATCCAGAAACAGCCCGGAAGCTTCCCGGAAACATCCAATATAGAGCGAGAGAACACGCGTAATGCCCCGAACCAAGAAAACCAAAGCGATGGCGGACAAACCCCAGACCACCGCCCAGTCCCTCGGCAGCCTGATCAAGTCCGCGCGCGACATCATGCGCAAGGACAAGGGCCTGAACGGCGATCTCGACCGCCTGCCGATGCTCACCTGGATCATGTTCCTCAAGTTTCTGGACGATCTGGAGATGCAGCGCAAGGACGAAGCCGACCTGGCCGGCACGAAATTCCGCCCGGCTGTCGAGAAACCTTACCGCTGGCGCGACTGGGCGGCGCAGGCCGATGGCATTACCGGCGATGAGTTGCTCGCGTTCATCAATCAGGACAAGTGCCGGCGGCCGGATGGAACCAAAGGCGCCGGTCTGTTCGCCTATCTGCGCAATCTCACGAGTTCCAACGGTGACAACCGCCGCGATGTGATCGCCACCGTGTTCAAGGGCGTGGACAACCGCATGAAGAGCGGTTACCTGCTTCGCGATGTGATCAACAAGGTGAACGGCATCCATTTCACCGCCAGCGACGAGCTGCATACCTTGGGTAGCCTGTACGAATCCATGCTGCGCGAGATGCGCGACGCGGCCGGCGATTCCGGTGAGTTCTACACGCCGCGCGCGGTGGTGCGTTTCATGGTCGATGCGGTCGATCCACGGCTTGGCGAAACCGTGCTCGACCCGGCCTGCGGCACCGGCGGGTTCCTGGTCGAGGTATTCAGTCACTTGAGCCGGCAGGTGAAGACCGTTGCCGACCGAAAGCTGCTCCAGACACGCTCGGTCACTGGCTACGAGGCCAAGCCGCTGCCGTACCTGCTGGCGCAGATGAACCTGCTGCTGCACGGGCTCGACGCGCCACAGATCGACCCCGGCAACGCGTTGCGCTTCAAACTTACCGAGATCGGCGAGAAGGAGCGCGTAAACGTGATCCTCACCAACCCGCCGTTCGGCGGCGAGGAAGAAAAGGGTATCCAGGGCAACTTTCCCGAAGACCGCCAGACTGCTGAAACCGCGCTGCTGTTCCTGCAACTCATCATGCGCCGGCTCAAGAAAAACCCCTCTCCCTCTGGAAGAGGGGCGGGGGCGAGGGCCGCGCGCGCCGCCGTGGTTGTTCCTAACGGCATGTTGTTCGGCGACGGCGTCTGCGCCCGCGTCAAGGAAGAACTGCTCAAGGACTATAACCTCCACACCATCGTGCGCCTGCCCAACGGTGTGTTCGCGCCGTACACCAGCATTCCGACCAACCTCCTATTCTTCGACCGCGCCGGTCCGACCAAGGAGGTCTGGTACTACGAACAGCCATTGCCAGAAGGCCGCAAGAACTACACCAAAACCCAGCCGCTCCAGTTCGAGGAATTCAAGCCGTGCCTCGAATGGTGGAGCAAGCGGGAGGAAAACGATCGCGCCTGGAAAGTGAATGCCGAAGAACTGCTCGCCAACAACTGCAACCTCGACCGCAAGAACCCGCGCGGCAAAGTGGACTTCGAGCACCTTCCGCCGGAACAGCTTGCCGATGACATCTTGAAGAAGGAACAGCGCATTGCCAAGATCATGGCGGAGATCAAGATTCTGCTGGTGCAGAAGGTGTGAGCATGGCGTGGCCGAAAGTGCGGTTGAGCGAAGTTCTTACGCATCGTAAGGAGTTCGTGACCATCGACGACCTCCAAACTTACAAGCGCCCACGCGTTCAGTTGCACGCTCAGGGAATCGTGTTGCGGGATGAAGTACCCGGCGCACTCATCAAAACAAAGAAACAACAACCTTGTCGCGCAGGCGAGTTTCTCGTTGCCGAGATTGACGCGAAAGTTGGCGGCTTTGGCATCGTGCCGTCGTCACTCGACGGTTCCATCGTCAGCAGTCACTACTTTCTGTTCATCATTGATGAGACAAAACTCGACCGGCGGTTCCTCGATTTCTTCATCCGCACGCCAGCGTTTCGCGAGCAGGTCGCGGCACAAGGGTCAACGAACTACGCAGCGATTCGACCTGCGCATGTGCTTGGCTACGAAATCCCCCTGCCACCGTTGGCCGAACAGCGGCGCATCGTTGCGCGTATCGAAGCACTGGCCACTAATATCTCCGAAGCCCGTTCCCTTCGCCAGCAGGCCGTCGAGGAAACCGAAGCGCTTTGGGAACGCGGCGCATCCAAGATTTTCGACAGAGCCGCGGAGACAAATCCCATCCGGCCACTCATAGACCTCGTGGCAATTCGTGGTGGAGGAACGCCATCGAAGTCCGACCCATTCTACTGGGAAGGCGCAATTCCATGGATTACGCCCAAGGACATGAAGCGTCGCGAGCTTAGTCGGTGTTAATAAATAAAGGTAGCAATTGACACGGGGAAGTGATATGC
>CAYHES010000005.1:0-38288 GCA_964355495.1 uncultured Acidiferrobacterales bacterium
TGCGGCAACCGTCGAGATGAACCTACCGTCACCGCGCCACATCTCTACTCTACTCTCCTCCGTTCCCTTTTGCTCGCCGGACAAAGGTCAGAAATCATCCGTAAACAGAATCCCGCGGCCCGCAACGTAAGCAAAATACAGCGCGATCAGCACAAAGGCCTCGCCGCGGCTCAGGTCCTGGCGTCGCCACAGAAACACATAGATCAATGCGCCGGTGAGGATTTTTACCGGCAGATCGTAGGCCACGATTACATTCGGCACGGTGTACCCCGAGATCATGGCGCCGAGACCGGCACTGAGCAGCGGGTTGGTGATGTTGCTGCCGATCAGAATCCCGGCCGAGATCTCGCGCTGGCCCTTGTAGATCGAAACCAGCGCCGTCATGAGCTCCGGCATGGCCGTGCACACCCCAAGCACCACTACCCCGAACAGCGAGGCGCTCATCGGCAGTTGCGCCACCAGCCGGGTCGCAGCGCCCAGCACCGGGTCGGCGATCAGCGCCATGCCGGCGAAGCACAGGATGACCAGCCCCGCGACGACCAGCGCCTGGTGGCGTACCAGTGGCTCGCGCAGCAGCGGCGTTTCAGTGCGCCGGTTTCGGCCGAGGAGGTAGAGATATGCGGCATAGGCCAGTACCAGCAACGCGCCTTCGATGCGCGTGACGACACCGCCCAGACAGGCGAACCACAGCAGGCCGGAAGCGGCGATCAATGCCCCGACCTCGAGCACCAGCATCCGTCGCGCCACCACGACCGTGCCGAGCAGCGCCACCAGGGGCAGCACGAAATTCTGCTGGAAAACATCCGAGCCGATGTTGCTGCCAAGCAGCAGGGCCGAGAGGGTGTTCATCTGCTCCGGCTGCTGCACGATGCGCACGCTGCCCACGATGTGCGTCATGATCTCCAACAGGCTGGTGCCGACCGACAGGATGGTGAGCCCGGCGAAGCTGCCGGACAGGCGATAGTGACGCGCCAGGCGCAGCGTCAGGCGGATCACGACCTCGGAGATCGCCAGCATCAGCAGCGCGCCGCCGAAGACGATGGCCAGATCAATGGCCATGGCGGGTCAGCCGACGGGAGTTAAATGGGGCCACCCATTTATCATTTATCTGCCATTTATCGTCCCTTTTTATAGAAACGATGGCCGCGACCGCTGTCGTCAAGAGAAGGTGACGCAACTTACCCATGAGGTATCCTCCCGGCCTGGTTTTCTCAAGCAAGAAACCTAGCGCGACTCGACGTGGATATACCCGCGGTTCTCGACCCTATCGAACGTGCGCATGCCTTTGATCAGGGTCGTGGTCGGCATCCAGACCCATTCGGCGCTGGCGGGATTCACGTCCAGGACGAGGAACGAATCCGATTCCGGATCGTAGGCCGCAAGTGGTGAAATATGGCCGCCGCCCTGCTGGCCGACCGACTCGCGCCAGTAGTTGACGACTACGTAGTCACCGCGGCGCTTGAGGTTTTCAGCCAGGTCGGCGCGTATCTCCTTCTCGGTCTTCCTGTCGTCGACGATGACGAGCCGGGTGCGGAGCGCATGCGCCTTGAACAGTTCATCGAACTGGCGCGCCTGATAGCCGAAGTCCCGGACCTGCTTTCCATTGACGGTGACGGGTTCACCCATGACCTGGGCACGGGTCTTCGGGCCCTTGGTGATGACGTTATCCTGGGTGAATCGCGGGATCACCGGATCGAAAGCGCCCTGAATGTGCCGCAGGTCTTCGGCACGCAGGCGGCCGCGATCGCGCGGCAGGCCGGAGCTGCGGGCGCGCACCGCGTTGAGCACGATGGCCGCGGTCGTCGGACCGCAAAACAGGAAATTGGTTTGCGCCTCGAACTGGTTCGCGAGCGCGGGAAAGTCGACCTTCGCCGGCGAGCGCGCCAGTCGCACAAGGCCATCATCCGAGGAAAACGCCACGAGACCTTGTGCAACCGCCGGCGGAACCTCGTCACGCGCGAGCGCCGGGGCGGCAAGGGTGGTCGCCAACAGGACTGCGAGGCCGATACGAGCCTTGAGGGACATGGTTGACTCCGGTTGCCTGGGCACGCGAGTGAGTCTTGACGGTGTTGGGTAAAATCCGAAGTTCAATGAGTCAGCCTTGTTCGAAACGCTATTTCAACAAGGCTGACCCATTGAATATTTCAATCGAGTCTGACCCTTTTGGGTCGTTGGGCTTGTCCTTGCGCGCCCGCGCCGGACGCACGGTGAAACCGGAGATACCGACGATACGATCCTGCTCACCGAGCAGATAAAGCGTTTCGCAGGTTTCCTCGGTGAGGCAGACGATGCGTTGCGGATATTGGGCGGACATGCGTCATTATTCCATGGATGTTCGTTTGGTGTCGCTCGCTCGAACCCCATTTATTCGGCGCGATTATCTATACCCCTCCCCCTCCAACAACCCCAAGATCACCCGCTCCGCCGCCGTCCGCCCCGGCGAGAGGAACAGGTCCAACACCTTCACCCCCAACACCCGCGCGATCTTTATCCAGATCGTCGAGCACCAATGCCCCTACCCCGCTCTCGGCCGCCCGCACCCGGTCCGGCGCCAGTCCGGCCGCGGCGGCGAGTGATTGCGTGGAATGGAGGTTGAGAAACATCAGCACCTTGAGCTTGCGCGCCAACCTCCGCCGCGCCTCCCCGGACAGCGGACTCACCGCCGCCACGGGCCGTAATTCCTCGCGCAGAATGCACAGCCCGGCGGGCGCCGCCACCCCAAGACGCACCTGTGGCCCCTGCACCCTGAGCACCTGCACGCGGATCGGCCCATCGGCAAAAACCAGTTCGACCGGGGTACCGGGATCGAGGGTTGGATGCGGGTGGATGGACAGCGACTGGCCGGGGTGGCGGGTGAGGATGAGCATCGTCCGTGGCTCCAGTTCATGTTATTCCGGCACGATCCTAGCATGTCGTTATTCACATGTGAATATTCCTCTGTGCTCACATATGAAACATGGACTTGGTGGATATCCTCGCAAAAAACATCCGGGCGCTACGCGGCGACAAGACGCAAGATGCCTTTGCCCGCAAACTCGGCATCAGCCAGGCCACCCTCGCACGCCTCGAAAGCGGCGCTCAAAATACTACCATCAAGACCCTGCAGCAGATATGTAAGGCGTTGCGCTGCGACATCGGGGAGCTGTTTAGGAAGTAACGGGCTGGCTAGAGTGGCTGAACCACAGCGCTGGCCCCAATTGCGGAAACCCGGGGCGGAGAGCAATTACCGTTTATATTAGAAAGAATTCCTCTCTGACCGGGTTTTCTCTGCCTTTTATTGTTGAACTTAGTCGAATTGCCTCGGAAATAATCCGGACCAATCGTCATGGTCTGCATGCAGAATCGGTAACGAATTATTCGGACAACGATGAGCGAAAACAACGAGCAACCCAGCATCCCCGCTACCTTTTGGAAACTTCCGGTCTGCCTTACGACAGTATTTTTCAATCCTTGTTTTCTCATCATCTTCAAAGTACTTGCACAGCGGATCGAAAAGATTATGTCGCTTGTCCAGTATTGTTCCGCAAATAAGCTCCATATCAGTCTCTTCACGGACTTTTTCTACAGCACCTTGGGTTGCCGCAACAAGCAGCAAATATGTACGCGGCTCTTCTGAGAGGATTTCCGAAAAAACCTCATTCCACGCCTTTGTTGCTTGCCTACCAGTGCCTGAAAAATCATCTATAAGGATAACTGTATCTTCAGGTGTAAGTCTGAGTGAAACCAGCTCACTTCGATGAACAAAAAGGGGGTTATAATTTCTCCTCGTCATTGCGGTGGCCATCCGAAACACATGAACCATGGAGTCGCCGCTCTCGCCTGTGCTTCCGGAGAATGGAACAAAGTACCACCTTCCCCTCCTATGTCTGGGGTCTTCGTGCCACCCGTCGAGACCCTGCAACAGCTCTCTGTATTTCGTCTTTATTTGTTCATGCCCAATAAACATGACAGCGTCAAGAATGCGAGCAGCTACGTCGAGATCTGCTTTGTCGAATTGCTCAAGCCATAGCTCTACTTTCTGTCGCGTGACTTGTGATACATAGGCGGAGAATGAGGCCAACCATCTTCTGTACCGCGCATTATCAATGCCCGTACCACGATTTAATGGTCTGAGCATATTAACGTCGTTTGTTAGCTTCTTTGAGCTTTGACTGAAGAAGGTCAGCAAGTCGGCCCATGGATTTCCAGAGCTCCTCTTCCCCATAGAACATCTCTACATCGAGTTCATTCAATACATCTTCTAGTGTATCGATCTTTTTTGTAATCCCTTTTGCTTTGGCCCGGATGCTGGCCGACTGGATTTCCAAATGGCTTATTGGTACGGTGACATCATCAACGAAACGCTGAAGCCTTGGGCTAAGCCGACCGAGATGATTCGCACGTTTTGCGTTAGTGATATGTTGCTTTACTAACCGGAAGTCGGTAACAGATTTTATCGCTTTACCCTCATCATGGTACTTTACGATCATCTGCTGTATAAATCGTTTCTCTTTAAACCAATCAAATTTAACAACATCTCTATCGTGTATGACTGGATAGAGTTCTATAAAAAAATCTGACTTCATTCTCTTATCTGGGTCCGGATCAAGCATGAGGTCTTGGAACTTTCGGTCATAAGACAAAAGTTTCTTGCATCGAACAATCACCGCCTCATTTAACCCAGTCATCTCCGCAAGGCGGGCGTCATTTTTGTCCTTCAGCTCATTCATCAGCAATTCGATCTTGAGAGCGGTCGGCATTAGTTCCCAGTCCTCGCGAAGCTTGTGAATCTGAAACATCGTGACGATGTTCTGGACAAGCGTCGGCTCAGCGACCTGATTGACCGGCACTTCTGCTAGACCAACTGATTTCGCACACGTCCATCTGCGCTGACCATCGAGAATGACATATCTTTTTTTCTTTGAATCGAAATAGACCGTCAATGGCACCAGAATACCAACACGCTTTATTGACTCTCGCAGAACATCCATTGGCTCCTTATCGAACAAGTACCGTGGATTGTGCGGATTTGGCACCAGCTCATTTGTCTTGAGCTTTTTTACGCCAATTGTCCTTGCGGCAAGATGGGTGTTGATAGTCATTTGTCCCTCTAATAATTAGTCACTAACAGCTCTCGGGCTACGCGGCGGTGTGCCGAAAAACCTGATATCTGTCGTTGTACGACTGCATGTTGTGTACGAAAACCCTTTGCTAGCTCGATTCCCTCCTTGCTAAGGCCGTAGCTCAGTAAAAAAGGGATCCCTTTTTTATCCAGTCTTGCTAATTCCTTTCTCAACCTCTGGAGATTCTTTATGCCAAAGATGTCATTCGAGTAGTTATTAAAAACTCGCCGATTTGAGATTGAATACGGTGGATCAAGATATACAAAATCCCCCTGCTTCACTCGCGCAAGCACCTCTTCGAATGGGCCTGAAAAGAATTCTGACTTTTTAAATGCTTTTGCAACGGCGCGAATCTTATCAGCGCTAGGCATTTCACCCGTTCGGCCTCCGCCAAAAGGAACATTGAACTCACCTTTCATATTTGTTCGATACAGTCCATTGAAGCATAGCCTATTCAAATATATGAATCTCGCAGCTCTCGCAACACGTCCAAGGGACTCCGGATTCTGTGCCCTAATCCGATAGAAACTCTCGGAGGTAAGATCAGACATTTTTTCGAGAGAACTTATGACGCTTGCTGGACGAGCTTTTACCTGCAGATATGTATTGATTAGCTCCTCGTTGATGTCTCCCAGCAAGGCATCGTTAGGAAGCAAATGGAAATACAAACAAGCTGATCCAGCGAAAGGCTCGACATACCTATCGAAAGTAGTTGGAAGCAAAGATGATATAGCAGGTAAAAGTTTCCGCTTACTTCCGGCCCATCTAAGAAAGGGAGCTGCCGTTTCTTTTTCTTTAGCTTTTATCATAGTTGGCGAGTTAGTGCGGCCCCGAATGAGAACGAATCGAAAGAGGTTGTAGTTATTTTCACTGATTCAAGGACAGGGCGACAGGTATTTTTCCTAAGGTATAAGTCGGGTCATAATCATTTCTTACTCCCGAATCACCACCAACTTATCCGCCCCAGGCTCCGGCAACCACACCTCATCGGGCCGCTTCGGCAGCAATATGCCCGGCAAACGAAGCAACGAATGCTCTAAGGCCGGTGATCTTACTGAGGTCACTGTAATTCCCGGATTTGGCCGCAGACCTCGGTGAACCGATGATGGTGGCCGCCGTGTACAACTGCTCCTGAATCAGCTTCTTGCAGAGAATGTTGTAGCGGTCGAGATAGGATGCCGACTGAAAATCTTTGGATACGGCGAAATGCGGCGACGAATCGCGCACCGGGGCCCGGGATTCAGTGCAGTCCTCGACCAGCATCAGCCAACCTACGAAGGGGCGGGGGTTCTCGCCGAACGCGTTTTCTCGATAGGCCGTCCAGAGATCCACGGCGGTCCCAATCGCTTCTTCGGTTCTGTTGTTGAAGTTGTTGCCAAAACTTGGCCCGACTTGTGATTTGAATTCCAGTGCCGCGACCAACCTGCCCTGGTTCATGACTAGCATGTCCCACAACTTGGTGGGCCGGAAATAGCCGGGAAGCGTCAGGACGCGCCGCTGTAAATGGATGTCAGCGTGCTTCAAACCGTTGGCGTGAACAATATCCGCCGCCAGCGACACGAAACCATCCATGTTCTTGCCGGCGGTTACCCCGGCGCGTTCACCCTGATCGCGCTTGCCGCTCTTGATCTGGCGTTTTTGTGCGGCGCTGCGGTTTCCCCAGAATGCCTTCACCACCTTGCGGGCCTTGTTGTCGTAATCGGCAAGACTGATGGGCATCCTCGATGTCCTTGCGTTGTTATTCTTGTGTGATGGCGGCCTGCTCGGCCGGGGTCAGCCGATAGAGCAGGAATGCCGCCGCATTGCAGGCCTGCCGGTCGCCGGATGTCGCTGCCGCGATGAGTTCATTCTGAACCTTGGCCGGCACGTCCTGCCACTTTGGAAGCCTGATCCGCCTCAGATATTGTGCCTGGAATCGCAGGTAACCGCCGCGCATGCGGGTTGAATACACTGCGACAAACAACCGTGCGATGCCTGACATCAGCACCGCTTGCAGGGCGTGGAGGTTCCACTCGTCCGAGGTGATGTAGTAAAGATTGTGGTGCGGATAAAAGTGACCCTCTTCAAAAACAACGTTGGCGTGACCCTTGATGTCCGGGATCAACAGCTTCTGCTTGAACGTCAGGTCGTAGTGGATGCGATCGATCGTTCGATACCAGCTCGCCGGGTGCGCCTTGGCACAGTTGCGGGCGGTGATGGCGGCATGGTGTTCCGAAAAATAGCGCGCCAGTTTCGGGTATTTGTCGAGATCGACCAGTGTTCCGTCTTGCTCGAACGGATTGATGACGCCCAGGCCGCGCCACTTTACTTCACCGGTCTCGACATCCTTGGTGGTCACGAGTGGCAGCTTGCGGCTCTCCTCGACATCCAGCTCCTCCATGGGAGCAACGAAAATCCTGTCGGCCCCGGTCGCCACACCGATGCCGACCTTGCAGCCCGCCTCTTCAATCAGCGGGAATTCACTTTCCAGACGCCGAACCAGTGCGAGCTGGTGTGATATTTCCAACAGCCACGGGTCGGAGCCCGAGACCGCGCCGGGCGCTTCGGTGACACCGCTGCCCGCCGGAATTGTGCTGGCGCGCATGGCCGCTGCCAGTGCATTCAGGCGTTCTCGCGTCAGCTCGGGCTTGTGTGCCACGCGCGTCGGCCCGGTATTTTCGCGGGCGATGACGGTAATGGCCGGGTAGGCAATTACTTCCTGATGGAACGCGGCGGTATCCACCATATCCACGTAGTAACGCAGATGGTAGCCGTGCGAAACGAAACCACGCAGTGGACCACCATATTTGTTCTTCATCCAGCGGTCGGAACAGATGAAGCCCAGCACGCCGTTCGGCGCCAGAAGGCTCAGGCTGCGTTCGATGAAGGGGACATAGATGTCCGCGCGGTCGTAGATCGTTTTATAGCGCGCGCGGTACTCGGCCATCAGTCTCTCGGGCAACAGTTCTTGCCGGACGTAAGGAGGGTTACCGATTGCGTGGGTGAAATCGCCCGGTATGTCTACGAGCAGGAAGTCGCCTTCAACAAGCCAGTGGTCGAGGATTTTTCCTGCCTGCGCGTGTTCGAATCCATGGCTGGAAAGAATCGTGGCAATTCTCGCCCTGGCACTGTCCAGGCTATCGCGATGCACTTCGACGGCGCGGATGGCCCCCGCCAGATCGCTGACTGGATCGGCACTGCTTTTGCGCCGGGAAAGATACGATTGCAAAAGCCGCTCGACAGCGGCCACAAGAAAATCACCGTGGCCGAACGCGGGCTCTAGCAACCGGTATTGATATAAAGGACGGTCCGCCGTGTAGCCGCACAGGTCCAGAATGAAATCGACCACTTCGCGGCGCGTGAATATCGCACCGCGCTCTTTTATCCCACCGTTCGCCATGGTCTCGCTGGCGGTGGTTACCGCTGGGAGCGGCAGGAGCAGCGCTTCCGCAAGAGGCTTCCTGTGGGCGACTTCAGTCATTGCTGATTACCTGGAACCGCTGTCCATGGGACGCAAGGGAACTGATGATCCAAAGTTTAACCCCTCCTCCCCCTTTTACCCAGCGACCCTGTCCAAACCTGCTTCAAACCGAATAAATACCGTCTGAGACCAACCGTCACTCCCGTATCACCACCAGCTTATCCGCCCCCGATTCCGGCAACCACACCTCGCCGGGCCAGCCGAGAATCTGGCGCACGCGCGCGTTGCGGCTGGTGCTCTTGTGCACGGTGAACTGTTCGGTCTTCGGGTCGAAGCGCAGCGTGGCGTTGGCGCCGAAATCGGACAGCCGGATGATATGTGTTCGGCGATGAATTTGTTATTCACGGCCTTTCCAGTACCCCGGCAATCTGCGTTGGTGCGCGACCGCCACGATCCTGATCTGGTTGTCTGCGACTTCGTAATAGACCGCAAACGGGAAGCGTTGCAGTAGCACGCGGCGATACGGACCTGAATACACAGCCCCCATCCAGGGATTGGGTTCCAGAAGATCCAGAATCGCGCCCAGCTCGTGGTAAAACTCGGCGCCCAGTCCCGGCAGCTGGAGATCGTAGTAGCCGGCGACCTCTTCCGTTTCTTTTTCGGCGGCAGCGTGAAATACAATTCTCATTCCCTGAGGCTTGTCGGGTGACTATTTTTTTTGATTCTTTGCCAGGCGCTCGTGCGCCTTCCTGAACACATCCTCGGCGGGAATCAGCTCAACCTCGCCGGATTCGATCTGCCGGCTGCGGCGCACCAGCTCTTCCTTCCAGTATGCATCCACGTCGTCCTCGGCGCCTTCATCGAGACTGCGAATGAGGCGTAGCGCGAGATCGGCGCGTTCCTTTCGAGGAAGCGACAGGAGCTCCTTGTTCAACTCTTCGAGAGGGCGGGCCATGAATTCAGATTACTCCAGTCTCGGGCCTTTTTGTAGGTACTGGTGTTTTCGGGGATCCCTCCCTGGTTGGTTTGGTGGGGCAGGCCCACCCTACGCTGACCTGTGCTCTCGTGCGCATGCAGATCTCTCCCTGTGGGGTGACCGTTACGGCCTCTTCTTATATGCCCCCTGCCTGCTTATCGATATTCGCGGCGCCGGCCGGGAGTGTCAACGCCCGGTCGCCGTTCGCGTTATAGTCTCTGGCGCGTTGCTTACGGGGACTTATGAAGGCCGGCTTGATCGCATTGTTGATTGCCTGTGTTGTTGTGGCTGGCTGCGGCGGCAGCGGTTCCGGCGCGCCTGCCGCACCGGTGCCGGCGTGCTCGACCACCCAGCTTGAAGCCGACATGGATGCGGTGCTGGCGCTCACTGCCTCCGAGGTGGATTTTTCGTACTCGCTGGAAAGACAGGATGGGCGCCGCTACAACTTCAATCGCGGCGTCTCCACACTTCAGACATCTTATGAATCCGCGTCCACGTCCAAGCTGGTGTCGGCGGTCATTATTCTGCGACTGGTCGAACAGGGCCATTTGAATCTCACGGACCGGCCGCAGGATCGTCTTACTGCTGCTGTCTGGCCGATCGTGAACACCGATTCGCTGTATAGCATGACGCTTTCGGATCTGTTGAGTTTCACCTCGGGTCTTACTCAGGAGCCGCCGTTCCCGTCCTGTCTTAACAACGGCACGGCAACGATCGAGGCCTGCGTCACCGATATCGCGAATGCCAATGCCGCTAACGGCATCACGCCGGGACAGGAGTTTTACTACGCCAGCACCCACTTGCAGGTGGCGGGGCTCATGGCCGTCAAGGCGCGCGACTTCACCGCCACCTGGCAGGATGTATTCGCGGAATTCAAAACCAAAACCGGCCTGTTCCCAACCGCGACCTATGATCTGCCGTCTGCATCCAACCCACGCCTTGCCGGCGGCATGCATTGGTCTGGCGAGGAATACATGGCGTTTCTCAAGGCGCTCCGGGATGGCACGTTATTGAACGCCACTTCCATGAGCAACCTGCTGGCCGATCACACCGCCGCCGCCGCGATGGTTTACTCGCCGGCCGTCGCCGGGCTGGGAGAAGACTGGCACTACGGTTTCGGTCTTTGGCACGAATGCCAGAGCGCGACCTATAACTGCGCCGCGGGCAGCCGAATCTCCAGCCCCGGCGCCTACGGGGCCTACCCGTTCTGGGATCGCAGCAAAGGCTATTTCGGAATCGTCGCGCGGCAGGGAACGCTCGGCACCTTTCCCAACGGCGTCGCGATTGAGCGAGCCGTTCGGCCCAAGGCCGAGGAGTGGGCGGCCTGCCCATAATGCGACAAACCGGAGTCAGGTGCCCGGCCCGGGGAGGCGGCTTTCGTACTACCTGGCGGAATCAATCAATTCCCGCAGAGCAACGGGGTGTAACTCGATTCTCATCCTTGCGTATCGCGCAGCGGTTGTATTTCTTGTTCTTCTTCAGGACCGCCGTCTTTCTGCGAGAGCGTCAGGCGCTATTCGCGCGCTCCGGCGATCGGCGCAACCGCGAAGTCATCCTGCAGCACGTCAGTGCCGCCCTTGTTGCCGCTGCCCTTCCAGCACTGCGCTCCGACCGGTTATCGATTGATTATCAAAGACCATTGCTGTTTTACCCGGGTTTGGAAATTGATACGGATCAACGAAATATTCGTGGTTCTTTTGTAAGTTGTGGCGTCGGGAAAGACGGGTTGCAGTGCCGGTTCGTCTTTTCCGTCGTTCCGTCGTGTGTCCTTGCGAACGCTGTGGCGGTTTACCCACACACATCCTGTCAGCACTTCGCTGGGTTTGTTCTGTTCCTGAAGACTTGCCCTGAACCCCGTTGCGATGATTCAGGTCACTCCGCTCACGGAACGTGCAATGGGCAACCGGCGGATTATCACATCAACTTGAGCAAAAGGAGCATTGCCATGGAAACCCTTGTCACAGCAAAACCCACCAGTGGCGTCTTTGCAACTTACAAAGAGGCCGTCATCCCGGAAACACGCGAAACGGTGAGCACCGGCTGGCTGCCGCCAATGCCCGATTTGCGCGACTACACCGAGGAACACGCCGAGATATCGAGGTTGGCGACGCGGCTGAAGATCGCGACGGTGAACAACCTGAGTGCCCTGCCGGCCAAGGTCGATCTGCGCAAATGGTGCTCCCCCATCGAGAACCAGGGGCATCTGGGTTCCTGCACCGCCCACGCCGGTGTCGGCGTGGTCGAGTACTTCGAGAACCGCGCCTTCGGCAAACACATCGACGGCTCGCGCCTGTTCGTCTACAAGGCCACCCGCAAGCTCATGGGGGTGGTCGGCGACACCGGCGCCTGGCTGCGCAACACCATGGGCGCCTTGAGCCTGTGCGGCATTCCGCCGGAAAAATACTGGCCGTATACCGACAACGCCCAACCGGGTCCGGCGGGCGAGCGTACCTTCGACGAGGATCCGCCGGCCTTTGTCTATTCGATCGCCGACAACTACGAGGCCCTGCAGTACTTCTGTCACGACTCCGCCGGCCACGACATCGTGCCCGAGAACGTGCTGCTCAGCGTCAAGCGCTACCTGGCGGCCGGCGTTCCCTCGATGTTCGGGTTCTACGGCTTTCCGTCGGCCAACGCCACCAACGTGCCCGGTGCATTTCCGTTTCCGTGTACCGGCGAGCAGGCCATCTGGGGCCATGCCGTGGTGGCAGTCGGTTATGACGATACCCTCAAGATCAAGAACACCCGGTGCAATACCGAGACCACCGGGGCCTTGCTGATCCGCAACTCCTGGGGCACCACCTGGGGCGACAAGGGCTATGGCTGGTTACCCTATGCCTACGTCTCGAAGCGCATCGCCCTGGACTTCTGGTCGATGTTGCGCATGGGCTGGGTCGAAACGGGTCAGTTCGGGCTGGCGTAATCCCGGCTGGACCGCCGCCGTCTTGCCGGCAAGCAGTCCACTCCCCATCTGCCACTCGATGGGGAGTGTTTTTTATGCCGTACGTCAACGTTCATCAACATAGACCTGTCGGCTGATGTATTTCAAACCCTGGATTCCGACATTCGCCGGAATGACGCCAGGTGGCGCCATTGGGTCCAGAGTGGGATTCATTCCAAATAGTTGGCAGCAACTCCTCTTCGGCCGGGATTTCCACAAAACGTGTGATTGTCAGTGCTCCTTGCCATCAACCCGCGGCTGCACGAGGCAGGGCATGTAGCGCCACGCGAGCAGCGTAAAGCTGACAAACCAGCAGGCCGCCGAGAGTGCGATCCAGTACTGGTAGGCGGCGGGGGCGACCCGCGGGGCAACGATACGCAGCGCGAAGGCCAGCAGCATGATCCACAGCACCAGTTTGTCGTTCGCGTCGAAGACCGGTTTTCTTCCGGTATGGCCTTTCGTGATCCGGATCAGCATGGCGGGGATGATCAGGCCCATCGCGCCGAAGGTGAAGACATGCACGGACAGGCCGCCGGCCCATGCGACGAGCGCCATCCGGCCGGTGAAGTCGATGAGCAGTTGGGCGACGATGGCGAGGTAGCCGAGATACATGATGCCGATATCGAGCCGCTGCATGGCCCGCTGCGGCTTCCAGAAGAAGAAGCGGCCGGCCAGTAACACGGCGAGCGCCAGTGCCAGCGCGCCCGCCAACGGCGGCGGCAGCAGGCCCTCGAAAACCAGCACCAGGCCGAGCGCCTTGATCGTCGTGTCCAGGGCGGCGTTGCGCAGGATGGCCACCTTATACACACCCTGCATGAACTGGGTCAGGGTTCGTTCGAGCATCAGCAGAAAGGCCATGCGGAACAGCCCGATCGCCATGCTCGTGCCGGCCTGGAAATTCTCAGGGCTCAGGATCAGGTATTTCGCCAATGGGAACAGCGGCAGGACCAGGAGGAAGAAATAGTTATCCGGGTAGGAATCGTCCTTGCGGTGGCGGATGAGCGTCCACATCAGCAGCGCAACGATCGACACCAGAAACAGGTTGTTCGACAGCCGGAAGAGCAGCGCCGGCCAGGATCCCTCGCACCACATGCCGACGCGCTCGAACAGCCAGGCAGCCGCCAGAAACATCAGCGAACTGCCGTGGTAGCCGCGCACCTTCACCCAGTTCTTGGTTGAGGTCAGCAGAAACCCGCCGAGCACCGCCCAGCCGAAACCGAAGAACATCTCATGCGCGTGCCACTGCACCATGGAATACGAAGATGCCGGCGCCCGGATCGCACCCGCAAAGAGCAGGACCCACAACACCGGCAGGCTCAGGCCGGATAAAAAGGCCAGCGCGAAGAACGGGCGAAAACCCACAAGCCAGAGCGGCCAGGCCGACAGGGGTTTCATCCGGATGCTCCGCAACTTCTGGCGTTGATCAGGCCTTCTTGTAAACCTCGGCCCCGGTCTGCACAAACTCTGCTGCTTTGGCTTGCATGCCTTTTTTCAACGCCTCTTCCTCCGAAACCCCCAGGCTGGCGGCGTAATCGCGCACGTCCTGGGTGATCTTCATCGAGCAGAAGTTCGGCCCGCACATGGAGCAGAAGTGCGCGACCTTGTGCGCGTCCTTGGGCATGGTTTCATCGTGAAACTCGCGCGCCTTGTCGGGGTCGAGACCGAGATTGAACTGGTCTTCCCAGCGGAACTCGAAGCGCGCCTTGGAAAGCGCGTTGTCGCGCAGCTGTGCGCCCGGGTGGCCCTTGGCGAGGTCGGCGGCGTGGGCGGCGATCTTGTAGGTGATGATGCCGTCGCGCACGTCCTGCTTGTTCGGCAACCCCAGGTGTTCTTTCGGCGTGACGTAGCAGAGCATGGCGGTGCCGTACCAGCCGATCTGCGCCGCGCCGATGGCGGAAGTAATATGATCGTAGCCAGGAGCAATATCGGTGGTCAGCGGCCCGAGCGTATAGAACGGTGCTTCGAAGCAGTCGCGCAGCTCCTTGTCCATGTTCTCCTTGATGAGCTGCATGGGCACGTGCCCCGGCCCTTCGATCATCACCTGCACGTCATGTTGCCACGCAATCTTGGTCAGCTCGCCCAGGGTTTCGAGCTCGCCGAACTGGGCGGCGTCGTTGGCGTCGGCGATGCAGCCGGGGCGCAGGCCGTCGCCGAGCGAGAAGGCAACGTCGTAGGCCTTCATGATCTCGCAGATTTCCTCGAAGTGGGTGTAGAGGAAATTCTCTTTATGGTGGGCGAGACACCACTTGGCCAGAATCGAGCCGCCGCGCGACACGATACCAGTCACGCGGTTCGCGGTGAGCGGAACATATTTCAAACGCACGCCGGCGTGGATGGTGAAGTAGTCCACGCCCTGCTCGGCCTGCTCGATAAGCGTGTCGCGGAACATTTCCCAGGTGAGGTCTTCGGCCTTGCCGTTCACTTTCTCCAAGGCTTGATAGATCGGCACCGTGCCGATCGGCATCGGGGCATTCCTTAATATCCACTCGCGCGTCTCGTGGATGTTCTTGCCGGTGGAAAGATCCATGAGCGTGTCACCGCCCCAGCGCGCCGACCACACCATTTTCTCCACTTCCTCCTCGATGCCGGAGGTAACCGCGGAGTTGCCGATGTTGGTGTTGATCTTAATCAGGAAGTTGCGGCCGATGATCATCGGCTCGAGTTCCGGATGGTTGATATTGGCCGGGATGATGGCGCGGCCGAGGGCAACTTCGGCGCGCACGAATTCGGGGGTGATTTCAAACATATCGGAGGCGCCGGCCGCTCCCGGCATCCAGCCTCCCGCGGCATTCGCACGTCCCTGTGCATCAAACTTCTGGCCCGGGTGCTGGCGCAGCAGCCTGGTGTAGCGCGGGTCCTGGCGCAGCGCGTTGAGCTTGAGGCTCTCGCGAATCGCGATGTATTCCATCTCCGGCGTGATGACGCCTTGGCGCGCGTAGTGCATCTGCGAAACATTCTTGCCGACCTTGGCGCGGCGCGGCTGGCGGATGTGCTCGAAGCGCAGGCTGGCGAGCTTCGGGTCGCTGGCGCGCGTCTGGCCGTAGGCGGAGGACGGACCGGCGAGTTCTTCGGTGTCGTTGCGCTCCAGAATCCAGGCGGCGCGCAGCGCGGCCAGACCCTTGAGCAGATCGATCTTCGCGTTCGGATCGGTGTACGGGCCGGAGGTGTCGTATACCGGGATCGGCGGGTTGGCTTCCTCGCCATGCGCGAGTGGAGTCGGGGTCTGGTCCACCTCGCGCATGCCGACGCGGATATCCGGGCGCGAGCCGCTGAGGTACACCTTGCGCGAATTCGGATAGGGGCGCGTGGCCTCTTCCGACAGGCGGGCGGTGGTTTGCTGAAATGCTTTCGGGATCGCGCTCATGGGTCTCTTCCAGGGTGGAAGGCACAGGGAGCACGGAAATACGGCGGGTCTGCGTGCTTCCCTACGCCGGTATAAGCCGGGTCAGGTTCAAAGGGTGTGTGTCTCAGCCCGGCCGGAATACGTCTGCGGGCACCCCTAGCTCTATTAAGGACGCAAGCTAATGGAACAGGACGCGGAAAGCAACTTTAAGGGTTACACGGCATGCGGGTTTACGGCTGTCCACCTGCTGAAATCGCCTGATGGCCCTATTAATGCATCCCGGCTTGCTTGCCCCGGCGGCTGCGCTTAGGCTTTCCCTGCCCTGAGCGGCGCGGGTATAAATAACAGTAGGGAACCTCTAAAAATTGGTAATCCCTTCTCCCTAGTGAATGGGGCTTCATTCACTAAGGCGAGGATGAGGGGATATTTAATTCATGTATTTACATCCCTCACCCTAACCCTCTCCCGGAGGGAGAGGGGATTTTTAGAGGTTCCCTTTAAGAAAAAACGGGCGCGACGAGCCCCCCAGATGTGCCAGTCGAAGCCACACGTGGTGGGCGATGCCCACCCTACAAACTGCCCTGAGAGGCTCAGGTATAAATAACAGCCGTATGGAGGAACGCATGACCGCCATCAATATCGAGTCCGCCCGCCACAACATGGTGGTGAGCCAGATCCGCACCGGGTCGGTGCTGGACGACCGCATTCTGGAACTGGTGGGCCGCGGTCCGCGCCAGGATTTCGTGCCGGACGCGCTGCGCAACCTCGCCTTTGTGGACATGCAGATTCCGCTCGGCCACGGCGAGGTGATGATGACGCCGCTGGTGGAAGCGCGCCTGCTGCAGGAGCTGGCCATCAAGCCGACCGACAGGATTCTGGAAATCGGCACCGGCAGCGGTTACCTGACCTGGTTGCTGGCGCAGCTCGGGCAGAAGGTTCACAGCGTTGAGATTCGCGCGGAATTCACGGCGCGCGCCTCGGAGAAACTGGCCGCGCACGGCGCGCGCAATGTGGAACTCGAAATCGGCGACGGTGCGCGCGGCTGGGACAGGCATGCACCGTACGACGTGATTGTGGTCACCGGCTCACTGCCGCTGCTGCCGGAAAGCTTCAAGAAGAACCTCACGATCGGCGGGCGGCTGGTTGCCATCGTTGGTAAATCGCCGGCGATGCAGGCGCAACTGGTCACGCGCCTCACCGAATCCGGCTTCGACACCCGCGGCCTGTTCGAAACCGACCTGCCGCCGCTTCGGAACGCGCCCGCACCGAGCGCATTCGTGTTCTAGCCATGCAACAGATGACGGTGCGCGAGCTCAAGGAACGGCTCGCGCAACCCGGTGCGAAACCCGTGCTCCTCGACGTGCACGAAGGCTGGGAGCTCAACATCTGCGCCTTGCCCGGTGCATTGCACATTCCCATGGGACAGGTCCCCACGCGCACCGAGGAACTCGACCCGCAACAGGAAATGGTGGTGGTCTGCCACCACGGCGTGCGCAGCCTGCGCGTGGCGCACTTCCTCGAAAGCCGCGGCTTCAGTAAGCTCTACAACCTGCAAGGCGGGGTGGACGCGTGGGCACGCGAGATCGACCCCGCCATGCACACGTATTGAAGGGACGCACATGCCGGTCATCAAGCTCGTGTTCTCCAGTCCGGAAGCGGCGGAAGAGGCCTTCTACCGCGCCCTCCAGAAGAACGATCTCGACCTGATGATGGCGGTGTGGGACGAGGACGAAAACATTTCGTGCGTGCATCCCGGCGGCCAGCGCCTCGAAGGCCGCGCGGCCGTGCGTCAAAGCTGGGAACAGATCTTCGCGCACTCATCCGGCATGGCGATACACCTCAGCGACGAGTCGCGCTACGATGACCAGAACCTGACCGTGCACGTGGTGCACGAACACATCCGCCTCGGCAAGGAAAGCCAGCACCAGCCGCCGGTCATCGCCACCAATGTCTACCGCCTCACCGACAACGGCTGGCGCATGGTGATGCACCATGCCTCGCCGACACGCGTCGGGAATCCGCCGGAGATTCTTCACTGATTTCTGGCTTGAAAAAAACCGCCCCAAGGACTAGCCGTTCAGTAAAGGTGTGTACGGATCCCGCATCCGTCGCGATTTCCATGGGATATCGCGTGGCAACAGCGCAGAAGATATCTTTTGTGCCGTCGAACTCCAGCCAACCGGCTTATTTACTGGGGTTTTCGCTATCCGGGTTTTCCGATTACACACTTTTACTGAACGGCTAGCCCCAAGGACAGTTTTTTTATTTCTAGCCAGCGTAGGGCGCAATGAACTTCGCGAATTGCGCCGGATGTATTACTCGGTCGATCGGTGGGTTACGGCGCTACGCGCCTCACCCACCCACATTTAACTATATCTCAATCCAAGTCGAACTTCTGGTAATAGCTCTCGCGCAGTTTCGGATCCTGTTCTTCCTTCACCAGCCGGAAGTTGCCGATATAGAGTTCATCCATCTCGGTGCCCATGAAGCAACGGAACGCGTCTTCCGGCGTGCACACGATCGGCTCGCCGCGCACGTTGAACGAGGTATTCACCACCACGCTGTAGCCGGTGAGCTTTTTGAAGTTGGAAATCAGCCTGTGGTAGCGCGGGTTGGTGTCGGCGTGCACGGTCTGGATGCGCGCCGAGTAATCCACGTGGGTGATCGCCGGCAGGTCGGACTTCGGCACGTTGAGCAGCTCGATGCCGAACTTCTTGCTGTCCTCGGCGGACAGCGGCTTGCGGCGCTTTTCGGCCACCGGCGCGACCAGCAACATATAAGGACTGTCGCCGTTCAGGTCGAAGTACTCGGCCACGTCCTCGCGCAGCACCGACGGCGCGAACGGCCGGAACGATTCGCGGTATTTGATCTTGAGGTTCATCACCGACTGGGTCTTGGCCGAGCGCGAGTCGCCGAGAATCGAGCGCCCGCCCAGCGCGCGCGGGCCGAACTCCATGCGGCCCTGGAACCAGCCCACGACTTTCTCCGCGGCCAGCGCCTTCGCGCCTGCCTCGATCAGCACGTCCTCACTGAGCTGCTGATACTTCGCGCCGAGGCGGTCGAGGCTGGCCTTGATGTCGCTATCGGCGAAGCGCGGGCCGAGGTAGCTGCCCTGCATGGCATCGCGTTGCACGGTCTTACGCTCCTTGCCGGCGAACAGATGGTAGCCGAGCAGGGCCGCGCCGAGCGCGCCACCGGCGTCGCCCGCGGCCGGCTGGATCCACAGGTTGTCGAAGATTCTCTCTTGCAGCAGCTTGCCGTTGGCCACGCAGTTGAGCGCCACGCCGCCGGCCAGGCACAGGTTCGGCAACTGATGCTCTTCGCGCAGGCCCCTGGCGAGCTTGATCACGATCTCTTCGGTAATGAGCTGGATCGAGGCGGCCAGGTCCATGTCGCTCTGGGTGATCTGGTCTTCAGCCTGGCGCGGCTTGCGGCCGAACAGGCGGTCGAAACGCCGGTTGGTCATGGTGAGACCGGTGCAGTAATTGAAATACCGCATGTCGAGCTGGAACGAGCCGTCGTCGTGGATATTGACCAGGTGCTCGCGAATGAGGTCGGCATACACCGGTTTGCCGTAGGGCGCGAGGCCCATGAGCTTGTACTCGCCGGAGTTCACCTTGAAGCCGGTGAAGTAGGTGAAGGCCGAGTACAAAAGGCCGACCGAGTGCGGGAAGTGGATTTCCTTGAGCGGCGTGATGGTGTTGCCCTCGCCCTTCATCACCGAGGTCGTGGCCCACTCGCCGACGCCGTCCATGGTGAGGATGAGCGCGTTCTCGAACGGCGACGGATAGAACGCCGAGGCGGCATGCGACAGGTGGTGCTCGGAGAACAGCAGCTTGCCGCGGGCGTCGAACGCCGGATCGAAGGCCTTCAGGTGATTCGCGAGTTCGGTTTTCTGGAACAGTTTTTCCTTCAGCCACACCGGCATGGCGTTCACGAACTGGCCAAAGCCGCGGGGCGCGAACGCCACGTAAGTTTCGAGCAGGCGCTCGAACTTGAGGAACGGTTTGTCGTAGAAAACGATTTGGTCGATATCCTGCAGGTCAACTTTTCCTTCCGCTAGGCAGTAGCGCACCGCGTGCTCCGGGAATCCCGCATCGTGTTTCTTGCGCGAGAAGCGTTCTTCCTGCGCGGCCGCAACAATGCGACCGTCCTCGATGAGGGCGGCGGCGCTGTCGTGGTAGTAGGCCGAGAGGCCGAGGATGCGCATGGTTAGGATGAATTCCCTCACCCCATCCCTAGTGAATGAAGCCCCATTCACTAGGGAGAGGGGGAGTTGGTCAGAACAGGGTATAAATAAAGGGCGCCACGGCGCTGCCCTGGGCCAGGACCAGCAGGCCGCCGAGCAGCAACAGGATAATAATAATCGGCAGCAGCCAGAATTTCTTGCGTGCCTTCATGAACGCCCACAGTTCTTTCAGAAAATCGATCATCAGAATTGATTCCGCATGGATTGGGGGGTGAGTTTTTGGTCGCGCCGGACCCAGTAGCTGCCGGAACGGTTCGGGCGCATTCTCAGGAAATCCTTGCCGAACAGGCGCATGACCAGGCCGATGGGCATGACGACCACAAAAAATACGATGCCGAGGATGATGCGTGCGTTGATCCAGCCGAGCACGTGGCCGAACGCCATCCACGCCTTGTAGAGCGGCGCGAGCAGCTTCGGATAAACCAGTGCGGCCACCAGCCAGGCGCCGGCACCGGCCAGCCAGTAGAGATTCGGCGCGTGCAACGGCCACAGCGGCCAGAAGGCCACGAGCGCGAACACGAAAGTGAAGAGAAAACCGAACTGCCGTTCCTGCTTGTGGGGCATGCCGGGGGGACCTTGAAGCGACGTGGCGGATTTTAACAGGAAAATCCCGGGGTGGCGACGCTCGCTCGCGACCGCCGAAACACGGCGCAGATGGCCGCACTGTCAGCTTGTGAGCATCTGCCGTACCAGCAACAAGGTCTTGGCGAGCGCGCCGCGGTTCTCCGTCACCATGCGCTGTCCGGCGGCACCGGCGGCGATGCGCACGGCGGGATTTTCCAGATAATCGGCCACGGCGTTGGCCAACTCGGCAGCATCCTGCACTTGCCGGCCGGCGCCACGTGCCAGCGCCATGCGGCTGATGTCGCTGAAATTGAACATGTGCGGACCGAATACCACCGGGGTACCGACCGCCGCCGCTTCGAGCAGGTTCTGGCCACCGAGTGGCACCAGGCTGCCGCCGATATAAGAGACATCGGCGGCGGCATGAAACAGCAGCAGCTCGCCCATGGTGTCGCCGAGCAGTATTGCCGTGTCGGGGGCGACGCCGTCCTTGCGCTCGCTGCGGCGCTCGACGCGCAAGCCGCGCTGCTGACAGAGTTTCGCCACGCTGTCAAAACGTTCCGGGTGGCGCGGCACCAGCACCAACAGGAGCCGGGGAATGCGCGCGCGCAGGCGCGCAAAAGCATCCAGCACCTGTTCTTCCTCGCCGGCGCGGGTGCTGGCCGCGACCCACACCGGCCGCTCGCCAAAGCCGCTGCGCAGGGCCGCTGCCTTGGCGGCAAGGTCGGCCGGCACATCCAGTTCGAACTTGATGCTACCGGTGACTTCAACCTGTGCGGCGCCGAGCGCGCGCATGCGCCCGGCATCGTCCTCGGTCTGCGCGCCCACGCGGCTGACGTTCGCGAGCGTGGCACGCGTCAGGCCGGCGAAACGCCGGTAGCCGCGCGCCGACTTCTCCGACATGCGCACATTGGCAAGAATGAGCGGGATGCCACGCTTGTGGCACTGGTGAAACAGATTCGGCCAGAGCTCGGTTTCCATGATGATCGCCAGCGCCGGGCGGGTGCGGTTGAGAAAACGCCATACCGCCGTGGGCAGATCGTAGGGCACATAGCAGTGCTCCACCTGCCTGCCAAAGAGTGCGTGCACTTGGTCCGATCCGGTGGGCGTCATGGTGGTGATGAGAATGCGTCGCCCGGGGTAGTGCTGCATCAGGGCACGCACCAGCGGGACCGCGGCGCGCACCTCGCCCACCGACACCGCATGCAGCCAGATACACCCGGCCTGTTCCATGACCGGGGCACAACCGAAGCGTTCGGACCAGCGGCGCCAGTAGGCCGGATTGCGCAGGCCGCGCAGGCCCAGGCGCAGCACCGCCACGGGCAGCAGCAGGTAGAGGATCAGGCTGTAGAGTAGAGTGGCCAGGGGTTATCCGGACGGCGCGGGCGCCGCAACAATAGGCAGCATGGAGAGGTTATTGTTTACCGACCCGCCACACCGAGACCATCTCGATGCAAGCCGTTTGTGCGGATCGCCTGCGATATATATATTCTTGTGGTATCAAATATACTGTTTAACATTTTACGGTTAACCTATCTTGCCCCACGGCCAGTGCCGCCAGAATCAGACCGATGAAGAAACGATTTTCCGTCATTATTGTACACAGAAACGGGGCAGACATGCTGCTCAACACCCTGTCCGCCCTGACCCGCGCATGGGACGCGAAGCGCGACGAAGTGTTCCTGGTGGACAATAGCAGCACCGACGATTCCCTCGAACGGGTGGCCGCCGCTTTTCCCCAGACCATCATAATCCGCAACCGCTGCAATAACGGTTTCGCCCGCGCCAACAACCAGGCCATCGCCCGCGCCTCGGGTGAGTTCATCCTGCTGCTGAACAGCGATGCCGTTATCGCGGCGGATGTACTCGAACGCTTTGAGGCCGACTTCCGGCGCGATCCGCGCATCGGCGCCATCACCGGACAATTGCAGGATGCGGCGGGCGGCCTGCAACGCTCCTGCGGCGCTCTGCCCACCGCCCTGAACGAACTGGGGCTGGGCTTTCTGAAAAAGAAACCAGTCCCGATAGAACGTGATGGCTTGGTCGAAACCGAAACCCTGGTCGGTGCCTGCATGGCCGTGCGCGACGCCGCCATACAGGAGGCCGGCTCGCTGGACAACGACTTCTTCTTCTATGGCGAAGATATCGAATGGAGTTACCGCCTGCGCCGGCATGGCTGGAAGGTGGTGGTCGACCCGGCTGCACGCATTACCCATATCAAGGGCGGCGCCACCCGCGGCAATCGGCGCGGCGCGCACATCGAAATGCTGCGCGCCAGGCTGCAGTTCTACCGCAAGACCATGAGCGCGCCGTTGGCGCTCTTTGTGACGCTCTTCCGTGTCCTGCGCTTGTTCATTAACTCGCTGGTTAACCTGGCGGCAATGATCCTGACGCTCGGCCTGTTGGCCAAGACGCGTGAAAAAACGATTAGCTATTTTCTGCAACTCGCGTGGCTGGCGCTGGGCAGACCGGAACACTGGGGACTGCCGGACAAGTGCCCGCGCGGGATCGATCCCACCATGGCAAGTGAATAGCGTGCGCAAGTGAGTGAATGAAGCGCATGTCTTCGAATGATCGCAGGCGAGTTCTGTGGTGGGGCCGTTTCGACCCGGACTACTCGCGCAACCGCATTCTGCGCCAGGCATACGGCGCGCTTGGCTGGGAGGTCATCGACTTCCATCCGCTGCTGAGCGGCGGCGCCGACATCGAGGCGCTGTTGCGCCGCCTGCCCACGCCGGATCTGGTGCACGTGCCGTGTTTCCGCCAGCGTGACATCGCGGCGGCACACCGGTATGCGCGCCGTCACGGGCTGCGACTTCTGATCGACCCGCTGATCAGCGCCTACGACAAGCAGGTCTTTGAGCGCGAGAAATTCCCTGAACACAGCACCCGCGCGGAACGCCTGCTGCGGGAGGAGCGGAAACTGTTTCAGGGCGCCGATGTCGTGCTCGCCGACACCCCCGAACACGCACACTTCTTCGTTGGAACACTCGGCGTCGCGCGCGAGAAAGTGCATGTTGTATATGTCGGGGCCGAAGAGGCGTTGTTCACACCCGCACCGGTTCCGCGGCCACCGAACAATCCGGTTGAAGTATTGTTCTACGGCAGCTTCATTCCGTTACAGGGACCACGGGTGATCATCGAAGCCGCGCGCCTTTACCAGGGTCCGCCGGTAAACTGGGTACTGCTCGGCAACGGTCCACTGCTCGATGATTGCAAAAGGAAGGCGGCGGGGTTGCCGAACGTGACATTTGAGAACTGGTTGCCATACGCCGACCTCCCGGATCGCGTTCGGCGCGCCGACATTCTGCTCGGCGTATTCGGCACCACCCCAAAGGCGCAGCGCGTGATCCCCAATAAGGTTTTTCAGGCGCTGGCCTGCGGTAAACCGGTCGTAACCTGCTCGGCACCAACCTATCCCGCAAAAATCAGCGAAACGGCAGCCGGCATCACGTTTGTTACTGCGGACAGGCCGGATGAATTGGCGGATGCCGTCGGTCGCCTTGCCATCAATCCAGAAAGGCTTCAACACCATGGTCGCACAGCACGTGCGCTCTATGAGCGGCATTTCTCCTTTGCGCATATTGCGCAGCAACTTGCCGGCGCATTACGCGAATAATGCGTTACCCGTGACTGCCAAATGTCTACTTCGGCAAGATGTTGTGAAACGAGCGCCGCGGATCTTTTGCTGATTGCCAGGCGGCAATGAACCACACCCTCGCGGATTCAGGCTGACGGGATTATGATTTTCCTTTTGTCATCCGATATTCAACATATTTGGCGATTTTCAAAAAACGGAAATAGGCGGAGGTAACGGCCGATATAAATCCCCACCATCCATGAAGAAATTGTCCTCTCAGGATGTAGTAACGCAGGAATTGGACGGGGAATTCAAATACCAATCTGAATTTTGAGTAGCTTTTTCCCGTCCCCATTGCTGTTTTTACCAGCTGGTCAGTAAGATCATTATATTTATGCCAGGTCTTGGCGAGGGAGATGTACGAGAAGTGATGGATTTCGTTTTTTAGCTGGATAACCCTGCAATCCTCGGCCAACACCACCCTGTCATGGGTCAATTCATCCGGCATGGATGCTTTTTTACGATTATAGAGCCGGACCAGATTATAGTGATTCGCGAAATATCGCGGTTTCTTGTCTCCCGGGTACATCGCCGTGATTATTATCTTATAGGCATTCTGGCCCGGGATTTCTTCGGTCTTCTTTATATCTCCAATTTCCTTGATCAGCGCTTCAGACAACACTTCATCCGCATCCAGGGATAAAACCCAGTCATAACGGCATTCGTTTTGTGCGAAGCGCTTTTGTGACGAAATATTCTTCCATTCATGAATGATGAATCTTGCCCCGCATTTTCGTGCAATCTCTTCCGTACGATCGGTGGAACCGCTGTCCACAACGAGTATATCGTCCGCTACCTGTGATGCTGCCTTCAGGGTGTTTTCCAGTCTTTCTTCTTCATTCAGGGTGACTATATAGACTGATAATTTCATGGTCTGATCCTGCGCGTATTAATCGGACGTGCGGCCTGATAACTCTCTGTGCCTGGGTATTTTTCCTGACTGATCACTGACGCTGTATTGTCCTGCTTGCGTGATCAACGCCCGATCTCGGGCACGCAGGTTGCACCTGCATAATCCGCTCTGCCTGACGCGCCACGGGCCCGTCCCGGCGTTACGCCTCGGGAATACGGATAATGCCGATACCAAAGCCGCACTGCTTCGGGTCGTTCACGAATTCCTCCGTGACCGCCTTGGGCTTGATCTTCTTCCACAGGTGATAGACCTGATTGGTCGCCAGCGGCTGGCTCTCGACGATGTCATGAAAGGCGATGATGCCGCCCGGACGCACGAACCCCTTGTAGTCGTCGTAGTCCGCGGTAACGCCGGACTCGGTGTGATCGCCGTCGATGAAAATGAAATCCGCCTTCTGCCCGTTGAGCGCGTGCGCCACGCGTTGCTTGAACGCCGCATCATGCGAGTTGCCGGTGAGCAAGGTCACCTTGCAGGTCGAGCCCGGCGGTGGCAAGGCTTCAAGTAGCGGACGCTGCGCGTTGCGGTGCACGAGGTCGCAGGTAATAACCTTCTCCGATGCGATACTCGACCAGACGAGCAGCGTTCCGGCGCGCGCCGTCCCGATCTCGAGAATGATCTTCGGCTTGAGTGCCGCGACGGCCTTGGCCAGCGCAATGATTTCAGAGCGCTTCTGCATCGTGTGAATGGTGAAGTAGCCGTAACGCCCGAAGCGCATCGCCCAATCCACGGTTTCCTCGATGTTGTGCGGCGCGGCGTGATATGCCCTCAGCCGCCGGAAGGCAAAATAGCGGTTGAACGGGATGCGCAGGGTACGGCTCAGCTCTTTCAGTGTCTTCTTCATCGATACGTCCTCGTTCGGATCGGCCGCATCATACCCGTTCCGGCACGTTTGTGTCTTTCGCGGACGGCTCTCCATCCAGGGCGGCCAGCAGCGTTGCGAACAGCAGCAGTATTACCGGGAACACCCAGTTGCCATGGTAGAGCGGCGGTTGGGTATTGAACGGAAAGAAATACACCATCAAGCCGAGCGCATAGGGCCACGCCTGGTCGCGCCTCCCCGGCGATGCCGTTCTATACCATTTCACGCACAACCCGATGGCAACAATAAGGCCAATCAGGCCCGGCAATCCGGTTTCGGCCGCCATGGCGAAATACGCTTGATGGGCGTGGTACACATTCTCAACTGCGCCGCTACGAAACACATCGCTCTTGCGCGTAGAGAAATCATCATACGCCTTGGCGAAGGCGCCGGCACCGATACCGGTCAGTGGCCGGGCGAGCAGCATGTGGCTCGCGGTTTCCCAGATCACGGGACGATACCCGAGGGGTAAATTGATCGACTCGAAATTAAGATCCCTGACTTCGCTCATACGTTTTATGCGCAACTGCATTTCTGGAGACAGGCTCATCGCCGTCAGCAGCAACGCGAAGGCCAGCAGCAACGAGGGTAGTTTCCAGCGCCAACGCGGCAGCTTGAGGTAGAGCCCCGCGGCGACAACCACCAGCATCACGAACACCATGCGCACCCCTCCGAGCATGGCGACAAACCCGGCGGCGGCGAAAAAGGTCAGCGTCGTGATCGTCCCCTTGCGCAACAGAAACCAGAGCGCCGCCGGCAACAGCAAGGCGATGAGCGTCGGCTGGCGCAGTGAATCCTTGAAAGGACCCAAGACCCGAAAGTCGTCTGTGATCGAAATACCAAACAGATCCCTTCCAGAAATATACTGTACCAGGCTGTCCGCGACCCAGAACATGAGCACGAACAGGATCCACTTCGCGAGCCACGCACGTTCGACGTCCCCGCGCAGCACCCGCAGCAATGCCAGACCCGTGAAGTAATACGCTACCAGCGCGATGGCAACATTGAATGAGTAACGCACGTCGTACGAAGCCGGAATCGATATCAGCACCGGCACCAGCAACAATGCGAACACAATAGTCAGGCGGCGCGTCGCTGGCGCGGCGAACACCGCCGCGCGCTGCTTCCACGCCAGCCACCCACCGAGCAGCGCGAGCAGCGCGGCCGGCAGGGCCGGGCCGGCGCCGTATTTGAGGCCAAAGTTGGGCATGACCGCGACGATCAACAACGCCAGAAAAGCACCAATCTGGACGTGGGTGAGGCTCTTAACCGTCTGCCAATTCAAAATAGACCTCCAGCGTGGAGCGCAGCATGCGCGCAAGGGTAAAGGGGTGGGTGGTTGGCACCGCCGGAGGTTGGCGATACCAGCGTGCGAGCTTTTCTTCCGCCGCCTGCGTGTCGCCAACCGGGATGCGCCCTTCCGGAAAGACGGCGGCGAGTTGTTCGGCGACACCGCCATGATCGTAAGCCGCAACCGGCACGCCGAGGGTAAGCGCTTCGAGTGACACGCGCCCGAATGCCTCCGGGTCGAGCGACAGCGACAAGACCACGTTCGACACCGCCATGATTTCCTTCACATCAGCGCGATGACCGGTGAGTGTAATGTCTGCCTCCAGACCGGCGGCGCGCACCTGCGCACGCAACTCGTCGGCGTAGTGTTGCTTGCGCGGGTGGGCATCGCCCACCAGCACGCCGTGCACCGGCAGGCCACGCTTTTTCAGGCCGGCGATGATGCGAATCAAATCCTCCTGCCCCTTCCAGCGTGTAAGTCGCCCCGGCAAGGTAATGACGTATTTTCCTGCAAGCCCGGGGTACTGCGCGTGCCATTTGGCGAGCCACTCGGCCGGTGGCTGGTAGCCATGCGGATAGGCTTGCGGGTCAACGCCACGCGGGATGATGCGAATAATGGCCGGATCCACCCACGGGTAATTTTTCAGTATGTAAACGCGGATCATGTCCGAGATCGCGATGACACGCTCGCCACGCACCATCACCGACGAGTAACGCCCGGGCGTGTAGGGTCCATGCACGGTGGTGACGAGATGCGGGCGAGTCCCGGGCGGCAGACCCTTCCATGCGCGGTACCCGATCCACGCCGGCAGGCGCGAGCGCAGATGCAGAATGTCCGGCTTTTCGCGCGCCAGGAACTCGCGCACCTTCCAGATGTAGCGCAGCGTGGAGAGGCGCTTGGCGCCCACCGGCCAGGCGATATGTTCGCTGCCCTCGCGTTCGAGTTGCGCCACCAGGCGCCCACCGGCCGAGATGACGATCGAGCGGTGGCCATGGTCGACAAGATACTTGCCGACCTCGAGCGTGCCCTTCTCCACGCCACCGCTCTCCAGCGCCGGCAGCATCTGCACCACGGTCAGGCGTTTATTGCGGCGGCATGCATGCATTTGAATATGCCTTCTGGGCGAATGATTGTGCGGGGCTGACAACAAGATCGTCATGCCGCCGCAATAAACAAAATTCTTTATAGTTTTTGCTATTGACCCGGCACGACCGTACCCACACGCAAGCCCGGCGATGCGCGTCGCGCCGACCTTCGGTCAAGAACAATCGTGCCGGGTCAATAGCCATTTTTCACCGATCCAAGCAGCCACCCGCGCTGCTTCATTGAAGGGCACGGCGGGAGGCGCCAGTCTGCGGCCGTGCTGCCAGTCGGCAAAGTGTGTCACGAGACCATCGCGGCTGAGCGCGGCGATGCCGCGCGCAATGCGCGATTCGCGCTTCGCCGGCACGCTGAGTACACCGGTTGCGGCGTTGGCAGTCAACGCCTCGTACATCATGGATACGCTGTCCTCCGTGACCCACGTCTGTGCGGCGCTCGCCAGGCGTACCGCCAACCAGCCCGGACCGGTCTCGGTCACTGGCACTACCGTGAGGTTCTTGAACGTCAGCGCGCGCAGGCGCGCCGTGGTGGACGACGGCGTGCGGCGCGAGGTGGTGAGTGCCCAGTCGATGTCGTTCTCTCTGGTGACGATGGACTCGACCTGACTGAGAATTTCATTCTCGCTCCAGCCATGGTGGCGTGACGGGCCGCCAATCAGGATCAGCCCGGCACGCGCATTTTTCTTGCCCGGTTCCACCGGATTGAGTGCACCGCGCGTGGTGAGCACATTCGCGCCAGTTACAGTGTCGTGCTCCGGGATTACACACAGGTCGAACCACGCGCGCGGCAGCGACGGCTTCATGAGCACAATCGTGCGGCCGCCGTGTGCACGGCGCGCGGC
Organism: uncultured Acidiferrobacterales bacterium; assembly: GCA_964355495.1. Lineage (GTDB taxonomy): Bacteria > Pseudomonadota > Gammaproteobacteria > Acidiferrobacterales > UBA6901 > UBA6901. Next base: position 29,221 of record CAYHES010000005.1, read on the forward strand.
CAGCAGCGGCAGATGGGTGCGGTGTCCGGCGCCGATCAGGAGATCGGGCGGCGGCAGGCCGACACCGGGCAGAAAACGACGCGTCATGAGGCTTGAGAGTACCGATGCGTAGGCGGGGACATTAATCCAGCGGGCATCCACCGGGTGGCGGCGGGCCAGCGCGGCGAGCAGTCCGCGCGTCTGATTTTCGTGGCCGGCCTTGCCGTCGGTGAAGGCCCAGATTACTACTGGCCGCATTTTACGCCCTCACCCCACCCCGCAAGCGGGGAGAGGGAACTGGAGTTAGTCATGCAGGGTGCGTTCCACGCACCGGCCGTAGTGCGGTGCGTGGAACACACCCTGCGGACTTTCGACTCTCGACTAAAATAGGGGCGGCGAGCGGAGCTGCTTGTGGTGGGCGATGCCCACCCTACAAACTCCCCGTCCCTCTCCCTGAGGGGGAGGGGGTCGTGACGTATGTGGAATGCGGGGTTGCGTGGGGAACGACCCACCCTCTCCCCATCCCTAGTGAATGAAGCCCCATTCACTAGGGAGAGGGGGAGTATGTGAAAGTCCATTATTTGGTTTGCTTGAGTACGTACAGCGCTCCGCAGTACGGGCAGCGCGCCTCGCCCGTTTCTTCGATCGGCAGAAAAACGTGCGGGTGCGAATTCCACCGGCTCATGCCCGGCATCGGGCAATGTGCCGGCAGTTCGGCGCGCGTTATTTCGTAGCGATTCTGCGCGTTGGCGGGAATCTCTTTCGTTTTGCTCGGTTGTACACTTGCCATGGCCTTTTCCTTCGTAGGGTGCGCCCTGCGCACCATTCAGATGATCGGTGCGGCCGCTCCGGCGCATCCCTGCGCTCGCGGCATTGGTACGTCCTGTACGACACAAGCACACATTTACATTTATTTAACCAGCGTCAACCACTCCGGATGACCGCCGTTGCGGCCATGCACCACGTCGAAGTACAGGGTCTGCAACTTCTCGGTGATCGGGCCGCGCTTGCCGATGCCGATCTTGCGGCCGTCGAGTTCGCGGATCGGCGTCACTTCGGCGGCGGTGCCGGTGAAGAACGCCTCGTCGGCGATGTACACTTCGTCGCGCGTGATGCGCTTCTCCACCACCTTGATGCCAAGCTCGCCGGCCAGCTGCATGACGGTGGCACGCGTGATGCCGTCCAGTGCCGAGGTCAGGTCGGGCGTGACCAGCACGCCATCGCGCACGATGAACAGGTTCTCGCCGCTGCCCTCGGACACGTAGCCTTCGGTATCGAGCAGCAGCGCCTCGTCGCAACCGGAGGCGAGCGCCTCGCGCAACGCCAGCATCGAGTTCATGTACTGGCCGTTGGCCTTGGCTCGGCACATGGTGATGTTGATGTGGTGGCGGTTGTAGGACGAGGTGCGCACCTTGATGCCGGCGAGCAGCCCTTCCTCGCCCATGTACGCGCCCCAGGTCCAGGCCGCCACAATTGCATGCACCTTCAGGTTATCGGCGCGCAGGCCCATGCCCTCGCTGCCATAGAAACACATCGGGCGGATGTAAGCCGACTTGAGGTTGTTCTCGCGCACGGCAGCGAGTGTGCCTTCATTGATTTCGTCCTTACTATAAGGAATGGCCATGCCGAGGATGTGCGCCGAACGGAATAACCGGTCGGTATGCGCCGGCAGGCGGAATATGGCCGTGCCCTTGGGTGTCTCGTAGGCGCGCACGCCCTCGAACACACCCATGCCGTAGTGCAGGGTATGCGTCAGCACATGGGTGGTCGCATCGCGCCACGCTACGAGCTTGCCGTCGTACCAGATGACACCGTCTCGGTCGGACATCGACATCGTTTTCTCCTGCGTCACGAAATGCCTCGATTCCCGTAGGGTGCGTCCTGCGCACCATTGGCCTCGATAAGCGCCGATCGGTGCGCAAGCGCACCCTACATTAACTATTCAAACCACTCCCGCCACAGCGCCCGCACCCGTTGCGGAAAATCGCCCAGCTCCCGCGGCGCCACCAGCGGCCGGCGTTCCATGAGCTTGAGACGCTGCTCGACACCGAGATACCGGTGGTAGGCGTCCCGCAACAGGCCGGCCTGCGCGGGGTCCAGCAGCCCGCGCGCTTGCAACGCTTCCAGGAGGGGGATGTTGCCCCGGTGCCGAATCAGCTCCGGGTGGTCATGCGCCCAGCGTAATACCGCATATTGCACCATAAATTCCACATCAATCATACCGCCCGGGTCGTGCTTGAGGTTGATTTCGCCGGGCTCGTGCGGCGCCTGCGCCGCGTGCATGCGCTCGCGCATGGCCGCCACCTCGCTGCGCAGGGTTTCCGGGTCGCGCTCCCGGCACAGGGTGGCGGCGCGAATTTCCTCGAAAACCCGGGCCAGGGCGGCGTCCCCGGCAATCGGCCGGGCGCGGATCAGGGCCTGGTGCTCCCACACCCAGGCATGTGAATCCTGGTACTCGCGGAACGCCGCCGGGCTGGTCACCAGCATGCCGGAGTGCCCGCTCGGGCGCAGGCGCGTATCCACTTCATAAAGAATGCCGCCGCCGGTGCGTGCCGTGAGGATATGAATGAGGCGCTGTCCGAGCCGCGCGAAAAACACCTCGTTCGCAATCGGGCGTGCGCCATCGGTAACACCGCCCTCCTGCCCGGCGCCATGCAGGAAAATCATGTCGAGATCGGAGGTGTAACCAAGCTCCAGGCTGCCTAGCTTGCCGTAGGCTATTACCGCGAAGCCGGGGTGGATGGTCTCGCCGACCCTGCCGTGAGCCTGTCGAACCGGTTGCGCGAACGTCGGGCGGCCATGCTTGAGCACCAGATCATCGTGCGCAAGCGCGAGCGCCTGCGCCACGATCACCTCGGCGATGTGTCCGAGATGCCGGCCGATCTCGTCCGGGGTGAGACCGGGGCCGACGTCGGCCGCCGCCACGCGCAACACATGGCCGTTGCGGAATTCGCGCAACGCCTCCATCTGCGCTTCCAAGTCGTCCACCGGCAGGCGCGCCAGCCGGCTCTGCAACTCGGCGGCGAGTGCCTCGCGCGTGAGCGGCGCATACAGGCTGACCGCATCCATCAGTTCGTCGAGCAAAATCGGGTGCTGGTTGAGGTAACGTGCGATCCACTCGCTCGCCGAGCACAGCTTCACGAGCTGCGACAGCGCCAGCGGATTCTCGACCAACAGCGCCAGATACACCGAGCGCCGGCCGATGGCCTCGACGAAGGCGATGAGGCGCGCGAGCGTGGTCTGCGGTTCCGGCGTGAGCCCGGCGGCGCCCAGCAACAGCGGCATGAGTTTGTCGAGGCGTTCGCGGCCGTTCGCGGACAGCGCGCTGTAGGCGCCGCCCGCACGCAGGCCTTTCAGCAGATCGAGGGTTGTTCCGGCATCGACGAAACCGGCGGCCTGCAATACCTCGCGCGCGATGGACTCTTCGAGCGTCCCGGCCCAGAGCGCATGCAGGCCCTGCTCATCCGCGGCCGGCGCTTCGCCCTGCGGCGCGGCGAATACCGAATTGAAGTGTTCGTGCACACGCTGCATGTGACGCGTGAGGACGGCATGAAAACCCGGCCAGTCGTCAAATCCCATGCCGACCGCCACGCGCAGCCGGTCGAGATCATTGGTCGGCAACACCTGGGTCTGCTGGTCGCGGATCTCCTGCAAGCGATGTTCGGTATTGCGCAGGAATTTGTACGCGCCCGACAGATCGCTCACCGCCTGCAGCGTCAGGTCGCCTTCGTCGGCGAGGTACGCGAGCACCGGCAGGATGCGCCGCTCCTGGAAGCGCAGGTCGCGCCCGCCACGGATCAGCTGAAAGGCCTGGCCGATGAACTCGACCTCGCGAATGCCGCCCGGCCCGAGCTTGATGTTGGACTCGATGCCCTTGCGCAACAACTCACGGTGGATGCTGGCCTTGAGCGCGCGGATTTCTTCCACCGCGGTGTAGTCGAGATATTTTCGGAACACGAACGGCCGCAGGCGCTGCAGCATCTCCGCCCCGGTGGCCGGATCGCCGGCCACCACGCGCGCCTTGATAAGCGCGTAACGTTCCCACATGCGCCCATGTGCCTGGTAGTACTGCTCCATGGCGTCGAACGACAATGCCAGCGGCCCGCTCGCGCCGTTCGGGCGCAGGCGCATGTCAACGCGGAACACGAAACCGTCAGCGGTCTGCTCATTGAGCGCCTGGTTCAGGCGCTGGCCGAGGCGCACGAAGAACTCATGATTGCTCAAGCCGCGCTTGTCGGTCTCACCCTCTTCCGAATAACAAAAGATAAGGTCGATGTCGGAGGAAAAGTTGAGCTCCTCGCCGCCGAGCTTGCCCATGCCCAGCACCACGAACCTGGCTGCGGTATCGGTGCCTTGCTCCCTGGGCGCGCCCTCGCGCGCGCAAGCCCACTCGTATAGTTTCGCCAGCGCCGCATCAAGGCAGGCGTCGGCCAGCGCCGAAAGAGTCGTGACGGTTTCTTCGAGATTCGCCCAGCCGGCCAGATCACGCCAGGCGATGCGCACCATCTCGCGCTGACGCAGCCTGCGCAAAGCCGTCTTGAGGGAAGGCTCGTCCGCGCACCCCGCCACGGCGGTCTGTACACGGCGGCGCAATTCACCGCTCGCATACGCGCAAAACAGATCGCCGCTTTGGATGAGGTCCGGCAACAACTCCGGCCGTGTCTCGCAGGCACGTGCCACAAACTCGCTCACGGCCAGCACCCGTGGCGCGACGTCGAGCCAGTTCTCTCCCTGTGCACGGACCGGCAGGTCGGCGAGCTGCGCAGCGATCACGGACCCGTGTGTGCGGGTATTTGCACGCAGCGCCTCAGGCAGCCTGGCCAGGCCTTGCTCGAATGCGGAGCGCCGGGAATCGGTCATGGGTGCGGGCGGGTCCGGCAGGGTTTCCGGTTATTCATGGAGACCATCATAATGGATATTGGCGTCCCGGCAGGAGCGCACAGAAATGACCCCGATTGTCCCCAAACCCGTCGGGGACGGCGGTGCCGCACCCACCACGTCACCCGGCGATTGCAGACTTGACCGTTCGCTTTTATTATTCTCTTCCCTCCGATGGCCGAAGATCACGTGAGCACCGCAGACTTGAATGCCCCCTACCCCGGTAACTGGACCACGGCCGACGGCTCGGCGGCCGTGGTGTGGGTGGAACAGCACATCAGCGACGGCGCCTGCGCCTATCCGATCACGCCCTCGACCAACATGGGCAGCGGCTACCAACTGGCGGTCGCCAACGGCCGCAAGAACCTGTGGGGCGACGATCTGTTCTTCCTCGAACCCGAGAGCGAGCACTCCTCGGCCTCGGCCTGCGAGGGCTTCGCGCTCGCCGGCGGGCGCGTGACCAATTTCACCTCCGGCCAGGGGCTGGTGCTGATGAAGGAGGTGCTGTACACCATCGCCGGCAAGCGCCTGCCGGTGGTGTTCCACATCGGCGCGCGCGCGCTCACCTCGCACGCGCTCAACGTGCACGCCGGCCACGACGACATCATGGCGGTGGCCGACTGCGGCTGGGGCACGCTGTTCGCACGCACCGTGCAGGAGGCACACGACCTCGGGCTGATCGCACGGCGCGCCGCCGAGGCCTCGGCCACGCCGTTCTTCTCGGTGCAGGACGGCTTCCTCACCACGCACACCATCGAGAACGTGTGCCTCGCCGAACCGGAGATGATGAAGGAATACATCGGCGCGCCGCGCGCGCGGCTGACGAATCTCTTCGATCCCGCCAATCCGCTCCAGACCGGCACGGTGCAGAACCAGGACGCCTACATGAAGGGCAAGATCGCGCAGCGCCAGTGGTACGACGAGGTGCCGCGCCACCTGAAGGAGGCGTTCGCGGAGTTCCATCGCCTGACCGGGCGGCGCTACGACTTCGTCGACGGCTACCGGATCGAGGACGCTGAGTACGCCATCGTCGGCCTCGGCACGGTGCTGGAAACCGCGCGCCCGGCGGTGGACTGGGTGCGCGCCAAGTTCGGCTGGAAGGTCGGGCTGCTGCACGTCACCAGCTTCCGCCCGTTCCCGGCGCGCGAGCTGGTCGCGGCGCTCAAAAACTGCAAGGCGATTTCGGTCATCGAGCGCATGGACAACCCGCTCGCCAAGGACAACCCGCTCACCCTCGAAGCCAAGGCGGCGTTCGCCGACCACGCGAGCGAGGAGGCCGATTTTCGCATGCCGCGTTTCTTCTCCGGCGTCTACGGGCTCGGCTCGCGCGACGTGCGCGTCGGCGACATCATCGCCACCGCGCAGAACATGGTAGAGGACGGCAAGCGCTTCTTCTCGCTCGGCATCCGCCACCCGAGCGCACTCGAGCGCCGCCACAATCCGGACGTGCGCCCGCAGGGCGCGTTCTCGATGCGCGGCCACTCGGTCGGCGGCTTCGGCTCGGTCACCACCAACAAGGTCATCGCCTCGCTGGTCGAGGAGGTGTTCGGCCTGTATGTGCAGGCCTTCCCCAAGTACGGCTCCGACAAGAAGGGCCTACCGACCAACTATTACCTCACCATCGCCCCCGAGCCGATCCGCGAGCACTCCGAGGTCGTGTACGTGGACTTCGTGCCGGTGCACGACATCAACGCCTTCGAGACCTCCGATCCGCTGCTCGGGCTGCGCGAAGGCGGCACGCTGTTCGTGCAGAGCCGCGCGGCGAGCGACACCGAGGCCTGGGCGCAGATCCCCGCCGACTCGCAGATGACCATCCGCCACCGCAAGGTGCGCGTGCTTTATATGGACGCCGTCGGCGTGGCGCGCGAACTCGCCGCCACGCCGGATCTCTCGCTGCGCATGCAGGGCATCGTGCTGCTCGGGGTGTTCCTGCGCGCGGTGCCGTTCGTACGGGAAAAGGGACTCAGCGATGATGAACTCTTTGCCGCGGTCGGCAAGGCGCTGGAGAAATACTTCGGCCGGCGCGGCGCCAAGGTGGTCGAGGCCAACCTCGCGGCCGTGCGGCGCGGCTATAGCGAGGTACGCGAGATCGATTTCACGCGCCTCGCCCCGGCCACGGCGCGCGCCTGAGAAGTTTTGTATGAATTTCTGCCGCAAAGGCGCAAAGGACGCAAAGAAAAGCGCAGATCAGTCAAACAGAAATCTTTGCGTCCTTTGCGCCTTTGCGGCAAGCGATCTTATAGAGAATATAACACCATGACCCGTTCGCTCGACTCGATCAAGATCCGCCTCATCGGCAGCGACGACTTCACCCGCAAGGTGGTGGACGCCTACGATGACGGCAGCGCCGAACTCGGCCTGCCGGCCGACGAGACCGCCGGCCTCTCGTGGGTGCCGGCCGGCACCGGCGCGATGCGCGATTTCTCCAACATCGCCCCGGACCTGCCGGTGCTCGACGCCGCGAAGTGCGTCGGTTGCATGGAGTGCGTGACCCAGTGCCCGGACACCGCGATCCTCGCCAAGGTGGTGCCGGCGGGTGCGCACGCCGCGCTCCTGGAAAAGCTCGCCGCCGATCCGAACGCCGCCTTTCTCGGCGCACAGTTCGCCAGGACCACCAAGTACTTCGACGTGCCGGCGCGCAAGGGGCACGAGGGTGGCATGTTTTATCTCATGACCGACCCCTCCAAGTGCAAGGGCTGCGGCGAGTGCGTGCAGGCCTGCGGTTCGCACGCGGCGCTCACCATGGTGCCGAAGAACGCGGAGCTGATGGGGCGGTTCCGCGCCGCCGCGCGCCTGTTCCGCGAGCTGCCCGACACACCGCGCCACTACATCCAGGACAAGGTGCTGGCCGACATCATGCTCAAGCAGTCCACGCTGCTCTACACCGGCGGCGCGGCCTCGTGCATGGGCTGCGGCGAGGCGACCGCGATCCGCATGATGCTGGCGGCCACGAATTTCGCCTACGGCGAGCAATCGGTCGGCATCGTCGCCGCCACCGGCTGCAACACCGTGTTCGGCTCGACCTGGCCGTACAACCCCTACCAGGTGCCGTGGACCAACTCGCTGTTCGAAAACGCCCCGGCGGTGGCCATGGGCGTGCGCGCCATGTGGAATCGCCAGGGCTTCCAGAGCAAGCGCCTGTGGGTGCTGGGTGGCGACGGTGCCATGCTCGACATCGGCTTCCAGTCGCTGTCGCGCATGCTGATGAGCGGCATGGACATCAAGGTGCTGGTGCTCGACACCCAGGTGTACTCCAACACCGGCGGCCAGAGCTCGACCGCCACCTTCACCGCGCAGGACGCGAAGATGTCGGCCTACGGCAAGCACGAGCACGGCAAGAGCGAGCAGCGCAAGGAGCTGGCGCAGATCGCGATCATGCACCCGGGCGTGTTCGTGGCCCAGACCACGCCGGCGCACATCAATCATTTCTACCGCGCGATCCTGGCCGCCAACGAATACCCCGGCCCCGCGGTGGTGATTACCTACGCGCCGTGCATGCCCGAGCACGGCATCGGCGACGACGCGGCCTTCGGCCAGTCGAAGCTCGCGGTGGACTCGCGTGCCTTCCCGCTGCTGGTCCACGACCCGCGCGCCGGGGAGCGGATGAAAGAGCGGCTCTCGCTCCAGGGCAACCCGGCGCGCAAGGACGACTGGTTCGTCACCCCCAAGGGCGAGACCATCGACTTCGTCGCGTTCGCGCGCACCGAGGGCCGCTTCGCCAAGAACTTCGACAAGGAGGGCAAGCCCTCTCCGGAACTCCTGAAGGCGCAGGACGACCGCCTGAAAAACTGGCGGCTGTTGCAGGAGCTGGCGGGGCTGCGCTAGGGAAATCCGGATGCCGGCCCGGCGGATTTTCGCACCGCCCCCTGGCAGCCCCCGCGAAGGCATGGCGCGGGAATGACGGACAGGTGTCGCGGTGCGGTCTGGCAGCTCGCAGGGTGCGTTCCACGCACCATTGACCCAGTCGAACCTGAATCGGTGCGCAGGGCGCACCCTACGTTAACTTTTAACTTCCCGGAGCCCCCTGTAGGTCGGGCTTCGCCGATGGGATCGAGGCGAGGGCCGCAGGCCAGGGATGGCCTGCTTGCGGTTTTAGCCCGACATGTCGGCCTGAAGGCCTACCTACATTACGAACAAGCAATGTTCCGTCAATTGTGAAGCCGGGTAGGGTGGGCAGACAGGGCTTTCGTCTGCCCACGCTGTGTTGAATC
>CAYHES010000006.1:0-37000 GCA_964355495.1 uncultured Acidiferrobacterales bacterium
TGCAGTGGCTGAAGATAGGCGGAGTATGCCATGTTTTTTAACACAGTAGAATTACGAAGGTCAGTTCAATGCCGATATGCCAGAGGGCCAAGGCACGACCACATGGTCTAACGGGTCACGATACGAGGGTAGTTATTCAGGAGGAAAACGGAGTGGACAGGGCACGTACACATGGACCAATGGCAGGTACGTGGGCGAGTGGCGTGACGGAAGGAGATTCAATGGCCGAGATACCACTGCCGACGGAAAGGTGACTATCTTTGTCGAAGGCAGCATAGGTGGTTCAGAAGCCATGCCAAGTTCGCAGCAAAGTGTTACGACTTTAGCTCAGGCTGCTGCAGATCGTGTTTCTAACAGCTACGACCAGCGCATTGCCTCAGCAAGCGTAGGTCCGATTAGCGCAGCGTAATCGGACGCATGTTGGTTCCGGGCTGGTAATCTGTATGATTTCCACCGGACCCCCTCACGCCAAACGGACAGGCCCAACTACCGGCGCGCCTTCATCCCCGGCGGCATCTGGTTCTTCACCGTGCACCTGCTCGAACGTCATCGACGCCTGGGTGGTATTACTGGAGCACTTGCCTTGCGTCATGACCCCTGCCGTCCGGTGACAGTGATTTCAGCTTGAGGTAGCTTATCGGAAGCGGCTTCTCCCGCGCCTTACCCCGAACCGGGCGCCGTTCCGCCTTCCATCGTTAGATGACGGCCCGGTATGTATCCGGCGGATTGGTGTGGGGATGTAGCGGTGGAAGTAGAGGGCGACAGCTGACATGCGTCCGATTACGCTTCGCTAATCGGACCTACGCGGGCTGAAACACGGCCACGTCCAACGGGTGCGGGATTGGCCGTATTCCACCTTCCATCGTTACGTGACGGCCGGTATGTATCCGGCGGATTGGTGCGGAGAGGTGGCGGTGGAAGTAGGAGGTGCCAGCTGACATGCGTCCGATTACGCTGCGCTAATCGGACCTACGCGGGCTATTGCGAGAGCCGCCGTAGGGTGCGTAGGACGCACCCTACATCACCGAAGTTCCCGCGGCACGGGAAACTCAACGCCTTCCGGCACGCCGGCCTGTTCATTCACCGTCAGCACGCCCCACTCGCGCAGCCGCTCCACGACGCGTTGCACCAGCACTTCCGGTGCGGAAGCGCCGGCGGTGAGGCCGATGGTTTCGGCGCCATCCAGCCACTCGCGGCGGATGTCATCGGGGCCGTCGATCATCCAGGCGCTTGCGCCCTGTGCCTCGGCCACTTCGCGCAGGCGGTTGGAGTTGGAGCTGTTGGCCGAACCCACCACCAGCACCACCTGGCACTGGCGCGCGAGCGTGCGCACGGCGTCCTGACGGTTTTGGGTGGCGTAGCAAATGTCATCCTTTTTCGGGCCGTGAATCTTCGGGAAACGCTCGCGCAGCGCCTCGACAACTCGCACGGTATCGTCGAGCGATAACGTGGTTTGTGTGGCGTAAGAAAGATTCTCCGGGTCGCGCACCGTAAGCCGCGCAACGTCCTCGACGGTTTCAATGAGGTACATGCCGTCCGCGGCTTGGCCGAGGGTGCCTTCCACTTCCGGGTGGCCGGCATGGCCGATGAGCACCACCTCGGTGCCGTGGCGGCGCTGCCGGGCAACTTCCACATGCACCTTGGTGACCAGCGGGCAGGTGGCGTCGAACACGGTAAGGCCACGTACCGCGGCGGCCTGGCGCACCGCCTGCGACACGCCGTGCGCGCTGAAGATGACCGTGGCACCGTCCGGAACTTCATCGAGTTCTTCCACGAACACCGCACCCTTGGCGCGCAGGTTCTCGACCACGAAGCGGTTGTGCACCACCTCGTGGCGCACATAGATCGGCGCACCGAAGCGCGCCAGCGCCTGCTCGACGATTTCGATGGCGCGGTCGACACCGGCGCAGAAGCCGCGGGGGTTGGCGAGAATTACGTGCATGTCGCGAAGTCAGTGGAATTAGCGGACCATTATGGCGTTCGTTGGGACAACCAGGCAATCAGGTCGGTTCAGCCGCCAGAATCTCCACATCGAAGATAAGTTTTGTAGGGTGCGCCCTGCGCACCGTTGGCTTCGCTGAACCGTGGCTTGGTGCGCAGGGCGCACCCTACGTATTTTTGATAGGGCCACCTGTCCCATATCACTCGACATGGCTTTTCCAGCCAGGAACCGCAGGAAGGTGCATAGTTTGATGGCCTCCTCGGCATTATGTCGGGTACAGGAACAGCCAGGTAATCAATCCGCTCCGACAGCCAGAATCTCCACATCGAAGATGAGGTCACGTCCGGCCAGCGGATGCGAGAAATCGACAACCACCTCCGAGTCCGAGATGCTAACGATCAGGCCCGGCACCTCCTCGCCGGAGGGCATGACAAAACCAAGCACCTGCCCTGTTTCAAGCACCATGTCCGCGGGGAAATCGCTGCGCGCCATGACCTGTACGGCTTCCGCGTCGGTCGGGAGCTGGCTCTGTGCGGCACTGATCTCAAAACGACGCTGTTCGCCCGCGTGCAGGCCGAAGAGCCGGCATTCCAGCATGTCGATCAGCGCCCCGCTTCCGATCTGGAATGTGATGGGCTCCGCTTCACGGGTGCTGTCCACGATGGTTTCATCCGCAAGGGAGAGCGTGTAATGCAGCGTGACGCGGCTGCCCGGTTGAATTGCATTAACCATACTTATAGAAATATGCCTCTCATGTAGGTAAGGGTAGAGCGCAGCGAAACCCAACAAATCTCGATCGGTGGGCCACGCGCTAGCTCGCCCTACATTTCTGTGCAACACCTTCCGAAAGCTCCCATCACATCGGGGTGGGAGCATACAAAAGCCTCTGTAGGAGCGACCTCCGGTCGCGAATGAAATAAATCGCGGCCAGGAGGCCGCTCCTACAGATGGGGGTATACAAGGGAGACCCGTTTTGCGTGCGTGCTTCATGGGTTCCTAGTGTAGTGCTTCATTCTGTTTGGTACTGATAGCTTCCCGGAGCCCCCCTGTAGGTCGGGCTTTAGCCCGACATGTCGGCCTGAAGGCCGACCTACATTACGAACAAGCAATGTTCCGTCAATTGTGAAGCGCTACACTAGCTCAGCCACTCTCAGCAGAGGCGTTAGCCGGAACGACGCCGCCAAGTGATGCCCAAGGCATCCAGCACCAGCAGGACGGCACCGATGCTGATGGCCGAGTCCGCGATATTAAAGGTCGGCCAGTGCCAGGCGCGGTAATAGACATCGATGAAATCCACGACATAGCCAAAACGCACCCGATCGATCACGTTGCCCACGGCACCGCCCAGCACCAGCATCAGCGCCACGGCCACCTGCGTGTCGTTCGTCCCCAGGCGCCGGATCATGAACAGGATAATGACCGACACCACAAACGCCACGGCCACAAAGAACAGGTTCTGCCAGCCACCGGCATCGCTGAGGAAGCTGAAGGCCGCGCCGGTGTTGAACGCCAGCGAGAATTTCAGAAACGGTGTCAAGGCAATGTCCGAACTCCGGAGATGCAGGAGCGCGTAATATTTCGTGACCTGGTCGGCGATGCCAACCACTGCGACGATCCAGAGAAATTTGAACATCAGGCGATCCTCCGCATTTCGCCCTGTCCGGCGACATTCGTGACACAGCGCGCGCATAGTTGCGAGTGTTCGGCATTCGCGCCCACATCGGCGCGCCGGTGCCAGCAGCGCGCGCACTTCACATGCGCCGACGGATTGACCTGCACGCGCAGACCCTTGAGCCCGGTTTCGATGCCGGCGGATGGATTCGCCGCCAGATCGTGCACGCGCGCCTCGGAAGTAATCAGCACGAAGCGCAGTTCTTCGCCAAGCTTCGTGAGCAGCGTGCGCAGCTCGGCGTCGACATAGAGATCGACCTCGGCCTCAAGTGACGCGCCGAGCACGCCGGCCACGCGCGCCTTTTCCAGTTCACGCGCCACCTGCTCGCGCACTACCAGCACCTTGTCCCAGTACGCCTCGCTGGTCAGCTCGTCCTGTGCCGGGTCCTCCGGCAGCGTGTACCAGGTTTCGAGCAGCACGCTCGCGCCGCGACTGCCCGGCATGTTTCGCCAGATCTCCTCGGCCGTGAAGCTCAGAATCGGCGCCATCCAGCGGGCCAGCGCTTCCAGCAGGTGGTGCATGGCGGTCTGAGCGGAACGCCGCGCAACACTGTCGGCACGCGCTGTGTACACCCGGTCCTTGAGCACATCCAGATAGAAGCCACCCATATCGACGGAACAGAACTGGTGCAGGCGCTGGTAGATGACGTGGAAGTTATAGCTGTCGTAGGCGGCCACAATATCCAGTTGCAACGAACGCGCGCGGTTGAGCGCCCAGCGGTCGAGCGCCAGCATCTCCGCCGGTTGGAGCAGGTCACGCGCCGGGTCGAAACCAGCCAGGTTCGAAAGCAGATAGCGCGCGGTGTTGCGCAGGCGCCGGTAGGAGTCGGCGATGCGCGTCAGGATCTCGTCCGAGATATTCATCTCGGTGCGGTAGTCGGTGGCCGCCACCCACAGGCGCAGGATGTCCGCGCCCTGGGTCTTGATGATCTGCTGCGGCGCAATGGTGTTGCCCTTGGACTTGGACATTTTCATGCCCTTGGCATCCACGGTGAAGCCGTGGGTCAGCACGGCTTTGTAGGGCGCCGTGCCGTGGATCGCGACCGACGACAGGAGCGATGACTGGAACCAGCCGCGATGCTGGTCGGAACCTTCCAGGTAGAGATCGGCGGGAAACTGCAATTCCGGGCGCGCTTCGAGCACGCAACCATGGGTGACCCCCGAGTCGAACCATACATCCAGAATGTCCGTGACCTTTTCATAAAGGTCGGCATCTTTGCCCAGCAACTCGGATGCAGCGAGGTCGAACCAGGCATCCACGCCCTTCTGTTCAATGCGTTTCGCGACCTCTTCAATCAGGCGCGGCGTGTCCGGATGCAGCTTGCCGGTTTCCTTGTGCAGAAACAGCGCGATCGGAACCCCCCAGGTGCGCTGGCGCGAAATGCACCAGTCCGGGCGATTCACCACCATGCCCTCGATGCGCGCCTGCCCCCAGTCCGGTACCCAGGCGACCTTCTTGATCTCGGCCAGCGCCTTGGCGCGCAACCCGGCGCTGTCCATGCCGATGAACCATTGTGGCGTGGCGCGGAAAATGATCGGTGTCTTGTGTCGCCAGCAGTGCGGATAACTGTGCTGCAGCGCCTCTTCATGCACCAGCATGCCACGCAGCTTAAGCACCTCGATCACGCGCCCGTTCACCTTGAACACATGCTCGCCGGCGAATAGCTCCGTGCCGGGCAGGAACTTGCCATCGCCACCGACCGGATTGTCGACCGCCAATTTGTAGCGCGCCCCGGCCACATAATCTTCCTGGCCATGGCCCGGCGCGGTGTGCACGCAGCCGGTGCCGGCGTCGGTGGTGACATGCTCGCCGAGAATGATCGGCACCTCACGCGCATAGAACGGATGCCGCAAGGGAATTCCTTCCAGCGCCGCGCCGGCGCAAGTCGCAATCACGCGATAACGTTCGATGCCGTAGCGCAACATCACACTCTTGAGCAGGGGCTCGGCCAGCAGCAGACGCTCGGGATGCTCGCCTTCGGTCTGCGCGATCACATATTCCATCTCCGGATGCACCGCCACCGCCTGGTTGGCGGGCAGCGTCCACGGCGTGGTGGTCCAGATGACCACCGACAGCGGGCCGTGACCGGTGTGTCCGGCCACATGCTGCAGGCGCGCAAACAACGCCGCTTCATCCGCCACCGCAAAGCGCACGTCGATCGCGGGCGAGGTCTTGTCTTCGTATTCGACCTCGGCCTCGGCCAGCGCCGAGCCGCAGTCGATGCACCAGTGCACCGGCTTGTAGCTCTTGTACACATGCCCGCCGGCGATTACCCGCCCAAGCTGGCGCAGGATGTCGGCCTCGAACTTGAAATCCATGGTGAGATACGGGCGCGCCCAGTCGCCGAGCACACCGAGGCGCTTGAAATCCTCGCGCTGGCCGTCAACCTGTTTGGTCGCATACTCGCGGCAGGCCTTGCGGAACGCGCTCGCACTCACCTTGTCGCCGGCCTTGCCGATCTTCTTTTCCACCTGATGCTCGATAGGCAGGCCGTGGCAATCCCAACCCGGCACGTAGGGTGTGTTGAAGCCACTCAAGGACTTCGACTTCACCACCATGTCCTTGAGCACCTTGTTCACGGCGTGGCCGATATGGATATCGCCGTTTGCGTACGGTGGGCCGTCGTGCAGGATGTATTTGGGCTTGTCCTTGCGCGCGGCGCGCAACTGGCCGTACAGGTCCATCTCCTCCCAGCGCTTGAGCGTTTCCGGCTCGCGCGCGGCGAGATTCGCCTTCATCGGAAAATCCGTCTGCGGCAGATTCAGCGTGTGCTTGTAGTCGTTTTCTTTCTTTTCGCTGGACATAAATTTCTCAGGAATAGCTGGCAGCCTGGGCGCGCCCGCTTTGCTCGCGGGTCGCAAACCAGGCATGTGCGTCGTCGATGTCGCGCTGGATGTGAACCTTCATCTCGTCAACGGACGCGAAGCGCTGTTCGTCGCGTAGTTTGTGCAAAAAATTGATGTTGATGTAATGACCATAAATCTCGCGGCTGAATTCGAACAAATGAATTTCAAGCAACATGTGCTTGCCGTCCACGGTCGGGCGCGTACCGACGCTGGCAACACCGGCAACCGGCTCGTGGTGCAGGCCGAACACCTCGACCACATAAATACCCTTCACCGGTGTCGCGACACGATGTAACTGCACATTCGCCGTCGGTATGCCGATGGTGCGTCCGAGTTTGGCGCCGTGCGCCACGCGCCCGCACATGCGATACGGCCGTCCGAGCAGTTTCTCGGCAGTCGCCAGATCACCGCTGGCAAGCGCCTGGCGTATGCGCGTGCTGCTCACGCGCTCACCGTCGATCGCAACCGTGTGCATGGGGACCACCTCAAAACCCTGCGTCTCGCCGGCCTTGCGCAGCAGCGCGAAATCACCGGCGCGCTTGGCGCCAAAACGGAAGTCATCACCCACCACCAGATAACGGATGCCGAGGCCCTGCACCAGAATGCGCTGGATGAATTCTTCCGCCGTCATCTTGGCCAGATGGTCATCAAAGTGCAGACACAGCACGCGATCGACGGAATAGCGACGCAACGCCTGAATTTTTTCGCGCAGGCGCGTGAGACGTGGCGGGACCTTCTCTGGGCTCTGGAAATACTCGAGCGGCTGCGGCTCAAAGACGATCACCGTGGTGGGCAGGCGCAGCGCCGCACCCTTCTCCGCGAGCTGGCCGATAATCGCCTGGTGGCCGAGATGCACGCCGTCGAAGTTGCCGATGGTCGCGACACAACCGCGATGCCCGGGCTTCAGATTGTGCAGACCGCGGATGAGATGCATGCCAACGTGTCGCTGCCAGAAAGGCGATAAGAATAAAGGGCGGCGTCTAAAAACACAATAGATTTAAGGAGTTAGTACCGTCCCGGCTAGTGGGCCCAATCCGGGTCGAGCTCCTCGATCACCTCGCGCAATGGCCGGCGCGTGGTATAGCCTTCGTGATAGCCATGGTACTGACCGATCTTGAGTTCCGGAAACTTCCAGCACAGGTAGCCGTCACCGGTGTCGAAATCGACCAGCCACAGCCCCTTCACTACCAACCCCAGGCGTGCCATCTTCGCCATCCAGCGCTTCACGATCGCTTCGTACTGGTGCTCGATCGCGTGGATTTGCGGATTCACTGGCGCCATGGCCTCAAGCTTGCGCCGCACCGGCTCGAGCTCGTGCCATGCCGCTTCGGTGATAGCACGCACCAATGGAAACAACTCCTCGGCCTCGGCCAGCGTGAACACGCGCGTTTCATCACGCGTCACAATCTGGTGAATGGATGAACGCTCAGCCATCGTGTCGATCTCCCGCAACTGGTCGCCGCAGCAGCAGCTCGCGTGGCCGCGCGCCGAATAATAATAATGCTGCCGCGTACACAAACATGCCGCCGAACACCAGCACCGTGAGATGCAATGCACGCGCGGCGGCGCCGGCCTTCAACCACGCACCGAGATCACCGACACCCCAGGCCAGCACCAGGCCCATCAGCGCACTCGCCAGCGCGATGCGCAGAAAATAGCGCGGCCAGCCGGGTTCCGGTTGATACACCCCATGCTGGCGCAGCAGCCGATAGAGCAATGCTGCATTCACGAATGCCGCCAGCGAGATGGCCAGCGCCAAACCCACATGCTTGAACGTGAACACCAAAGCCACGCTCAGCACGATGTTGACCCCCATGGCGATCATGCCGATGCGCACCGGGGTTTTTGTGTCCTGGCGTGCATAGAAACCGGGCGCCAGTACCTTCACCAGAATAAACCCGAGCAGCCCAGCGGAAAAAGCAATGAGCGCCTGGGCGCTCATGCGCACATCCTGTTCGCCAAACGCGCCATAATGGAAAAAGGTGACCAGCAGTGGTCCGGCGAGCAGCATCAGGGCCACGGTGGCGGGTACGCCGATCAGAAACACCCAGCGCAGCGCCCAGTCGAGCAGACGTGAGAACTCGTGCTTGTCGCCGTTCGTGTGCTGGTGCGACAGACTCGGCAGGATCACGGTCGCCAGTGCGATGCCGAACACACCGAGCGGGAATTCCATGAGCCGATCAGAGTAGTAGAGCCAGGATACGCTGCCGGTCGCCAGGAACGAGGCCAGCACGGTGTTGATGAGCGTATTGATCTGCGCCACCGACACGCCGAAGATCGCCGGCAGCATGAGCTTGAACACGCGCGCCACGCCGTCGTGCCCGCGTTTGAGCCTGGGTCGCGGCAACAACCCAAGCCGCGCCAGAAACGGCAGCTGGAACAGGAGCTGCGCCACGCCAGCGATAAACACACCCCAGGCCAGCGCCATCACCGGATTGTGCATGCGCGGCGCCAGCCATAGCGCAGCGCTGATCATCGACAGATTGAGCAGCACCGGCGTGAACGCGGCGGCGGCGAAGCGCCCATAGGTATTGAGAATACCGGCCGCCATACCGACCAGCGAAATGAACAAAATATAGGGGAAGGTGATACGCAGCATCGCAACCGTCAGGTCGTACTTCTCGCCAGTAAAGCCCGGGGCCAGCGCGTACACGATAAAGGGCGCGGCCAACACGCCCACCAGCGTCACAACAAACAACACCAGCCCGAAGATGCCGGCCATGCGATCGACAAATTCGCGAATCTCCTCTCGGGTATTGCGGGTCTTGTACTCGGTGAACACCGGCACGAACGCCTGTGAAAACGCGCCCTCACCGAAGATGCGCCGCAGGAAGTTGGGAATGCGGAACGCCACGTAGAAGGCATCGGCGGCAATTCCCGCGCCGGCGCCGATCAGGCTGGCGAATACCATGTCGCGCACCAGACCGCTGATACGCGACAGGAGAGTCATGCCGCCCGTGATAAGGGTGGAATTGATAAGTCGGCGCGACATGGATCAGGAGAAACGGGCAGGATGGCCGGGAAATCAGGATATTAAGGCAATCCCCGGGCGGTCGCACCTCCCCAGCGCCGGAAATGGTTCAATTCCGGGTTTCTCTGGACAGAAGCGGGCAAAATCACGATAATAAGCCGCTTTTCAGCAACCGAATTCCGAGAGGCACCGCAGTGGCAAACACAGTACAAGCGAAAAAACGCGCCCGCCAGGCAGAGGCCCATCGTGAGCGCAATACCGCTCAGCGCTCGGCGATGCGCACCCAGATCAAGAAGGTCCTGAAGGCAGTGGAAACCAAGGACAAGGCCGGGGCCCAACTGGCCTTCCGCGCTGCGGCCGCCGCCCTCGACAGCTCTGCCAAAAAAGGTTTGGTGCACAAGAACAATGCGGCCCGGCAGAAGAGCCAGCTGAACAAGCGCGTACGCGCACTCGTTTAAGGAAAGCAGGCCTGCACAAAAATAGCCATTAAGAGGCGAATCTTTTCTGATCAAAAAAGGCCGGTCTTCTGACCGGCCTTTTTTGTTTAAGAATTCCTAAAAATTGCCGTTCCGGTAATTTTTACACCAGCACCATGTTGTCGCGGTGAATCAGCTCCGGTTCGTCCACATAACCCAGGATGGCCTCGATGCGATCGCTGGGCTGCCCGACAATGCGCACCGCTTCCTCGGAACTGTAATTCACCAGGCCTCTGGCAACCTCGTGTCCAGCCAGATCGAAACAAGCGACCACTTCGCCACGCGCAAACTGCCCCTCAACCGTTTTTACCCCGACCGGCAACAGGCTTTTGCCGGCTTGGCGCAATACCTTCACCGCACCATCATCAAGCGTCAGCTTGCCGCGAATCTGCAGGTGCCCGGCGAGCCATTGCTTGCGCGCCGCGATGCGCCCCTGTGACGGCCGCAGGCAGGTGCCGATTTGTTCACCGGCCAGCAGCCGCGGCAAGGCATCCGGCTCACGGCCCCAAGCGATGATAGTGGCCGCGCCCGAACGCTGCGCCTTGTCGGCCGCCAGCAGTTTGGTGCGCATGCCGCCGCGCCCGAGAGATCCGGCACCGCCGGCCATTTCCAGCAAGCGCGGATCGCCGGCCTCGCCTTCCTGTACCAGCACGGCATCCGGATACTGGCGCGGATCCTTGTTATACAGCCCGGCCTGATCGGTCAGGATCACCAGCAGCTCGGCCTCGACCAGATTGGCCACGAGCGCGGCGAGCGTGTCGTTGTCGCCGAAACGGATTTCCTCGGTCGCAACCGTGTCGTTCTCGTTGATCACCGGCACCACGCCGAGCGTGAGCAGCGTACTCAACGTGCTGCGCGCATTCAGGTATCGCTCGCGGTTGGCCAGATCGTCGTGGGTCAGCAGCACCTGCGCGGTGTGGATGCTGTGGCGCTGAAACAGTGATTCGTAGAGCTGCACCAGGCCCATTTGCCCGACCGCGGCGAGCGCCTGCAGCTCGTGCAGGGCATGCGGCCGGCTGCTGAAACCGAGGCGCTGCATGCCGGCGGCAACTGCGCCGGAGGACACCAGCACCACCTCGATGCCGCGCGCGCGCAACTGGGCAATCTGTCCCACCCAGCCGGCGATCGCGGCCGTGTCCAGGCCGAGGCCGTTATTGGTCAGAAGCGCGCTGCCGATTTTCACCACGCAACGGCGCGTCTGGGTCAGGAAGGTTCGCTCTGCGTTCATGCGCAATTCAATCCGACTTCATTCCTCAAGCTTGGCTGCCTCGGCCTGCTCGTCACTCGCCGCCTGACGCAAAGCCTCAAGCCGTTCCATGAGCTTCGCAGAGAGTTCCCGGCAACCTTCACCGGTGGCAGCTGAAACACTAAAGACCGGCCCCTTCCAGCGCAAGCCCTTCACGATTTGCTTGGCGAGTGTTTCGCGCTCGTCCGCTGGCAAGAGATCCATCTTGTTCAGCACCAGCCAGCGCTCGCGACTGGCCAGCTCCTTGCTGAACTTTTTCAGCTCCGCGGCCAGCGCCTTGACCGCCTTGACCGGCTCGGCCTCGGGGTCAGGTGGCGCCACGTCCACCATATGCAGCAGGATGCGCGTGCGCGACAGGTGTTTGAGGAAGCGGATGCCCAGCCCGGCGCCTTCGGCGGCGCCCTCGATCAGCCCGGGGATGTCGGCCATCACAAAGCTGCGCTCCGGCCCGACGCGCACGACGCCCAGATGCGGATGCAATGTGGTGAAGGGGTAATCGGCGACCTTGGGTCGCGCCTCGGACACGGCGCGCAACAGCGTGGACTTGCCGGCGTTCGGCAGGCCGAGCAGGCCGACGTCTGCCAGCACCTGCAATTCCAGCTGCAGCGCGCGCTGCTCACCCGATTCACCAGGAATGAAGCGGCGCGGCGCCCGATTGACGCTGGACTTGAAGTGCGCGTTGCCCAGGCCGCCTTTGCCGCCGTGCGCCACGAGCAATTGGTCGCCGTCGCGCGTCAGGTCGCCAATCAGCTCGCCGGTGTCGGCATCGCGCACCACGGTGCCGAGCGGCACCTGCACAACCATGTCCTCGCCCGAACGCCCGGTGCACTTGCGTCCGCCGCCGCGTCCGCCATGCGGGGCGCGGAAGGTGGTCGTGAAGCGGAAGTCGGCGAGCGTGTTGAGGCCGCTGTTCGCCACCAGCGTGATACTGCCGCCGCGTCCGCCGTCGCCGCCATCCGGGCCGCCGAAGGGTATGAATTTCTCGCGCCGGAAGCTGGCCACGCCATCGCCGCCGTTGCCGGCTTCGACCCGAATATTTGCTTCATCGACGAATTTCATGGCGGCTGGAATAAGAAATTATTGGGCCGCTGATGAACACAGATAATCGCGGGTGACTATCTGAACATTATGCAGCAACGGTTTTTATCTGCGTTTATCTGCGGCTGAAATCCAAAATAAAAAACCCCGCGTCGGGCTTCGGCGCGGGGTCTCGGTACTTCCAATTAAAGATGGATCAGGCGGTGACCACGCTCACAAGTTGGCGGCTGCGCGGGCCCTTGATCTCGAACTTGATCTGACCGTCCGCGGTGGCGAACAGGGTGTGGTCGCGGCCGATGCCGACGTTCACGCCCGGATGGAATTCAGTGCCGCGCTGGCGCACGATGATGTTGCCGGCGCGTACCTGCTCGCCACCGAAGCGCTTGACGCCCAGTCGCTTGGATTCGGAGTCGCGGCCGTTGCGGGAACTGCCGCCTGCTTTTTTGTGTGCCATGGTTCTTGCCTCGGATTACTGACTTACAAAGAATCTGGTCGGTTGCCCTCTCCCCATCCCTCTCCCGCAGGCGGGCGAGGGGGAGCAGGTCTGAATCTCTTTTACTTAATAGCCGTGATTTCGATCTCGGTGTAATGCTGGCGATGTCCCTGGCTCTTGCGATAATGCTTGCGACGGCGAAACTTGAAGATGCGGATCTTGTCGCCGCGCCCGTGCGCCTTGACCGTGGCAGTGACCGCGGAGCCCGCGAGGTTCGGCGTGCCGACACGCACGCTGTCGCCGTCGGCGACCATCAGAACCTTGTCGAGGTTCACGGCGCCGCCTTCTGCGACATCGAGCTTCTCTACGCGCAGCACGTCGCCGACCGCTACCCGGTACTGCTTGCCACCTGTCTCGACTACCGCGTACATGACTGATTCTCCAGCAAATATGGCTATTTTGGTGCAGGCTTGCTTTCAATAACCCGGTGCTACGGAAGCCGCGCATTGTACTGGCCAGGCCGGGTACTGACAAGCCCGGATACAGCTCTTTTTAAGGCCCCGTGCCGGGACGAGCCCGGGAAGCCACAGATTTGCTTGCCGAACCACCGGGGTTCCTCTAGCATGCCGCCCCGCTGACCCCGACCATTTATAGCAAACCATGGATCTCGCTCCCATCCTGGCACTGACCCAGACCGACCGGGAAGCGGTGGATCGCGAGATCAACCGGCGGCTCAATTCCGACGTCGCCCTCATCAACCAGCTCGGGGCCTACATCATCCACAGCGGCGGGAAACGCCTCCGCCCCCTGCTGGTCACCCTTTCGGCACGCGCCCTGGGTTATGCCGGCGACCGGCATGTGGCGCTCGCCGCCATCATCGAGTTCATCCATACCGCCACCCTGCTACACGATGACGTCGTAGACGCCTCCGAAATGCGCCGCGGCCAGTCAACCGCCAACATGGTCTGGGGCAACGAGGCCAGCGTGCTGACCGGCGATTTCCTTTACTCGCGCGCCTTCGAGATGATGGTGGAAGTAGGCAGCATGCGGGTCATGGAAATCCTGGCGAAAACGACCAACACCATCGCCGAAGGCGAAGTGCTGCAGCTCCTGAATTGCCATGATCCGGAGGTTACCGAGGAGGATTACCTGCGGGTGATCTACAGCAAGACCGCCAAACTGTTCGAGGCGGCGGCACGCCTCGGCGCCGTCATCAGCAATCAGCCGCCGGCGATCGAGGAGGCCATGGCAAAGTACGGTATGCACCTTGGCACTGCCTTTCAGCTCATCGACGACATGCTCGATTACACGTCCGACAGCAAGGCCCTGGGCAAGAATGTCGGGGACGATCTGGCCGAGGGCAAACCCACGCTGCCGCTGCTGTATGCACTGCGTACCGGCAGTGCGGCGCAACAGCAACTTCTGCGTGCCGCCATCGAGCAAGGCGGCCTTGATCGCATCGAGGAAGTGGTGGCCGCCATTGAATCGACCGGGGCAAATGCGTACACTGCGCGCAAGGCCGGGGACGAGGCGCGGTGTGCCGCCGAGGCCTTGACCGCGATTCCCGAATCGCCGTACAAACAAGCGCTGCTTGACCTCGCCCGCTTTTCTGTCCATCGCACGCACTAGTTAAGGTTATTTTTGTGCAGGCGTGCTTTCCATAAATAAATACGGGGTGTAGCTCAGCCTGGTAGAGCACTTGCTTCGGGAGCAAGGGGCCAGAGGTTCGAATCCTCTCATCCCGACCAACTTGCAGGACACGGCGCGTCTGGTTTTGCGCACAAACCCGGAATTCGCCATCCATGGCGAATTCCCGTTCGGCGGCGGAGCCGTGCTGCCCCCCCCCCTCTGCCCCTGTCGGGCGAAAAGGCTGCAAGTCTGGCGCGCGCCGGAAACTGACAACGATACTCATTATGGCCAGACATTAACCCTCTCGCCGCAATCCACCATCCTCGCTGATCGGTGAAAAATTAGTCTATGGGCCAGTTTTTGCGCATCGCCATCGTCCTGTTCGGGCTCTGGCTCATCCTGCGTTTTATCAAACGCGCGCTCGCCAAGCGCCGTTCCGGCTTGCCCGCCCCTCCACCGCCCGCGGACATGCTACGCTGTGATTATTGCGGGATGTTTGTGCCGCACAGCGATGCCATCACGGCAAGCGGCAAGGTCTACTGCAGCGACCAGCACGCTGACGCAGATCGCGCCAGAAAATAAATGAGTGGGGCCTGGGCGCAACATCCCGGGCACCTGACGCAGGGACAAGATCGAGCACCACTATCTATATAGGGCTATTTTTGTGCAGGCTTGCTTTCCATAATGGGCACTGGACTCTTCGGCCTGACCATGTCCGCAGCAGACAGCCAGTCTGCCTTCACGGCGGAGAACTGGAGGTTACTGCGTTCCTTTAATTTTTATCGCCTTGCCATCGCGTTTACGGCCATGGCGCTGGCATTCTCCGGCGAAATCATTCCACCATTCGGCGTCGGCGGGCCACAGCTGTTCAAGACGGCCAGCCTGGTTTACGTAAGCACTGCGCTGCTTTTCACAGTTGCCATCTATCGGCGCTGGCCGGATTTCGAGACCCAAGCCACATTCCTGACATTTGCCGATATCGTCCTGCTCACCCTGCTGATGCACGCCAGCCAGGGTCTGGAGAGCGGCGTGGGCCTGTTGCTGTTGGTGGCGGTTGCCGGCGCGAGCCTCATGCTCGGGGCACGCCTAACCGCCCTGTTCGCGGCGCTCGCCACCATCGCCATTGGCATCGAAGTTAACTGGGCGTTCCTGACCGAAGGGGAATGGATCGCGCGCAGGTGGAGTACGGATGGCTACACCCAGATGGGCCTGCTCGGTATCGGCCTGTTCGCCACCGCCGGCCTTACCCAATTGCTCGCTCAGCGCCTGCGCGCCACCGAGGCCCTCGCCCAGCAGCGCGGCGTGGATCTCGCCGATCTGGCGGAAGTAAATGACCTTATCATTCAGCGCATGCATTCGGGCGTCCTGGCCTGCGATCAGGACGGCCGGGTACACATGCTCAACAGGACCGCACGCAATTTTCTGGGAATCCCGGCGGAAGCCAATGACAAACCCATGCTTGCCGATCTGTCGCCGGAGCTGGCCGGGCAATTTGCGCAATGGCGGGAAAAATCCACCGGCGCCGGACGCAGCATCATCCGCAGCCGATCCGGTTATGCGCTGCTGCCACGCTTCGTCCCGGTGGGTGAACGACGTGACGACTCGGGCATGCTGGTGTTTCTGGAGGACACGGCGGTGCTCAAGCAACAGGCCCAGCAGCTCAAGATGTCGGCGCTCGCGCGCCTGACCGCGAGCATTGCCCATGAGATCCGTAATCCCTTGGGCGCCATTTCACACGCCGCCCAGTTGCTCGATGAATCCGCTGACAAGGGCGCGGAAGAGGCACGCCTGCTGCGCATTATCCAGGACCAGAGCCGGCGCATGAATGTGATCATCGAAAACGTCACGCAACTCGCGCGCCGCGACAAGGTCAACCCGGTCCAGTTGCAACTCGCGCCCTGGATCGGCGAGTTCATACGCCAGTTCACCATCACCGGCAAACGCCCGCCAGAGATGTTCCAGACACTCGGCGTCGCCAACTTGGCCATGTGCGCCGACCCAGAACAGTTGCAACAGGTGGTCGGCAATCTCTGCCAGAATGCCCTGCGCCACAGTCCGGCGTTTTCCAGTCAGGCGCTGATCGCCTTCAAGACCGGGCACGACCAGGACAACCGTCCATTCCTCGATGTCATCGACTGGGGCAGCGGCGTTCCGCCGGAAATCGTGGACAATATCTTCGACCCGTTCTTCACCACCACCCCCAAAGGCACGGGGCTTGGCCTCTACATTGCGCGAGAATTGTGTGAAAGCAATGGCGCGCGGCTGGAATACTTTCCCGGGGACAAGGGCGTGGGCAGCCGCTTCCGCGTGACCTTCGCGCGCGCCGAGGAATGCAGTGAATTCGCGGTAGGTGCATTATGAGCAAAAATCAGGTCTTGATCGTGGATGACGAACCCGACATCCGTGAACTCCTGGAGCTCACCCTCGGGCGCATGAATCTCGAGACGCGCTCGGCGCAGAACATCAAGGAGGCACACCACCTGCTCGAACAATTCAAGTTCGACCTCTGTCTCACCGACATGCGCCTGCCGGACGGCAATGGCATCGATCTCGTCCGCCACATCCAGGAGAAACACCCGCAACTGCCGTGTGCCGTAATCACCGCGCACGGCAGCATGGAAGCCGCCATTGTCGCGCTCAAGGCCGGGGCGTTCGATTTTGTGTCCAAACCGCTCGACGTCAACGACCTGCGCAACATCGTGCGTTCGGCGCTGCGCGTCGGCCAGAGCCCGGTGGCGAAATCCGAAGCCAAACAGGGCAGCGCCCAGCAGAAACTGCTGGGCGTATCGGCAGCGATCGAGAAAGTCCGCGCGCTTATCGACAAACTGGCACGCGGCCAGGCACCGGTATACATCCACGGCGAGTCCGGCACCGGCAAGGAGCTGGTCGCGCGCCTGATTCACGACCTGGGTCCGCGCGCCTCCGGACTGTTCGTGCCGGTGAACTGCGGTGCCATCCCGGAAGCCCTGATGGAAAGCGAATTCTTCGGCCACCGCAAAGGCAGCTTTACCGGCGCGGTCGCGGACAAGGATGGCCTGTTCAAGGCGGCGGACGGCGGCACCCTGTTTCTCGACGAAGTCGGCGACCTGCCGCTGCACATGCAGGTGAAGCTGCTGCGCGCCATTCAGGAAAAATCCGTGCGCCCGGTGGGTAGCCAGAGCGAGATCAAGGTGGACGTGCGCATCCTGTCCGCCACCCATAAAGATCTGCGCGTCTTGGTGCAGGAAGGCAAGTTCCGCCAAGATCTCTATTACCGCCTGAATGTGATCGAGCTGGCCGTGCCGAGCCTGCGCGAGCGGCCCGAGGATATCCCGGTACTGGCTGAACATCTGTGCAGACGCCTGGCCGCCAGCCTGGGCATCCCGGTTCCCAAACTATCCGCCGATGCGCTCAGCGCCCTTTCCCGCTACGCCTTTCCCGGCAATGTCCGGGAGCTGGAAAATACCCTGGAACGCGCCATTACCCTGTGTGATGGCAGCGAAATCAATGCCAGTGATTTGCAGCTACCGGTCGGTGACCGCACCGGTGAAATAGCACAGGCGACGGGCCCGGATACCGACGAAAGCCTGGATGAGTACATCGCGCGCATCGAAGAAGTGGCGATTCGCGACGCCCTGACGCGCGCCAACCAGAATAAGACCGCGGCAGCCAAATTGCTGGGCATCACCTTCCGCGCCCTGCGCTACAAGCTGGAAAAACTCGGGATTGATTAGATTCCGTTCGCCCGACCTGTACCGCCGTCTATCTGTTTGTTTTTCATACACAACTACCCATATTTGGCATGATCTGACAAAATTCGTCACCTGCCAATTGGATATCTCGCAGTTCTGGAGAGGTTTTCTCAGTTGGATCAGATCTAACTGACTATATTCCCAAGCACTTTGTACTGAAATACGGGAGTAAGCCCAGAGAACGCTTATGGTACAGTTTATGCTTTACAGGTAAGTAGTTCAGTTATGGCGGTGGATCGGCATTTTTGACCAATCGATCGTCCTCTGCTAATTAACTAAACAGCAGCAGCAAGCCCCGGAAAGCATCGACCCGCTGAGGATGAGGGCGCCATGCAAGACGGTCCCGGAAGGGCCGGTTATTTCCAGGGCCTACTGCTTTAAGTTCCAAACATTTAACCGGAGGTTTACTTATGAAGAAGATCCAACAGGGCTTTACCCTCATCGAACTGATGATCGTGGTCGCGATTATCGGCATTCTTGCCGCTATCGCGATTCCGGCCTATCAGGACTTCACCGTGCGCGCCAAAGTGACAGAAGGTCTGAATCTGGCCTCCGCCGCGAAGGTTTCGGTAACTGAGGGATTTGCGGCTAACGATATGCCTGGCGTAGTCGCGGCGGCGGCTGCTTACAATGCAGGTTTTACTGCTACCAAATATGTGTCCCTAGTTAACGTTGCCGGCACTGGTGTGATCACGATCACATACGCTCCATTAACGCCCCAGATCGCGAATGCTACCATCATACTCACACCCTCGATCAGAGTTGGAGGTGCCTCCACTGCCTTGGCAGCGGGCCAGGTGGGCAATATCGACTGGGCGTGCGGATCTGCGCTTACGGCCACGGCTGCGGTACGTACTCTTGTTGTCAACGCAGGCACTGTTAATGCGCGCTATGTGCCGACGGAATGCAAATAATCAACAAGCGATTATTTAACTAGTAGAGCTTACCAATCAAAGCCCCGGCGACTTGCCGGGGCTTTTTTTGTTTTGCCAGCGAAAAGGGGTCAGGTCTTGCCTTTTGCCACGTGGGTCCGGTGTGGGGTCAAGTCTTGCCTTTTGCCTCCCTTCCCCGCTGTGGATTTTGGGCAGTGCCCTCGGGAGATCCATGCCACATATCCGTGCTTTCTTAAGCCCGCTTATTTCATTAGAATCACGCCCGAAATGGGGCGGTAGCTCAGCTGGGAGAGCGCTGCGTTCGCAATGCAGAGGTCGGGAGTTCGATCCTCCTCCGCTCCACCATTCTCTCCAGATGGCCGGTCTTCCGGCCATTTTTCATTTCGGGACCGCAATTCCCCGATTTCCGCTAGAATACCGGGCAACAACGCCCCGGTAGCTCAGTGGATAGAGCAGCCGCCTCCTAAGCGGCAGGTCGCACGTTCGATTCGTGTTCGGGGCACCATATTAATCATGTAGTTACGTACATATCGATCAATTGCCATTGCGACGATCCAGCCTTTATGCGTAAATTATGCGTAACTGAATCTGCCAAGAGGCCCCGAAATGGCATCGATCTACAGAAACAAAAATTTCTGGCGCGCCGAGGTTTGCCGGCGCGGGATCCGCAAGTCGCACACCTTCGATAAGAAATCCGATGCCGAAACTTGGTCGGCGAAGGTCGAGTCTGAGATTGGCCGCGGCGTTTTTGTCGATCACTCCGAAGCCGAGCGCACAACCCTAACTGAGGCCTTGGACCGCTACGAGCGCGAGGTCCTGCCGCACAAGAAGTCGCAGCGCCCTGTCAAATATCAAATCAAGCGTCTCAAGAAAGATCTGGGACGCCTCAAGCTTGTAGCGGTAACCTCGTCCGTGCTCGCCAAGTACCGTGATGAACGGCTGGGCAAAGTGAACGCCCAGACCGCGCGCCATGATCTCTCGCTCTTGTCTAGGGTTTTCAACGTCGCGGCCAAGGAATGGGGCATTCCCCTGCCCTATGGCAATCCTGTCGCCCAGCTGCGCATGCCCAAGCTCCCGCCCGCACGCGATCGCCGGCTGAACGGCGAGGAGGCAAACCGACTACTTGCGGCCGCGCGTGAGTACGAAAAGTCTCGCAGCAATACCGGCCCGCTCCACGCCATCACCCGCTTTGCTCTGGAAACCGCGATGCGCCGCGGCGAGATCGTAGCAATGCGCTGGGAACACGCGAACCTAAAAACCGGAGTGCTCCAGGTCCCAGACTCCAAGTCTGGCGAACCGCGCAAGGTGCCGCTATCGTCCGTGGCTGTGGAGATCCTGCGGATACAGCCAAGACGGCTCGACGGCCAGGTCTGGGGCATCGCCGCGGATGCGATCAGCAAAGCCTTCGATCGAATCTGTACTCGTGCTCGACGCGCCTATGAAAAGGCGTGCTCACAGACGAACGAAGAACCCGACTCGGAATTTCTCCAAGGTATCCGCTTCCATGACCTCCGCCACGAGGCCACCTCCCGCTTCTTTGAGCGTGGCTTCAACGTCATGGAGGTGGCCGCGATCACTGGCCACAAGACCCTTCAGATGCTGAAGCGCTACACGCACCTGCGGGCTGAAGACCTTGCGAAGAAACTTGGTTGAGATGTAGCCCATCGCCCATGCTGCGGTCAGGTGGTCGTGCGCAGCTCCTCGCGGATAACGCGCCGCAAGGTGTCTTCGAGCGGCGCCTCGTGGCGAAGACTATGCGGCCGCAAGCACCCGTAGGGGCGTCGGCCTGACCTTGCTGTCGGCAACCTCTGTAACCCCAGCGCACCGGCCAAGTCCTCTGGGGCGAACTTGCAGTTTATACCTGTTAAGGTATAATTGAATGGTGCCGAATCCTCAAGAAAAACCTCTCTCCTGGGTGGGGAGCAGTAAAAGAGACCTGATGGCACTGCCGATGTCCATTCGGAAGTTTTTCGGCCATGCGTTGGACTTCGCACAGCGCGGCGACAAGCATGATGCGGCCAAGGTGCTTAAGGGTTTTGGCAGCGCAGGAATCCTGGAGATCGTCGAGGATGGCCGCAGTGGCACATACCGGGCCGTTTACACGATCAAATTTAAGGAAGCGGTATTTGTGTTGCATGTATTTCAGAAAAAGAGCAAGCACGGCATGGCAACACCCAAACCGGACCTGGACATCATCCGCGAACGCCTTAAGGTCGCGGAACAACTTGTGAAGGAGATGCGTGATGAAAAAGCGAAAGATTAAGGGTGTTGAAGTCGAGATGAGCTCCGGCAATGTCTTTGCCGACCTGGGCCTACCTGACGCCGATAAACTGAAAATCAAATCCGGCCTCGTTATTGAAATCACCAAGGCCGTGCGCCGACTGGGTTTGTCGCAAGCGGAAGCGGGGCGCCGTATGGGCTTGTCTCAACCCAAAGTTTCCGGCCTGTTCCGTGGCGAGTTTGCGAATGTCTCTGAGCGAAAATTGATGGAATGTTTGAACCGACTGGGTTACGACGTTGAGATCAGGGTTAAACCGGCCGCACGGCGCACGGGGCACTTGAGGCTGGCTGCCGCGTGAATGTCGGCCGCCCGTGAAGCAAAGGAGTAAAGATCGATGATGACGACGTTAGAACAAAAGATGGCGCGCTGTTCAAGTATCATGGGATCTGATGTGCTGATCTCTGTTCCTGCCGTGCCACATCGGTCAAGAGGTGCGCCATGACCACCAAGCACAAGCGTCTTGAACCGATTCACCCGGGCGAGATTCTGCTCGAAGACTTCATGAAGCCGATGGGCGTCAGCATCAACCGCCTCGCCCGCGATGTCGTCGTGCCCCCGGGCCGCATCAGCGCCATCGTCAACGGCAAGCGCGCGATCACCGCCGACACCGCCCTGCGCCTTGGCAAGTACTTCGGCGTCTCCCCACAGACTTGGATGGGCCTGCAGGCGGAGTACGACCTGCGCGTCGCGCAGCGCGTCATCGGTGCCGAGGTAGAGAGACGTGTCCAGCGGCATGCTGCGTAACAATGAGTAAGCTCGAAGACCTCCAGCCCAACGCCGCTATCCGGGGCATCCTGCCGGATGCGCTGGTCACGGTCGTGAACGTCCAGTGGTTTGGATCAGAGGCGCTGGAGCTTACGTACAAGACCCCGGCGGGCAAGGTCGCGAACGAACTCCTCTACCGCCACGACGAGCCGCGTATCGAGATCGTAGAACAAGGCCGGCCGTGGAGTTTCGATGGTGACGGCGCGCTCTTCCGCTTGGTCTCCGAGGCGCAGCGCATTCGCCTCGCGCACCTGTTCGACCCGGTGCTAGCGGTCCATACCTCTGTTGTTGATCCGCTGCCGCACCAGATCACGGCGGTCTACGAGTCCATGCTGCCGCGCCAGCCGCTACGCTTCCTGCTTGCAGACGATCCGGGTGCCGGCAAGACCATCATGGCTGGGTTACTTATTAAGGAGTTGATCGCCCGCGGCGATCTACAGCGTTGCCTCATCGTCTGCCCGGGAAGTCTCGCCGAGCAATGGCAGGACGAGCTCTACCGCCGGTTCCATCTGCCCTTCGAGATTCTTACCAACGACAAGCTCGAAGCGGCGCGCACCGGTAACTGGTTCTTGGAAACCAATCTCGTCATCGCCCGACTCGATAAGCTTTCGCGTAACGAGGACGTGCAGCAGAAGCTCCAGGCACCGGATGGCCGCTGGGATCTCGTGGTCTGCGATGAAGCGCACAAGATGTCAGCCACCATCTTCGGCGGCGAGATCAAGTACACCAAGCGCTACCGCCTTGGTCAGCTCCTCTCGACTCTCACGCGGCACTTCCTGTTAATGACGGCAACACCGCACAACGGCAAAGAAGAGGACTTCCAGTTATTCATGGCGCTGCTCGATGGCGACCGTTTCGAGGGCCGCTTCCGTGACGGCGTCCACGTGGCGGATGTTTCAGACATGATGCGCCGCATGGTGAAGGAAAGCCTGCTCAAGTTCGACGGCACGCCACTGTTCCCAGAACGCATCGCTTACACCGTGCCGTACAAGCTCTCGGACGCTGAAGCCCACCTCTACAAGGCGGTCACCGACTACGTGCGTGAGGAATTTAACCGCGCCGATGCGCTCGAAAACGACAAACGTGCAGGTACCGTCGGTTTCGCCCTCACCATCCTGCAGCGACGACTGGCTTCATCACCCGAGGCGATCTACCAATCGCTGCGCCGCCGCCGTGAGCGGCTGGAAAGCCGGCTACGCGAGTTAGAAGTCCTTCAGCGCGGTGGCCAAGCAGCACCCGTGCTAGCGCCCACCTCGCCGACGTTCGATGCCGAGGATGTCGAAGACCTCGAAGACGCGCCGGACAACGAAGTCGAGGCCGCCGAGGAGGAGGTCCTCGACCAAGCGACTGCGGCGCGCTCCATCGCTGAGTTGAAGGCCGAGATCGAGACCCTTAAAGGTCTGGAATCGCTCGCCCTTGGAGTTCGTCGCAGCGGCGCGGATACCAAGTGGCGTGAGCTCGCAAGCCTTCTCGGCGAAATCTTCACCACCACCGGCAGCGCCAATCGCGTGGCCGAACCGGATGTGCCCTACGGTGCCGGCGAGATCAAGCGGCCTACACCCTCGCCGCACCAGAAGCTCGTCCTATTCACCGAACACCGCGACACGCTGAATTATCTCGAGAACCGCATCACGACATTGCTCGGCCGCAAGGAGGCCGTGGTCATGATCCACGGTGGCATGGGACGAGAGGAACGCTTGAAAGCACAGGAGGCATTCAAATTCGATCCTGAGGTGCAGGTGCTGCTTGCCACCGACGCTGCTGGCGAGGGCATCAACCTCCAGCGCGCGCACCTGATGGTGAACTATGACCTGCCGTGGAATCCAAACCGCATTGAGCAGCGCTTTGGCCGCATCCACCGTATTGGCCAGACCGAGGTATGCCACCTGTGGAACCTGGTGGCCGAAGATACTCGCGAGGGCGACGTCTATCGCAAGTTGCTGGAGAAGCTCGAACAGGCTCGTCAGGCCCTCGGCGGCCAAGTGTTCGACGTTCTAGGTAAGCTACAGTTCGAGGGAAAATCTCTACGCGATCTTCTGATCGAGGCCATCCGGCACGGCGAGCGCCCCGAGGTAAAAGCCTACCTAACCACCATTGTTGACCAAGCCCTCGATCGAGGCCATCTTCAGGACCTGCTCGAAGAACGTGCACTCGCCCATGACGCCATGGACGCGAGCCGTGTTCACCGCATCCGCGAAGATATGGAGCGTGCCGATGCACGACGCTTGCAGCCGCATTACATTGAATCCTTTTTTCACGAAGCTTTCCAGCGCCTCGGTGGAACTGTCAAGCAACGCGAGCCGCGCCGCTACGAGATCACCCACGTTCCGGCCCCGGTGCGCCATCGCGACCGCCTGATCGGTATCGGCGAACCGGTGCTACCGCGCTACGAACGCATTGCCTTCGACAAATCGCTGGTGGCACCGCAGGGACAGCCGCTGGCCGCCTTCGTATGCCCGGGCCATCCACTCCTCGACTCGGTCATCGACCTCACGCTTGAGCGCCACCGCGACCTGCTCAAGCGCGGCGCCGTGCTAGTGGACGAGCGCGACAGCGGCACGCAGCCGCGCGTGCTTTTCTATCTCGAACATGCGATCCAGGACGCGAGCCTCACGCGCTCGGGCGAACGCCGCATCGTCTCCAAGCGCATGCTCTACGTGGAACTCGATGCCGACGGTAACACGCGCCATGTGCATTACGCGCCCTATCTCGACTACCGACCGCTGGTCGAGGGCGAGCCAAACGTACAGGAGATCCTCGATCGGCCCGAGTGCGCGAAGATCAACCGCGAGTTGGAACAGAAGGCGCAAGGCTACGCCGTAGCACATGTCGTGCCGGAGCACCTTGCAGAGGTTCGAGGCGGTAAGCTCGCGCTCATCGCCAAGACCGAAGCGGCGGTGAAGGAGCGACTCACCAAGGAGATCACTTACTGGGATCACCGCGCCGAGCAGCTCAAGCTCCAGGAGCAGGCCGGCAGACCCAACGCCAGGCTCAATTCGGGCGAGGCCCGTAAGCGGGCCGATCTACTTCAGGGACGGTTGCAGAAGCGGCTGGAAGAACTGAAGCAAGAAGCCCATATTTCGCCGCTGCCGCCCGTCGTTCTCGGCGGCCTATTGGTGGTGCCGATGGGACTGCTCGCAGCCATGACGGGGAAGGCAGCGGCAAAGCCGACCGCGCATGTGGATACCATGGTCAGTGCCGCCCGCGCCCGCGCCATCGTCATGGAGATCGAGCACAGTCTCGGTTTCGAGCCGACCGACCGCGAGTTCGAGAAGCTCGGTTACGACATTGAGAGTCGTGTCCCCGGCACCGGCAAGCTGCGTTTCATCGAGGTGAAGGGCCGCGTCACAGGCGCCTCGACGATCACGGTGACCCGCAACGAGATTCTGTACTCGTTGAACAAACCAGACGACTTCATCCTTGCGATAGTCGAATTCACAAGCGACGATGCGCACCAAGCGCACTATGTACGTCAGCCCTTTCAACGCGAGCCGGATTTTGGCGTTACAAGTGTCAATTACGACTTTGCCGAACTGCTTGCACGGGCAAAGACACCGCAATGATTGGGAGGCCAGCTTTCTTTGAACCGATTCGGCAGCGCGCCTCTCAACGCTGGGACCAATTGGAGCGGGATCCAGAGTTGGCAGGGCCTTGGCATCAGCTATTCAAGCAGGTACAAAGCCCTCGCCACATCCTGTCTGAGCTCCTTCAAAACGCAGACGATGCAGGTGCAACTGAGGCATCTGTGCGAGTTGAAGAAAAGTCATTCATATTCAGCCACAATGGCGAAGACTTCACAGAAGAACATTTTGCATCGCTCTGCCGTTTTGGCTATTCCAATAAGCGCGCACTACATACGATCGGGTTTCGCGGTATTGGATTCAAGAGTACATTCAGTTTAGGCGACACCGTCGAACTCTACACGCCGACCTTATCGGTTTCCTTCCAAAGGACAAGATTTACAGAGCCGAGGTGGCTTGGCCACTCAAATAAACCCAATGGTCTCACGTATATCATAGTCGCGATCAGCGACGACTATCGGCAACGGGAAGTCGAGAAAAATCTGGAAGAGTGGCTGAAAAGCCCCGTGTCGTTGCTTTTTTTCAAGCATATCCGTCGCCTCCGGATAGGTGGCGAGGATCTGTACTGGCACAGCCTTGGACCTGGTCCTGTTGCTGATACCGAATGGATGGCTCTTCGGGATGAACCGAAGAATGCATTCCTCGTTGTTCGCTCTGGATCCGAGGCATTCCCGTCAGATGCGCTTGATGAGATAAGACAAGAACGTCTGCTCGGCACTGATCAGGACTCTGATTTCCCGCCCTGCAAGGTAGAGATCGTCCTTGGTGCGAAGGGACGACTGTATGTCGTGCTACCAACCGGTGTGGAAACAGAACTACCGTTTGCATGCAATGCCCCATTTATTCAAGACCCAGCACGCCTGAAGATCAAAGATACTGAGACATCGCCAACTAATCGGTGGCTCCTTGGACGCATCGGAACACTCGCAGGATCTGTGGTGCAGCACTGGCTGGAGCAGTCGCAACTAGATGTTGCCGACCGGTCACGCGCTTATGGTATGTACCCCGACGCCGATTCCAATGACAGTTCCCTCGAAGGGACATGTGCTGCAACAGTTGGTGAGTCGTTCGACGACGTGATCACGGGTAAGGCCATTCTCCTGACTAATCTCGGAGAGCTCAAATTGGCCAGCCAGAGCGTCGTCATTCCAGAAGAGCTATTCGATGTATGGTCTGAAGAGCAGGCCGCAGCGCTTCTTGACGTAGCAGGACGCCCTGCGTTTTCACGCCACGTCTCGATAGCTGATCGCAAGAAACTTGTTCGCCGCGGTGTCTTGGAAGAACTCAGCAAGGATGATGTTGTCAATGTCCTGCAGACGAGGCACCTACCAAAACCTGAAACGTGGCGTCGTTTGTTGAATCTCTGGGCCTATGTTGCCCCAGAGATTACTGGTTATCGCCGTTATATGCACAAGGAGGAGGTCCGCATCGTACCTGTGCAAGGTAAGGACGTACTTTATTCGGCAAACGAGGTCGTCCGCCTTGGAGAAAAGAAACTCCTCCAGTCTGATGCGGATTGGGAATTCCTTGCCCAACATCTCCTCGTGCTCAACCAGAATTGGCCCCGATTCCTTGCAGAGCAACGTCGAAATGCCGAAGAAGACAGCAATGAAAAGAGCGAAGAGATCGTTGAGGCGGCTTTCGCCATCCTGGATGTCATTGGGCTCGAAGAAACGAGCGATGTAAGTAAGGTGGTCGAGCGTGTTTCTCTCAACTTCTTTAACCAGAAATCGATCACGTTGTTGGGTTGTATACAACTCACGCAAATCGCGGCCAAGCTTGGTGCCTCTATTGGCGAGTCATACCGCTTCGTAACTTGGGATCAGAAAGTACGTTCAATCAGTAACGTCGTGGTCTGCGACCAAGATGGTGCATTAGAGAGCTTGTTCCCAGATGAATGGTGCCAAGAGCATTTACTGCACCCCGATTACACAAAGTCTTTTGGTTCCTGTACATCAGAAGATTGGATTCGTTGGATCGCGTCAGGGCGCTCAGGACTCCATACATTTGCGCCGCTCATTCGGCGTGAAAGAAGTGTTTGGAAGCGATCGAAGATTGAGAACGAACTCGATAGGCGAGGTTTTCGGGGTGCAGCCACGTACCCTTACGTAGGCCAGTCCTTCGTCGTTGAGGACTGGGACTTTGACGAATCCCATTGGGACTACTGGACCGCGCTCGCGAAGAATGACCAGATTCTTTGGGGTCGCCTCATCAATCGTTTCTTGGCTCAACCGGACAGCTCGTGGCAGAAAACCAAAAATGCGCGGGCCCTCCAGATCGCTACCACAGGTAGCAAGAAAGCGATCGTCAATGACCCACTCCTGCCTTCATGGGTCCTTAATCTCCGTGAGTTGCCGTGTCTCCCAGATACACGAGGTTTCTATCACAAGCCGTCTGACCTGCTCCGAAGGACACCGGAAACCGAGGCATTCATGGATATCGAGCCATTCATTCATGGCCGGCTCGATACAGAAGCGAATCGGCTGTTTCTCAAGCTACTCGGTGTCCGCGACACGCCGACTGGCCCAGATCGCTTATTGGACTGCCTGCGTGCACTGGCGAGGGCCGACAATCCACCAGTCTACGAGGTCGAAAAGTGGTATCGGCGCCTCGATCAAATGG
The DNA here is from genome assembly GCA_964355495.1 of uncultured Acidiferrobacterales bacterium. Taxonomy (GTDB): domain Bacteria; phylum Pseudomonadota; class Gammaproteobacteria; order Acidiferrobacterales; family UBA6901; genus UBA6901. The sequence continues at coordinate 28,127 of CAYHES010000006.1, forward strand.
TTAGCACCTGCTCGACGACAGATCTTGCGAACATCAAGAAGGCGCTTCGTGAAGAGAAGATTCTCCTGACCGAGAATGCCGGATGGGTAGAAGCTCAAGGCGTATTCTTGTTATCCGATGAGGAGGACGTGCCTGGTGCTCCAGTGATACGGGCTTCAGTCAGAGACTTGTCACTATGGAGGAAGATGGGCATTGCCGAACGACCGACGGCAGACTTGGCTATTCAGTGGTTAAAGGAACTGCCGTCCGGCAAGGTACTTTTGCAGGATGAGGCCCGGCGTGTTCGAGCTCTGCTTGCCAGACATGCTGTGCGCATCTGGAACGAGTGCGGACACTGGCTCAACCTCGCTGGTGAATGGGTGCCAGTAGATACACTCTACTATGCGCTTTCGATGCAGTCGCTGTTGCCGTGGAGTCATCTGCATGAGTGGGTAAAGAAGAAAACAGCAGACTTGCAGCGCTTGTCAGCCGAGATCACAGCGGTATCGCCATTTTCAGATTTGCCACATCTAGCCAACCACATTGAAGATCGATTTCATCGTAACCCGCTTCCGTCAGGGCATCTCGAACGAAAGCCGTGGCTCAACCAGTTGGGCCTTGAGCTTCGTCGGATCGAATTGGACGATGAGGCTGAAACTGCCCGCATCAGAACCTTGGCGTCCAAACTCGCGGAGACCATGTGGGAATCCACGTCGTATCTTGAAATTGTTCCCTATATTGATGGGACGCCGTCCGGTACACCGAGACGCACCGAAGTCGCATGGCTCGACAATGTGATCTACGTCGATGTTCTGCCTAACGCGAAGCTGGCACGTGTTGTCCCGGAAAAACTGGGCAAGGAATTCGGGCGGTCTGACATTGCGGCCGCGCTGAATTATTGCTTTGGAAGGCTCCCCGAGGAGGTTACCGAATACCTTGAAGAAAATTTCAGGTTGGCGCCGCGAGAGGAAAGTGCGTCACAAGAGATGGTTGTTAATTCCTCATCTTCCGTATCCACAGCACCAGATACCGCTACGCCATCACTCGCTCCATCCGAGGAACAGTCGGATCATCAAATTACGGTGCCTGAGGATATGTCCGACGGTAAAGACGCACCAGAAAGAAGTCCCAGCGTAGAGCAGGTCGAATTGGATCAGGATGTGAGTGTGCTAGAGAGAACGCGGCCCCATTCCAGGCCGGCCAAGCCCAACATCATAGAGCGTTTTTCCCTCAGCCAAGGCTTCCAGAAGGATGGAGAGAATCGTTTCTTCCATGCTGATGGTAGCTGGATCGCCAAGACGAGCGGTGACGTTTTCCCATGGGAGAGGCGGAACGCCACGGGTGAGATCGTTCGTTACTTCTGGCCGAAAGAACACTGCTTGGAGCGTGACCCGTTCCAACTCGAGGCGGACGTCTGGGGTCTGATAGAAAGTTTCCCTGAGCTCTACGCGCTCGTACTATCAAACCTACAGGGTGACCCCATCGAAATACCTGGTGCGCGCCTGCTCGCCATGCGCGATGACGGTGAACTCAAACTCTATCCAGCCACCTATCGATTGGTTCTTGACCATGCCCCCAAACCGTAAGTACAAGAAAAAACTCATCGAAGTCGCCCTCCCGCTGGAGGCCATAAACAAGGCTTCGGTACGGGAGAACTATATTTATCGCGGCAATCCTTCTTCCCTGCATAAGTGGTGGGCACAACGACCACTAGCGGCGGCACGAACGATCCTCTTCGCACAGATGGTGGATGACCCGTCGGCGCATCCCGACCTGTTCCCTACCGAGAAGGCGCAAGAGAAGGAGCGGCAGCGGCTGTTTCGCATCATAGAGGACCTAGCTCAGTGGGAGAGCACCACGAACGAGGCAGTCTTGCAGAAAGCGCGGGACGAGATCTGGCAGAGCTGGCGGTACACCTGTGCTGAGAATGCTGACCACCCCCATGCGAAAGATCTTTATGACCGCCACAAGCTGCCCAGATTCCACGACCCATTCGCAGGTGGAGGCACATTGCCGCTGGAAGCACAGCGTCTCGGCTTGATAAGCCATGCCTCGGACTTGAATCCAGTGGCCGTGCTAATCAATAAGGCGATGATTGAGATCCCGCCGAAGTTTGACGGACGGCCGCCTGTGAACCCCGAGGCGCACAAGGAAAAGACGCTACTCACGCGCGAGTGGTGTGGCGCACAGGGCCTCGCTGACGACGTGCGCTACTACGGCCAGTGGATGCGCGACGAAGCCGAGAAGCGCATCGGCCATCTTTATCCGAAGATCGAGGTCACGACGGAGATGGTCCAAGATCCTAACAATCAGCGGCTCGACTTGAAGCCATATGTTGGTAAGAAGCTCAACGTCATCGCCTGGCTCTGGGCGCGCACGGTAAAGAGCCCAAATCCCGCCTTCGCGAACGTCGACGTGCCGCTTGCCTCGACGTTCATGATCTCCACCAAGGAGGGGAAGGAGGCCTATGTCGAGCCGATGATCGAAGGTGGCAGCTACCATTTCACGGTAAAAGTGGGAAAGCCAAACGACACAGAAGGCGCGAAGAGCGGTACCAAGCTCGCGCGGGCAAACTTTCGCTGCCTGATGTCCGGCACACCAATCACAGGCGACTACATCAAGGCGGAGGGTAAAGCTGGGCGCATGGGTGCGCGAATGATGGCCATCATTGCTGAGGGCGAGCGAGGTCGGATCTATCTGTCGCCGACCAATGCGATGGAGGACGTTGCCCGTCAGGCCAAGCCGGGGTGGAAGCCTGACGTTGAATTCTTTCAGCAAGCGCTGGGCTTTCGCGTCGGCAACTACGGAATGACCAAGTGGGCCGACCTCTTTACCCCCCGACAGCTATTGGCACTGACAACCTTCTCCGACTTGGTGCAGGAGGTGCGTGAGCGCGTACAGTGCGACGCGTTGGCCGCTGGTCTACCAAACAGCGGAACTTCACTCAGCACCGGCGGCAACGGCGCGATCCCCTATGCGGACGCCGTTTCCGTTTATCTCGCATTCGCCGTTGACAAGTATTCGATATATGGAAATTCACTTGTACCTTGGTACCCACAGGAAAGTCGTACCTCGATGCTTTTCAGCCAGCAGGTGCTGTCAATGGTGTGGGATTACACCGAAGTCAATCCCTTCTCTGCAATTGGGGGATCTCTTGCGAAGTCATTGACTATTGTTGCTGGCGCGTTGGACGGGCTCCCACAGAAGGCGCCATCAGCAGAAGTAACTCAACAAGACGCAGCAGTAGGTCTCGGACTCCCCCCAGTTGTAGTTAGCACAGATCCGCCTTACTACGACAATGTTGGCTACGCCGACCTCTCGGACTTTTTCTATGTTTGGTTGCGCCGGGCGCTTAAGCCTGTGTACCCGGACCTATTCGCTACACTCGCAGTGCCTAAAAGCGAGGAACTGGTCGCCACCCCAGACCGGCATGGTGGCAAGGAGAAAGCGGAGGTGTTCTTTCTCGATGGGATGACGAAGGCGATGCACCGTCTCGCCGAGCAAGCACACCCTGCCTTCCCGGTCACCATCTACTACGCCTTTAAGCAGTCCGAGAGTCAGAGTGACACTGGCACTGCCAGCACGGGGTGGGAGACCTTCCTCGACGCAGTGATTCGCGCTGGTTTTTCCATCAGCGGTACTTGGCCGATGCGAACAGAACGAACAGGCCGATTGCGCGACACCGGCTCCAACGCGCTGGCCTCCAGCATCGTCCTCGTCTGCCGCCCGCGTGCGGCCGATTCGACCACCGCCACACGTCGCGAGTTTGTCACCGCACTCAAGGCCGAATTACCCGCAGCACTCGCCCATCTGCAAGCAGGCAACATCGCCCCCGTGGACCTTGCACAGGCCGCCATCGGCCCGGGCATGGCAGTCTACACCCGCTACGCCAAGGTGCTCGACGCCGAGGGCAAGCCACTCTCGGTGCGCGAGGCACTGGCGCTAATCAACCAGACCCTCGATGAGACGCTGGCCGAGCAGGAGGGCGACTTCGACGCCGACAGCCGCTGGGCTCTGACGTGGTTCGAACAGTCGGGCTTCGCCGAGGGTGATTACGGTGTGGCCGAACAACTCTCCAAGTCCAAGAACACCAGCGTCGCCGGCATGGTCGAGGCAGGTATTCTCGCTTCTAGCCGCGGCAAAGTGCGTCTGCTGAAGCCGAGCGAGCTTCCTGCAGACTGGGACCCACTGACCGACACTCGACTCACCCACTGGGAAACAGTGCACCAGCTCATTCGCGTTCTCGAAGCCGGCGGTGAAGGCGCGGCGGCAGAAATTGTGGCGAAGCTCGGAGCGAAAGCCGAAGTCGCCCGCGAGCTCTGCTACCGCCTCTACACCCTGTGCGAGCGCAAGAAGCGCGCAACCGAGGCGCTGGCCTATAACGGCCTGGTGCAGAGCTGGCCGGAGATCACACGACTGGCACGCGAAACGCCACGCGCTACGCCAACAGGCACCGACGACATGTTCAATCAGGAATAAGCAACCATGGCAATCACCAATCACGAACGCGTGGGCAAGGCGCTGGAACTGCTCAAAGCTGGGGTAACGCCATTTGTCGAACGGGAGTTCAAGGCGAAGTATGGCGATAACTGGGCGTCCAATGTGCGCGACGTTTTATCTGACACGCGGTTGGGCGCCGGCAAGGGCGAGTCGCTTAATGATGTCGCCGCGTTGCTGGTAGTCATGGACCGCAAGTGGAGTGACGTGTTTCGCCAGATTCTCGGCAAAACCGAACGCAGCCTTGTGAACGAACTGCTGGCGGTGCGAAACCGCTGGGCACATCAGGAAACATTCTCCAGCGACGACGCCTACCGAGTGCTCGATTCGGCGGGGCGGCTGCTGACCGCCCTGTCCGCATCGCAGGCGGAAGAAGTCGAGAAGATGAAGATGGAGCTTCTGCGTGTCCGCTTTGACGAGCAGGCGCGCGGCGAAAAGCGCAAGAGCGCCGGCACTGCCATCGAGAGTGCAGCGGCGAGCAATCTCAAGCCCTGGCGCGAGGTGGTGACGCCACACAAAGACGTGGCCAGCGGCCGTTATCAGCAGGCGGAGTTTGCCGCCGATCTGTGGCAGGTGCATCTCGGCCAAGGGACTGACGAGTACAAGAATCCAGTGGAATTCTTCCGCCGCACTTATCTCACCGAAAGCCTTAAAGGGATGCTGGTCGGCGCGGTGCGACGCCTCGCCGGCGAAGGCAGCGATCCAGTGGTGCAGTTGCAGACCAACTTCGGCGGTGGCAAGACGCACTCAATGCTGGCGCTTTATCACCTGTTTTCAGGCGGCGCGCCGAGCGAGCTGGTCGGCATCGATGCCGTGATGCAGGAGGCTGGTGCAACAAAGCTGCCGACCGCGCGGCGTGTAGTGCTGGTGGGCAACAAGATTTCGCCGGGCAACCCTTCAACCAAACCCGATGGCACAGTGGTGCGCACGCTGTGGGGCGAGATTGCCTGGCAGCTTGGCGGTAAGAAGGCATTTGCGCACGTCAAAGCTGATGACGAGAAAGCGACAAGCCCCGGTGATGTGCTGCGCGAGCTATTCGTTGAGTATGGGCCATGTCTGATCCTGATCGACGAGTGGGTGGCCTACGCGCGCCAGCTCCACGATCAGAGCGACCTGCCGGCGGGCGGCTTCGAGACGCAGTTCACCTTCGCCCAGGTGCTGACCGAGTCGGCCAAGCTGGCAAAAAACTGCCTGCTGGTAATCAGTCTCCCAGCCTCGGACACTTCGAGTTCGCCGCACGCACAGGCCGATGATGTGGAGGTGGGCGGCCAACGGGGGCGTGAGGCGCTCGATCGGCTGCGCAACGTGGTGGGACGCGTGGAGTCGTCGTGGCGACCGGCCAGCGCGGAAGAAGGCTTCGAGATTGTGCGGCGGCGGTTGTTCGAGCCACTTTCCGATCCGGCCCAGTTCAAGGACCGCGATGTGGTGGCGCGGGCGTTCGCGGACTTCTATCGAGCGCAGCAGGCGGAGTTTCCGCCCGAGTGCCGCGATGCCGACTATGAGAAGCGACTCAAGGCCGCGTACCCGATTCACCCCGAAATCTTCGACCGGCTCTATACCGACTGGTCCACGCTGGTGAAGTTTCAGCGCACCCGCGGTGTGCTGCGGCTGATGGCGGCGGTGATCCACAGCCTGTGGGAGAAAGGCGATCGGAACCCACTCATCCTGCCGGCGAATATTTCAATTGATGATCCGCGCGTGCAGTTCGAGTTGACGCGCTACCTTTCGGACAACTGGGTGCCGGTGATCGAGAAGGACGTGGACGGACCGAGTTCATTGCCGTTGCGGCTGGACAGCGAGGTGCCCAACCTCGGCAAGTTCTCGGCGTGCCGGCGTGTGGCGCGCGCCATCTACCTGGGCTCTGCGCCTACGACGGCAGCGGCTCACCGCGGCATTGAAGATCGGCGGGTCAAGCTCGGCTGTGTGATGCCCGGCGAGTCGCCGGCGGTATTCGGCGACGCGCTGCGGCGGTTGGCTGGCGCAGCGACGTACCTCTATCAGGACGGCCCGCGCTACTGGTACTCGACCCAGCCCACCGTCACCAAGCTGGCGGAAGACCGTGCCGAGCAGCTCAAGCGCGATCCCGATAAGGTCGTGCACGAGCTGGACCTGCGCCTGCGCGATGATCTGCGGCGCATGGGTGACTTCAGCCGCATCCATCCCATGCCACAGTCGGGCCAGGATGTGCCCGACGATCTCGACGCACGGCTGGTCGTACTTGGGATCGACCACCCCTACAGCAAGGAACCGGGTAATGCTGCGGAGGCAGATGCAAAAGCGATTTTCGAATCACGCGGCAACACGCCGCGCCTCTATCGCAACACACTGGCCTTTCTGGCGGCGGACAAACCACGGTTGCAGGACCTGGATGAAGCGGTGCGCAAGTATCTGGCATGGGAATCGATCCTGGCCGAGAAGGTGACGCTGAATCTCGATCCGCAACAGGTGAAGCAGGCCGAGACTCAAAAAACATCCGCTGACGGTGCGGTAACGGCGCGGCTGCCGGAAGCATACATGTGGCTGCTCGTGCCAGTACAAAGCACGCCGCAGGGACCCATTGAGTGGCAAGCAATGAAACTCACTGGTCAGGATGCGTTGGCCGTGCGCGCAAGCAAGAAACTGGTCAAGGACGAACTTCTGGTGACGGCCATGGCGGGGACACGGCTCAGAATGGATCTGGACCGCGTACCGCTGTGGCGCGGTGATCATGTAGCCATCAAGCAACTCGCCGAGGATTTCGCGCGCTATCTTTACCTGCCACGGCTGAGTGACCCGGCGGTGTTGATCGGCGCGATTCATGACGGGCTCGGGCTGCTCTCATGGAATCAGGAGTCGTTCGCCTATGCAGACAGCTTCGATGAGGCGGCCGGGCGCTATCGAGGATTGCGTAGTGGTCAGCTTGTTTCTATTTCCCATGACAGCCTGTCTGGACTGTTGGTTAAACCAGAAGTCGCGCAGAGACAACTGGACGCCGAGACGCCGTCCGCACCGGGTGTCACGATTGGAACTGCGGGAACGACTGCTCCGGGCGGAATAACAGGCGGCGATAAGACCACCGGAACGAGCGCCACACCAGTGTCATCGCCGGCGACTTCACTGAAACGCTTTCACGGCACTGTGACCCTCGACCCGACACGTGTGGGGCGAGACGCCAGCCGCATCGCCGACGAAGTGATCTCCCATCTTGCCGGGCTGGTGGGCTCTACCGTCACAGTCACGATTGAGATCGAGGCACAGATTCCCAGCGGTGTGCCCGACAACGTGGTGCGTACCGTGACCGAGAACAGTCGAACCTTAAAATTCACGAGCCAAGGGTTCGAAAGCGAGTAGCTGCTTCGGTCCGCTGGCATTGCAACGAGACGCGCCAAGAAGTCTGTGTCCCGGTCGTCTGCGCGCCGTTGATCCAGGGCGTTTGCACTCTTTAACGTCTGCCTTAGAATGACAAGAGTGTCGATCGGACCTGCGACTGAGACCGCGAAACCACGCCATGCCCAAGCCCCGCGCCAAACGACGAAGTGTAAAGAGTAAGGCCGGAAAGGCGCCCGTCGCCGGTGCCGGGGCGGCCCCTTACATCACCGAAGCGGAATTCGAGCAACTGCTGGCCGGCGCCCGCAAGGGTCGTTACCCGGCGCGCGACGTTTCGTTGCTGCGCCTCATGTTCGAGCACGGGTTGCGCGCCACGGAGCTGCTACTGGCAAAGCGCACCCAGTTCAAGCTCAAAGAAGCACGGTTCGTCGTCCATCGCCTGAAAGGCTCGCGATCGGGCGAGCATCCCGTCAGCGGGTCCACGCTGCGGGCGGTGCGCGCGTACCTGCGGACGCGCACCGATGCCCTGCCCTGGCTGTTCGTGACCGAGCGCGGCGCGCCGTTCACGCGCCAAGGCCTGCACTACCTGGTCGGCGCGATCGCGGCTCGCGCGGGGCTGCACCACATTCACCCGCACATGCTGCGCCACGCCTGCGGGTTCGCGCTGGCGAACCGCGGCCGGGACACGCGGTTGATCCAGGACTACCTCGGGCACATCGACATCCGGAATACCGAGATCTACACCCGGACGGCGGCGAGGCGGTTTGAGGGGTTGTGGGAGTAAGTCGTTTGAGAGGCGACCTGCCGGCGTCGATCGATGGCCGAAACTCGGCACTACACCCTCAAGGATGTGAACTGTGTGAAGCCGCAATGACCGCCGGCGGCCCAGGCTGTGTGAAAACTCTGGAACGCGAGGAGATGTCTCCACGCGACCGGAACGAAGCTGCAGTCGCGATACGAGCAGTGCCACGCGTTGACGCAAGATCGAGCAAGAATGGCCTTACTTTCCCACCGCGATGTCGCATTCGCGAGTTTTCACTGCGTATTCCACGCCCATCCGGCCACTGATTCCATGACGATCCGGCCACCTGT
>CAYHES010000007.1:0-35684 GCA_964355495.1 uncultured Acidiferrobacterales bacterium
GCGGTCCGCTCAAGCAGATCGGTGACTTCGAGATCCCGGTCAGCCTGCATGCCGAGGTCAATTTCAAGATCATCGTTTCGGTGATCGCCGAGAAAACAGAGAAGTAGTTAATAATATTCAGTCGTGTCAGTGACGGGCGGCGACAGACCGCCAGCAAGGGTGGTAGTGTTACCTCTGCATAAAGTCATTGCGGCAACATCGCCGCCTGACAACGAACGGGCAGCGGAGGTTTGATGGAGGATCGCGCCGTTGCGCTGGTCGGTCAGTCGACTGCCGAAGCGCTCAAAGTCCCTCCCCAGTCGGTCGAGGCGGAGCAATCCGTCCTCGGCGGGTTGATGCTGGAAGGGCAGGCCTGGGATCGGGTCGCCGATAAGATTACCGAGGCCGACTTCTACCGCAAGGAACACCGCCTCATCTTCCGGGCCATCGGCGCGCTGGCCGAGGAAAGCAGCCCGGCGGATGTCGTCACAGTGTCCGAGTGGCTGGACAAAAACCAAGAGCTCCAGAACGCCGGTGGCCTCGCCTACCTGGCCTCGCTCGCCAACAACACCCCGAGTGCCGCGAACATCGGCGCGTACGCCAACATCGTGCGCGAGCGCGCCATCCTGCGTAACCTGATCCACACCGCTTCGCGCATCGCCGGCAGCGCCTACAGCCCGGAAGGCCAAAGCGCCTCGGACATCCTCGATTTCGCGGAGCGCAGCATCTTCGACATCAGCGAGCAGGGTGCGCACCGGCGCGGCGGCTTTGCTCCGCTTAAAACGCTGCTCACCAAGGCGGTCGACCGTATCGACACGCTGTTCCGTTCCGAATCGGCGATCACCGGCGTCTCCACCGGCTTCAAGGACCTGGACGACATGACCTCCGGCCTGCAAGCGGGTGATCTGGTGATCGTGGCCGGCCGGCCGTCCATGGGCAAGACCTCGCTCGCCATGAACATCGCCGAGAGTGCGGCCGTTGGCAGCAAACTGCCGGTGGCGATTTTCAGCATGGAAATGCCGGGCGAGCAGTTGGCGATGCGCATGATGGCTTCGCTCGGGCGCATCAATGCGCACAAGGTGCGCACCGGCAAACTTGAAGACGACGACTGGCCGCGCCTCACGCACGCCATCGGCATGCTGGCCGAGGCGCCGATGTTCATCGACGACACCCCGGCGCTCACGCCGCTGGAGTTGCGCACCCGTGCGCGGCGCCTGAAGCGTGAACACGGCCTGGGCATGATCGTGGTGGACTACTTGCAGCTTATGCAGGCGCCGGAATCGAGCGAGAATCGCGCCACCGAAATATCCGGCATCACCCGCTCCCTGAAGGGCCTGGCCAAGGAGCTGAGTGTGCCGGTGATTGCGCTCTCGCAGCTCAACCGCAGCCTGGAGCAGCGCCCCAACAAGCGCCCGGTGATGTCCGACTTGCGCGAATCCGGCGCCATCGAGCAGGATGCGGACGTGATCCTGTTCATCTATCGCGATGAAGTCTACAACGAAGATAGCCAGGACAAGGGCACGGCCGAGATCATCATCGGCAAGCAACGTAATGGCCCGACCGGCAAGGTCAAGCTGACTTTCCTCGGTGAGTACACCCGCTTCGAGAATTACATCAACACCGGTTACGGAGAGACGTATTGACTCCGGAAACAGACCGTTCGTTTTGTCCGTCAATCAACGAATAAACATATCCCCTCTCCCCGCTTGTGGGGAGAGGGTTAGGGAGAGGGGAGGCTGGCTGACAGTATGACCTTAAATGAGCGGTTTTAACTTTTCTCGCACCCTCTCCCCATCCCTCTCCCGCCTTGCGGGAGAGGGGAAAAATTGTATTGTTGATTGCGAATTGGAATAACCATGAGACCGGCACGCGCACTGATCAATCCGGAAGCCCTGCGACATAACTTTGCGCGCGTGCGCAGCTTTGCTCCGCTCGCCAATGTCATGGCGGTGGTGAAGGCGAATGGCTACGGTCATGGGCTGGTATGGACCGCGAAAACCCTACGCGACGCCGGTGCCTTTGGTGTCGCCAGCCTCGAGGACGGGGCGCAGCTGCGCGATGCCGGCATCCAGCAACCGATCTGCCTGTTGGAAGGATTTTTTCAGCCCGAGGAACTTCCGGACCTGGTGCGCTACCAGTTGTCCTCGGTGGTGCATCACGAAAGCCAACTCTGGGACCTGGAGCATGCCGGCAAGATCGAGCCGATCGACGTCTGGGTGAAAGTGGATACCGGCATGCACCGCATCGGCTTTCCGCCGGAAGTGATTCCGGATGTGATCAAGCGTCTCAAGGTGTGCATGGCGGCCGGGCGCGTGCGCGTGATGTCGCATTTTCCGACCGCCGACAACCGGTTCGACACCGCGACGCCATACCAGATTCGCACGCTCGATGAGCTGACGCTGAATCTCAATGTGGAACGCAGCCTCGCCAATTCGGCGGGCATTGTGAACTGGCCGTCCAGCCATTTCGAGTGGGTGCGGCCGGGCATTATGCTGTATGGCGCCACGCCCATGATTGGCCTGAGCGCTGCCTCGCTTGATCTCAAGCCAGTGATGACGCTCGCGAGCGAGGTCATCTCCATCAATCAACGCCGCAAAGGGGATGCCATCGGTTATGGCGGCGATTGGGTGTGCCCGGAGGACATGCCGGTGGGCGTCGTGGCCATCGGTTATGGCGACGGTTATCCACGACATGCGCCGCCCGGCACGCCGGTGCTGATCAACGGCGTGCGCGTTCCACTCATCGGGCGCGTGTCCATGGACATGATCACGGTCGATCTGCGTGATTTGCCCGACGCAAAAGTGGGTGATAGCGTGGTGCTGTGGGGCGCCGGCCTGCCGGTGGAGGAGATCGCCGCCTTGTCCGGCACGATCTCCTACGAACTGCTATGTTGCGTTACGGCGCGCGTGTCGCGCATAGAGAGCAGCTCATAAAAACCCAGCAAAAACATCTGCCGCAAAGACGCAAAGATCGCAAAGAAAAAACGATCCAATAAAATCTTTGCGCCCTTGCGTCTTTGCGGCGGGTGTTAACTGGTTCCATTGGCTGACTATGTCCAAGATCAAATCCGTCTACAGCTGCAACGAATGCGGCGCGCAGTCGCCCAAGTGGGTCGGCCAGTGTCCGGGCTGCAATGCCTGGAATACGCTGGTCGAAACCGTTGTGGCGTCAAAGGCCATGCCGGAACGCGGCTGGCGCTTCGGCGCGCCCACCGATGCCCCGGCCGTGCAGTCGCTGGACACCGTGTCGGCGGAAAAAATCATTCGCATCAGTTCCGGCCTGGCGGAGTTCGATCGCGTGCTGGGCGGTAGCGGTCTGGTGACCGGTTCGGTGACGCTGATTGGCGGCGATCCAGGCATCGGCAAATCCACCTTGCTGCTGCAGGCGCTGGCCGCCATCAGTGCGACCGCGCCGGTGCTGTATGTCACCGGTGAAGAATCCGCGCAACAGATTGCCCTGCGCGCGCAGCGCCTCGGGCTGACCGCCGACAAGGTGCGGGTGTTTACCGAAAACCGGGTGGAGACCATTATCGCCACGGCCCAGCACGAGAAGCCGGCCGTGATGGTGATCGACTCCATCCAGACGGCGTATACCGAGAACCTGCAGTCGGCGCCCGGCAGCGTCGCACAGGTGCGCGAGTCGGCAGCGCAGCTGGTGCGTTTCGCCAAGCAGTCGGGCATGGCGCTGTTTCTGGTCGGACATGTGACCAAAGAGGGTACGCTCGCCGGCCCGCGTGTGCTCGAACACATGGTGGATACGGTTCTGTATTTCGAAGGCGAAAGTGCCAGTCAGTACCGCATTGTGCGCGCCATCAAGAACCGTTTCGGCGCCGTGAATGAAATCGGCGTGTTTGCCATGACCGAAACCGGCCTGCGCGAAGTCACCAATCCTTCCGCCATGTTCGTCAGCCGCCAGGGCGACGCGGTGCCGGGCAGCGTGGTACTGGCGACCCAGGAGGGCACGCGCCCGCTGCTGGTGGAGGTGCAGGCGCTGGTGGACGAAAGCCATGCGCCGAACCCGCGCCGTGTGTGCGTTGGCCTGGACAGCAATCGCCTCGCCATGTTGCTGGCGGTGCTGCACCGGCATTCCGGCATCGCGATGTACGATCAGGATGTATTCGTGAACGTGGTCGGTGGCGTGCGGGTGCTGGAACCGGCTGCCGACCTGGCGGTGCTGTGCGCCGCCGTTTCCAGCCTGCGCAACCGGCCGCTCGGCCGCGACTTGGTGGTGTTCGGCGAGATCGGCCTGGCAGGGGAGGTGCGTCCGGTACAGCGCGGTCAGGAACGCATCCGCGAGGCCGCCAAGCTTGGTTTCAAGCGCGCCGTGCTGCCCGCAGCCAACATGCCGAAGAAGGGCGAGGCCGGGATTGAATTGATTGCCGTAAAGCGACTGGAAGAGGCGCTGGACGCAGTGTTGTCCGGCTGACTTAGTATGTGTAGGGCGGGTTAGCGCGTAGCGCGTAACCCGCCGATCGATAAGAAAAACATCCGGCGCAATTCGCTTGCGCTCATTGACGCCCTACACTTTTGGATTGCGCCTTACCGCGTTGCCATAAGAAAGAAAGTACATGCGCGAAGCCAATAGCATTGACCGCCATGGTGTCACCAATTACCTGCTGGTTGAATTCCATGCGTCCGATTACGCTACGCTAATCGGACCTACGCGGGCTCATTAAGGATACCTCCGTTGCATAGCGGAAAACCCGGGTCAGCAGTGAGCTGACCCGAATTTCCTTGGAAATTATTCTTCAGTAGCGACAGCTGTCTGCTGTTCCTTTTTCTGTGTGCGTGTTACTCGTTTGACCCGAGATTTAGCCCTTTGCGCGTCATCTCCTTCAAGGATATCGCGCTTGATGATCTCATTCCTCAGGATGCCTTCGATTTCATCCGCGTCCACCTTCAGGCCCGGCGATATGCGACGCAGCTCACGGCGAATATCGTCCACAAAATCCTCGCTCAGGATCACGGCCGCGATCATGTAGCGGTTCACGATCTGGACCCGCTCGAGGTATTCCTCACGCGCCGATTTCGTGATCCCCTCGCGGGAGAAGATAAATAGCTTCTCCTGATCCTCTGCCTTGCGAGAGTTCATTTCCAGCATATTGATCGAGCAGACCTTCTCGTAATTGATCGGTTTCTCGAAGAGGATGCGGTATACCTGCCAAACGACCCCATTCGTGAGGACCACCCACGGGATTCCCTGGTTGGCCCCATAATCTATCGCCTGCCGTAGATGGTTCTCTTTCAAGTCCAGACCGACTGCCTTCACCTCGATCAGATATTGAACCTTCCCATCCAGCTTCACCGCCAGGTCGCAGTAGGTATTGCGGATGGCGAATTCGCCCGTCAACTCGATGAACTTATCGAAGCCGAATGTCTCGGCCAAGATGTCGGAGACAATCGTGACCGTGTCGGCTTCGTTGATATCGCGGGCTTGCGCGGAGGCAAGGATTTTCTGGAACTTGGGGAGTGTCTCCCTGAATCGATCGGAGACGCGTTGAGGAATCGATGCCATGCTGATCTCCCTTTTTTAGGATGAAGATATTTAGGAACACAGTAGTCAAAACTATAACTCACGCCTCCAGCGCAGTAGCCTTGGGCTGAATGCAATGAAGCCCAACATCTGCATCGGCTCGCCGGTATCGCGTGGCTTCGTAGTCCCCCGCGATGTTGGGCTTCACAAAAGCCGTTCAGCCCAACCTACCTGACTTCGTTGCCATTGACGGGCGGGGCCCATAAGTGTTATGCGTTATTGCGAGACGGCTACTGGCTGGAGTGCAAATACGCGCGCGAGCTTGGCAGCGGCGGGGATGTCACCGCGCCTTAGCGCATCGCGTACATCATCGAGCTTGTACGCGTCTCCTACCGACAAATACGGTGACCATTCCGTTTCATCTTCGAGAAGCTCGACGTCCACCTCAGCAACGTACCTGCCTTCGTGCACATATTTGACTCTAAGGCGCTTGCTCATCTTTGCCTCTTCGCTTGGTAAAGGCCCTGTCCCATCGATCGGGATCGGGGCGATAGGCGGTTACAACCACCGCCGGGGAAGTGAATCCCTTAGGGATTCCCCACACAACATGAATGGGCCGGGTATCTCTGTCAAATTGTAGCACCAGCACAGCGCGGCCCTTGGGAAAGGTTGGGCAATCTTCGACAATAGTAGCCTTGTCCACGCCCGCCAGTATATCCCGAACGTATATCCCGTCTGCCGCGATCTCGTCGTAACCATGCTCGGATATCCGAACTTGCCCTGCGGCAACGAGTTTCTTTACAGTCTCAAGAGTATCGCTCAATTTACCGAGCCCCACGCTGTGTTTATTGACACGTAACGCATTCCCGAGACGGTGTCACGAGACGGTGTCAGTGTGGTTGGGCTGAATGAAACGAAGCCCAACATCTGCATTGGTTCGCCGGTTTCGCATGGCTTCGTTGTCCTCCGTGATGTTGGGCTTCACAAAAGCCGTTCTGCCCAACCTACCTGACTATGTGCGTTGTTGCCACACGCTTGGATCGCGGCGCGCATGGAACACTGACAACACTACAAGACGACGCGATTCTGCGTGAAAGAACACCGAGTATGGAAAGCGACGGACCCGAACACAGTGAACATCCCGATGCATGATGGGGAAGCATTCCGGGCTCTCCGCCGCCAGGTAAACGGCGCGATTGATCTCCGATACGAATTCGGCACCCAAGCCGGAACGCCGCTGCTCGTACCATAAAGCTGCTTCATCGAATTCGCGGCGCGCGGCATGCCGGAAAACGACTGCCAAGGTCATTTCTTGAGGCGTTCGGTAATCGAAGCCTTAACTTCTTCCCAAGGTACAACGTTGTCGGGGGTTGCTTCGTGTTCGGCGATTCTGCGGTCAAGCTCGGTCCGTTGGGCTTCGGTCAGCGGCACCGCACTGCTATCCGCGGCAATGCTATCCCAAAGCTGCTCAACCAGTGTCAGGCGCTCTTCGATCCCGAGACGTTCGATACCCAATGACTTAAGTGAGACGGTCATGATGTCAGCCCATGTAAGCCTTATGCAAGAATCCTAGCAGGCGGCTTCGCGTTGTGGAAGTCACCGTTACGCTCATACCGCTCGCGGTAGGTTGGGCTGAATGAAATGAAGCCCAACATCTGCATTGGCTCGCCGGGTTCGCATGACTTCGTTGTCCTCCGTGATGTTGGGCTTCACAAAAGACGTTCAGCCCAACCTACCGGCTGACTTATTTAAGATAAAACTGCATACGTGAGTCGGCGGCCTCGATGACGTCGCCGTTCTTGAGTTCCTCGCCGCTGGCGCTGACTCTCACGCCGTTCAGGCGCGGTGCCTCGTTGTTGTCGCCCGGCAGCAGGATGTAACGGCCGTTGCCGGCGCGCGAGATGATGCCGGCGCGCTTGCCGGCGCGTCCGAGGTTGGTGACCGCCGAGGTGAGGTCGATGCGTTTGCCGTTGTTCGCGCCGCTCAGGATGAAGAGTGAACCCAGACGGATATCGACTGCAGGAGACGGCTCCTTGGCCGATGACACGGCCGCTTTGCCGGCCTGGGCCAGCATCTCTTCCTGCTTGTGCGGATTGATGATCACCGTTTTGGCGAAGTCGGCGCCACTCTTCACGGCCTTCTCATTGAGATAGGACAGGCTGTGATTGCCGATGGTGATGATATCGCCGTTTTCGAGATGGTGTTTGGCGATACGTTTGTTGTTGACGAAGGTGCCGTTCGTGCTGTTCAGGTCCTGGACGAAGGAGTCCTCGCCGATGGTGAAAATGCTGGCGTGATTGCCGCTGACCGCCATGTTGTCGAGCAGGATTTCACTGCCAGGGCGGCGGCCGATGTTCATGTCGCCTTGCTTGAGAACGATCTGGTCGATGACCACGTCGTTGAATTTGAGAATCATCTTGGCCATGGTTTTATCTCACGACTTGAATAAAGGTAAGTGGTTTGTCACAAACAAAAAATGTTGATACTTCGCATGTGGCCAGCATGTCATCTGCCTGGCGGGGTGCGCGTAAAGCGTCCAGCGGGGTGTATCAGCACGATGGACACGTTGTCCGGGCCGCCGCGCGCATTGACGTCGGCAACAAGCTGTTGCGCGGCAGATTCCATGCTGTCCGGGTGCTGGGCCAGAACCGCGGCGATCTCCTCATCCGTCAATACATCGTTGAGTCCATCGGAGCAGAGCAGATACAGATCGCCGTCCTCGTATTGCTGCTCACGTACATCGACCTCGACCATCGGATCGATGCCGAGTGCGCGCGTCACCAGATTCCGGTTCAATGACGTGCGCGCCTCTTCCGGCGTCATGAGGCCGCGCCGCAACAACTCCTGAACCATGGAATGGTCTTCGGTGACCTGGCTGAGCACGCCGTTGCGATATCGGTACAGGCGCGAGTCGCCGACATGCGCCACCGTGAGCATGTCGTCATGAAAAACCGCGGCGACGATGGTCGTGCCCATGCCGGACTGTTCCGGACGACTCATGGAGGCGTCGTGAATCGCTGTATTGGCGGCCTTGATGGCCTCCACGAGCGTCGCCGATTCGAACGACTCGCAGTTTGCCGTGACTGATTTCGCCGCATCTGTAACGGCGAAGGTGTTCAGCAGATAGTGGGTCACCCGGTCGATGGCCATGGCGCTCGCCACTTCACCGGCCAGGTGGCCGCCCATGCCGTCGGCCAGGATGGCGATGCCGCTTTCCGGCACAATGAGAAAACAATCCTCATTGTGATCGCGCACCATGCCGGTGTCGGTCTTGCCCGTCATGCGCAGACTGCTCATGCTGTCCCTGCCTTCTTTTTCTGTGTTTTGCCGTCGAGGCATTTGTGCAACGCCTGGCAGAATTCATCGCCGCTCTGGTAGCGCCGGTCCGGATTCTTGGCGAGCGCCCGATCCATCACCGCGTCCAGGCAGGCCGGCAATTCCGGCCGCAATGTCCTGATGTCCGGGTGCGGCTCGTTGGCAATTTGGTACATCAGGGTGGCCATGGAGTCCCCCTGAAAGGGCTGTTCGCCGGTGAGCAGTTCGAAGGCCATCACCCCGAGCGAGAACAGGTCGGAACGGCCATCCACGTGTTTTCCGGAAAGCTGTTCGGGCGACATGTAGGAGGGGGTGCCGAGAATCACGCCGGTGCGGGTGCGGCTGGACGCGGTGATGCGCGCGATGCCGAAATCCGTGACCTTGATGCTGCCGCTGCGCGGGTCGTACATGATGTTGGCCGGCTTGATGTCGCGGTGCACCACGCTCTGGCTGTGGGCGTAGGACAGCGCCTCGGCAACCTTGCAGATGATGTCCACGGCATCGCTTACCGGCAGCAGCCGATCGGGGCTGGTATATCCCGCAAGGTCCTTGCCCTCCAGAAACTCCATGGCGATGTAGGCCAGATCCTGATCTTCACCGGCATCGTAAATGGTGACGATGTTCGGGTGATTGAGGCGGCCGGCGGTCTCGGCCTCGCGGAAAAACCGCTCTTTGACCTGGGTGAGGTCGGTGCCTTCGAATTCGCTGGCCAGGGCCAGGGTCTTGATGGCGACCACGCGGTTGATCTTGGGGTCGCGTCCATAATAGACCACACCCATGGCGCCCTTGCCGAGCTCCTTGTCGATCTCGTAGCGCCCGAGGGTCGGCTTCTGATCGGTCTGATCGAGCACCAGCGTGCCGGCCGGGCCAGCCCGTCCACCGCCGAGGATGAGCGTGCTGTCGGCCTGCTGGGCGCGCTTGCGGCGTTCGGCGACATCGCGGAATTTCGGGTTGTGCTGGAGGATGTGGTCGTAGGCGGTCGCGGCCTTGCTGAACTGGCGCTTGCGCTCGAAGTCGAGCGCCAGGCTGTAGATCAGGTCGAGCACCGAATCGTCCACCGGCAGGGCACGGAACTTGTCCAGCGCCATGTCGAGCTGGCCCTGGTTCTGGAAGGCGAGCCCGAGCATGCGATTGGTCTGGCTGGAGTCGGCCTCGACGCGTTTCTTCTGGCGCTCGGTCATGAAGAAACGCTTGGTGGTGAGCAGCACGTGCCCGAACAGCAGCAGCAGCGCGGGCGAAACGGTTTTCATCCACACCTGCTCGCGCAGCAGCAGGTAATGGCCGCCGCCGAGCAGCGCCATCAGCAATACAAAAGATACAAAACCCGCCGTCGCCGCCGGCATGCGCGGCAGCAGCAGCATGAGGTAGAGCGCGAGCGCCAGGTAGAGCACGGCCTCGGCGCCCACGGCCCAGTCCGGACGCGTGTAGAAGTCCTGGTTGAGAATGCTGGTGATGACATGTGCCGTGAATACCGGCGCCTCCATGCTCTCGCTGATCGGCGTGACCTGCCGGTCGCCGATGCCCGCGGCGGTCGCGCCAATCAGCACGATCTTGTTCGCGAATTGCGCCGCGGGGATGCGACCGGCGCGCACGTCGCTGAACGAGTAGGTGGGAAACGGCGCACCGCCATCGGCGCGCTGGTAGAAGCTCGTCAGCATGCGCAGGTCGTCTTCGGTGCGAATGTTCAGGTTGCCGAGCTTCACGCCTTCACCGAGGTTGACGGTGATGTCGGCCGGCTTCAGGTTGAGGCTGCGGGCCGCGAGCAGCAGCGCCAGCGAGGGGTAGTAGTCACCATAGTACTCCACGGCCAAGGCGTCACTGCGCACGGCGCCGTCGGTGTCGGGGATGAGATTGAGGTGGCCGATACCGGCGGTGTGCTGACCGAACGCGGCGAGCGGCAGGCTCGCGGCCTTGGTCTGGCGCGGTGTCTCGACGTTCTGGCTGCGCGCCACAATACGCGGCAGATGGTTGCGCTGCACAAAATCCGGCAGCGGCGCATCCGGTTTGCCGACTGGCCGACCAAAGGTGAAATGCAGGGGGAGCAGCACGTTGCCGGCCGCCGGGATGGCCTCGGCCAGACGCCGGTCGGTGTTGAGCTCCTGCTCGGCCTGCTTGAGCAACTTGGCGACCTCGCCCTTTTGTGCTGATTTGCCGAGCGCGGCGCTCAGGCGGCGGATGTAGCCAAGCCCGGCGTCGGTCTGTGGCTCACTCAGGAAAATCTGCAGGCCGATGACCTTGGCCTTGGCGGCGCTCAGTTTGTCGACCACCTCGGCCAGCACACTGCGTGGCCAGGGCCAGCGACCAATCTTCTGGATGCTTTCGTCATCGATGGCGACGATGGCAATGTTTTCGGCCGGACCCGGATTGCGGTGCGCCGACTGGATGCCGGCGTCATAGGCGATGCGCTCAAGCCGTTCGAGAAAAGCCGCGCCGTTGAATACGCCGATCAGAAACAGGAGTGAAATGACCAGTGCGATGAACCAGTCTTTCTTAAGCAGCTCCCCCTTGACCATCCACCAGCCCCGTTTTTTCTATAAGTTCAATGATATCAAGTATTAATAAAATGGCTATTTTTCCAGGCGCCGTTATTGGCGCAATGGACTTTGTGCAGGCTTGCTTTCTATGAATAGTACATAAAGCAGGATCGCGCAAAAGAATTGCTGTATTCGGGGGCAGAGGGAGGGTCAGACCAGCAGGCGGGCAAGGGTGCGCGCATAGACCCGGGAAAGGCTTGCCAGGTCCTCAACCCGCACACACTCGTCGATCTGATGGATGGTGGCGTTTAACGGCCCCAGTTCCACGACCTGGGCCCCGGTGGGGGCAATAAAGCGTCCATCCGAGGTGCCGCCGCTGGTCGACAGGGTAGTCTCGACACCAAGCTCCGCGCGGATCGCGTCGCGCAGGGCATCGACAAGGCTCCCCGGCTTCGTCAGGAACGGCCGGCCGGACAAGGCCCATCTGAGCTCGTATTGGAGCCCGTGGCGCTTCAGCACTTCCTCGACGCGCTGTTTGAGTCCGTCGTCGGTCACGGCCGTGGAGTAACGGAAGTTGAACTTGATATCGAGATGCCCGGGCACGACGTTGTCAGCACCGGTGCCGGCGTGGATATTGGAAATCTGGAAGCTGGTCGGCGGAAAAAACTCGTTGCCCCGGTCCCATTCGATACCCGTCAGCTCGGTGAGCGCCGGTGCCGCCAGGTGAATGGGATTGCGCACCAGGTGCGGGTAGGCGACATGGCCCTGCTTGCCGAGCACGGTGAGCGTGCCGTTGAGCGATCCGCGCCGGCCGTTCTTGAGTGTGTCGCCAAGCGTCTGTACGCACGACGGTTCGCCCACCAGACAGCAATCGATCTTTTCGCCGCGCGCCTCCAGCCATTCGACCACCTTCACCGTGCCGTCCACGGACGGACCCTCCTCATCGGAAGTGATGAGCAGGCCGATTGAGCCCTGGTGGTTCGGGTGCTGCGCGACAAAATCCTCGATGGCCGTGATGAACGCCGCCAGCGAGCCCTTCATATCGGCGGCGCCGCGTCCGTACAGGAGGCCGTCGCGCACCATGGGCACGAACGGATCGCTGCTCCACTTCTCCTTCGGACCGGTTGGCACCACGTCGGTATGGCCGGCAAACACCACCAGAGGCTTGGCGCTGCCGCGCCGCGCCCAGAAGTTGTCCACCGCGCCGAAGCGCAGGCGATGCACCTCGAAGCCGAGCGGCTTGAGGCGCTCGATCATCAGTTCCTGGCAGCCTTCGTCCTGCGGCGTGAGCGAGGGGCGGGCGATCAGCTGCTTGGCGAGTTCTAGAGTTTTATCTGTCATTAAGATCAGCGGCTCAACGTAAAGACACCAAGATGCATAGGGAAATCGGGATTGAATTGAACATTCTTCGTGTCTTTAGAGGGTTGAGTTTTGATGATAGCAGTCGGACTCATCTCGATTCTGATGACAAATTAGAGTAGACGTGCTTCTATTCGGATTCGATTACCACGATTCACCCACCCGAGACCGCATAGTTTTCTGGTCTTTGAAGACTTGATAATGGCGGCCTGTCGCATCGGAAAATTCCCTGTTCACCGTTACGACGATCAGTTGCCGATCGAGAAGATCGTTGAAGAGTCCTTTGAGCCGGTGGCAATTGGACGAGTCCATGTGTCTCGTTGGCTCATCCAGCACGAGGAAATTGATTCCTCTTGCGGCCACTCGCAGCAAACCGTAGCGAAGAGACAGGGCCAATATATCCTTGGCTGCTCCGCTTAGATTGAAAATGGGAACATCTTTACCATGCAATCTCACGGCGATGTTCATGTCTTCGTCTATCAACACCTCTGTGTCGTTGTCGCCGTCATGAAATCTCGCCAGAAAGTCGTTCATGCCGACTCGTAATTGTTCGACAAGGCGACCACGCAGGTTTCGCCGATACTGCTGAATGAGTTCTTGGAGTTGACTTATAAAGTCGATCTCTGCCTTGGTTTTCTCGACCTGAGCGGGCTTCTTTCCAAATGTCTTTGCCTGTTGTCGAAGTTTCTTTGCTCTTTGCTCGTCTGTCTTCAATTGTTTGGCCAAAGCCCCCGCATCAGCTTCCGCTTGCCTTAACTCCTCAAGCGAGTCTTCGGCAGCGTCAAGATCATCTTCATCAAACTGAGAGCCGAGCTTTCCCATCTGTCGCTTAAGGACCGTAAGTTGACGTGTCAGCTCCTTGATTTCAAGCGAAATCGCTTTGAGCCGTGCCGTCCTTAGTTTTGGTGGGACAGGCTGGGTACAAGTCGGGCATCGGCCCTTCTGCAATGCCTTGATTAACTCATCGTCATTGGCACGTTTCTCGTTGATACGCGTTTCTTCGTGCTGGAGTGCCGCAATCGGCTCCTCCTGATCCCGCTGTTGCTCCCGAATTGCGCTCAGGCTTTTTGGTGCGCTCTTTTGTAGCTGGCGAATAGTCTTCTCCAACTCGGCTAATTCATCTTTGTTCTGGGCGACTTCATTTTCGAGATCATCTTGATGCTCAAGAAAGGCTCCGAGACGACCGGACACCAGGTCATTCAGGAATTCATTCAGTTTCTTCTCTACCGCACGTAGTGATTCGATCTTATCTTTCCACTCTTCGACGCCGAGGAGTCTCTCGATGAGAACGCGCCGTTCCTCCGGCGAAAATTCCAAGCTTTTCCGTAGGTCATCCTGATCTGAGAAGAAGATGTTTTGAAATAGCTTCACGTCTACACCGAGCAGATCAATCAGTTTCTCGGCGACCGTTCGCACACCTGTGGCGAGAACCTTCTCGTTTTTCTTCAGCGTGACTTCGCGTCCTGGGAGGGACCGGATCAGCTCGTACCGACTCCCATTAATCTCGAAAATTAACTCGACACTAGCGGTGTCTGAGTCATCGTTAACCAAGTTCTCCGCGCGAACGGACGTGCCCGCAACTTTTCTTGGGAAAACATCCACACCGAAAAGCGCAAATCCAATTGCATCTACAATGCTGCTCTTCCCCTGCCAGTTTTGGCCGAAGATATAGTTTTGACTCGGCAGAAATTCAAGGTTCGCCGTGTCAAAGGATCGGAAGTTAGTCAGCTTGAGGCTTCTAATGATCAGAAAGAATCCCCTCACGGATAGAAAGAAAAAGATCGTCCGCTGCGCCGAATTGAAGGTATTTCTGAGCTTTTGTCAGCTCCTTTCCTTTGAACCGCCCGCGCAGTATATGGGCGATCGATGCCCCTTTTATGGATTCACTCGCAGTCTTTGCCTCCGTCGAGTGCCGTAGATCAACGTAGTAATCAAAGGCATCTAGTTCACGCAAAACAGCCAATATCTCCGCCTTAGATACTGCGTCTTTTGTTTTCAGGGTTCCGGTGACCTTGATATAGACGAATGCTTCTGCACAGGTTCCGTAGCTCGCAAGATCCTCGGCAATTTTTGTCGGGAGGGCTTTTCCGGTGATGTTTGTTGCGTCATATTGGAGCGCGATCACTCGATGCGTCGGCGCCAGTGGATGGCGTGTTACAGAACCAGTCTCAGTATCGTAGGCCACGACGAACTTTGGCGATGAGACGTCCTCCAGCATATTCTGAATCTCCGTAGAGCCAGGGATAACGAATGAACCGATCTCTTCGTAGATATGGTGATGGCCTACAAAGACCTTATCGAAACCGTTTGAGGTGGCGGCGTCCACTTGCCAGAGATGGGAGGGAATCGATTGCGCCCCTTTCACAAAATTGTGTAGTAATAGGATTTTGCGCTGTGCCGTGGATGTCTTATTCAGATTCGCAGCGAGTCCTGGAATCTGTGCTGCATCTTCCTGCCAGGGAATGCCACAAATGCCTACGTTTCCGATTCTAAATTCGGTAAGCCGAAGTACCTGAAGTAGTTCCAGGCTCTCCAGGGCGCTCAATTCTCCCGCCTCCCGACCTCGCCCGAACTCGTGATTCCCTGGGATTGCGACAAGTGGCAGTCTCTTATTCTTCAATCCGATGAGCGTGGGCGAGATTTCACGTAGGATTTCCGCGAACGCATCAACGCTTCTTCTTGTCGCTGCCGAGTCGAAAACATCGCCGAGGAGGCAGATCACCTCGGCGCCGTTCTTGCAACACAGTTCGACCGCATTGGTGAAGGCTTTGGAGAAATCAGACCGCCTCTTCGCCGAATAATCGGTCGATCCAAGGTGCGCGTCTCCAATCACGCCAATCTTCATAGACGACCTAACTCCTCGTCCATCTGATCTTTTTCTGAATGTTTCATGTTAAATATTCTCTCGTCCTATCATCCACTTTAGATTTTTTAAATGTCTCTGAGCAATTCGTTGATGCCGACCTTGGAACGGGTCTTGGCATCGACCTGCTTTACGATTACGGCGCAGTACAGTGAATACTTGCCGTCCTTGGAAGGCAGGTTGCCGGATACCACGACCGAACCGGCCGGAATACGTCCGTAGCTGACCTCGCCGGTCTCGCGGTTGTAGATCTTGGTGCTCTGGCCGATGTACACGCCCATCGAGATCACCGAACCCTCTTCAACAATCACACCCTCGACGACTTCGGAGCGCGCGCCAATGAAACAGTTGTCTTCAATAATGGTCGGCGCGGCCTGCACCGGCTCCAGCACACCGCCGATGCCGACGCCGCCGGAAAGATGCACGTTCTTGCCGATCTGTGCGCACGAGCCAACCGTCGCCCAGGTGTCCACCATCGAGCCTTCGTCCACATAGCCGCCAATGTTCACGTAGGAGGGCATGAGCACCACGCTCGGCGCGATGTACGCGCCCTTGCGCACCGCGGCCGGCGGCACCACGCGAAAGCCGCCATCGCGGAAACTCTTGGAGTTGTAGTCGGCGAACTTGGACGGCACCTTGTCCCAATAGTTGGTGTAACCGCCCTTGATGAAGCCGTTGTCCTCGATGCGGAAGTAGAGCAGCACCGCCTTTTTCAACCACTCGTTCACCACCCACTTGCCATTCTTCTTCTCGGCGACACGTGCCTTGCCGCTGTCGAGCAGGTTGATGGCCTCGTGCACGGCCTCCTTGACGTGCGTGTCGACGCTGCGCGGTGTGATGCTGGCGCGGCGCTCGAAGGCTTCGGTGATAATGGACTGGATATCGCTCATGGTGTCTGCTCCTGATGTTCAAACTGTATTATTCAATAAAACCTGCCGCAAAGGCGCAAAGGCGCAAAGGACGCAAAGAAAGATGGTTTTGTGTCAGCAGTCTGATGTTCTTTGCGTTCTTTGCGCCTTTGCGGCGGATGTTTACAGTGTTTCAAGGTAATGTCGAATGCGTTTCGCCGCCTCGATACACTCATCGAGCGGTGCCACCAGCGCCAGGCGCACGCGCTTGTGGCCCGGGTTGGTGCCTTGGGCGTCGCGCGACAGATAGCTGCCGGGCAGGACCAGGACATTCTCGCGCGCATACAGTTCGCGCGTGAAGGTTTCGTCGTCCTGCGGGGTTTCCGGCCACAGGTAGAAACTGGCCTCAGGCCGCTCGACCTGCATGACCGGCGCGAGGATCTCCAGCACGGCGTCGAACTTGGCCCGATACTGGTCGCGATTGGCGCGCACATGCGCCTCGTCCTCCCATGCCTTGATACTGGCTGCCTGGGTGGGCGGCGGCAGGGCGCAGCCCTGGTAGGTACGGTACTGGAAATACTGTTCGAGCGCCGCGCCATCGCCGGCCACGAAACCGGAGCGCAGGCCGGGCAGATTGGAACGCTTCGACAGCGAATGGAACACCAGGCAGCGGCGGTAGTCGGCGATGCCGAGGTCGTGCGCCACCTGCAGCAGCCCGGGTGGCGGATTGGCCTCGTCGGAATAGATTTCCGAGTAACACTCGTCCGCGGCGATCAGGAAATCGTGTTTCTCGGCTAGTTCCAGGATGTGCGCGAGGTCGGCGTGCTGCAGCACCGTACCGGTCGGGTTGCCGGGCGAACAGATGTACACGAGCTGCACCTGTTGCCAGACCTCTGCCGGCACACGCGCGAAATCCATGCGGTAGTTATTGTCCGCCAGCGTGTTCAGAAAGTACGGCCGCGCGCCGGCCAGCAGCGCCGCGCCTTCGTAGATCTGATAGAACGGATTGGGCATGAGTACTACTGGCTGCTCGGCAGGCGTGCGCCGGTCGATCACCGCCTGGGCGATGGAGAACAACGCCTCGCGCGTGCCGGCACAGGGCAGCACATGGCGCTCCGGGTCGAGCGGTGTCTTGTTGAGCTTGAAACGCCGGTTCGCCCAGCCGGCGATCGTCCGGCGCAGCTCGCTACTGCCCTTGGTGAGCGGATAGTGCGACAGGCCGTTCAGGCTCGCGGTCAAGGCTTCCAATACGAACGGCGGTGCGGCATGCTGCGGCTCGCCCATGGACAGCCGGATCGCCGACTTTCCGGACGGAGGAGTGAGGCCACGGGTGAGCTCGGCGAGCTTCTGGAACGGATAGGGCTGGAGGCCAGCAAGCCTGGAGTTCATTGGTCCGGTTCAGGTTGAAAAAGAAATTATACGGAATCGAGCGCATGCCGGCCAATCTAAGGTAGGCAGGCCTGCACAAAGTCCATTGCGCCAATCCAGGCGCCGTTGTTGGCGCAATGGACTTTAACGGCGCCTGGAAAATAGCCATTCGAGGTAAGCAAGCCTGCACAACACTAAACTTACAGCTATGCCACGCCTGCTGCCGGTGGCCAGCATTCTTCTGGGCGCCAGCCTGTGGGGCGTGATCTGGTACCCGCTGCGTCTGCTCGAAACCGGTGGTTTTGCCGGCGTGTGGCTCACGCTCACGTTGTATGCCACGGCGTTTGTGGCGAGCCTGCCGTTCACCTGGCGCGCGTTGCCCGAATTTACCCGTCGCCCGTGGTTGCTGCTGCTGCTCATGCTCGCGGCCGGCTGGACCAACATTGCCTTTGTCGAGGCGGTGCTCCAGGGCAACATCCTGCGCGTGCTGCTGCTTTTCTATCTGTCGCCACTCTGGGCGGTCATCATGGGGCGAATCGTGCTGCGCGAAATTTTGTCGCGCAACGCGCTCATCAGCCTGTTGCTCGCCATGAGCGGGGCACTCATCATGCTTTGGGATCAGAAAATTGGCGTGCCGTGGCCGCGCGATGCGGCTGATGGGTTCGCGTTATCAGCGGGGCTCGCCTTTGCATTGTCGAATGTGCTGGTACGCAAGATGGATGACATCTCCGTGCAGATGAAATCGGCCAGTGTCTGGGCCGGGGTGGTGCTGGTGGCGCTGATCATGATTCCGCTTCTGCAGCTCGAAACGCCGCGCCTCGCGCACGGCATCTTTGCCGGCGCGCTGGCCCTGGGTCTGTTCGGTATTCTGATCATGACCGTGCTGGTGCAGTACGGCGTGACGCACCTGCCGGTGCACCGCTCGGCGGTGCTGGCGCTGATCGAGCTTGTCGCTGGCGCCCTGTCGCAACAGTTGCTCACGGACGAGATCGTGAGCGTGCGTGAATGGGCGGGTGGCGCGCTGATTCTGGTGGGTGCGTATCTTTCGGCCAGGGCGACGACGAGCGAGTCGCCTGCGCCACGGCGTAGCGCCACTACCGGGTGACGCCGCTCCCGGTCTAGACGTTTGAGGCCGGCATGAACTTACGGTCAAGCGCGGCAAGTAGCGCGTCGATTTCCGACAACATGCCGTCCGATTCGTTGTTCTTCACGTAGGCATCGAATTCCCGGGCCAGCGCGCCGGCTTCCTGCTCAATGCGTTGTGCCCGATCCATGGCCTGCGCGGCCGTGCGTGACGATATATAGGCGCGGTCCCCGCGGTCGAAGGCCGCCTGCAGGCGCGCCGCGGCATTGGCTTCTTCGTAAGTAACGAAATTGGCCAGCGACAGGTAGGCGATACGCAGCGTGTCCAGCGCCGAGGGTTCGGCCAGGCCGTCACAGGATGTCGCGCGCGCCACGACACGGAGCGCCTGCCGTATTTCGTCCTTCGATGCCGGCAACAGCGTCTCCGGCGCGCCCAGGGTGAGCAACGCGGCAATGCACTGCAGAACCTGCTGGTATTCCTGCACAATCTGCCTGGCTTGTGCCAGAGCCCGTGATTCCGTTGTTTTGTCCATGTCGATCAGCTTTTTCTGGTTTGTTGTTGCTGAAATCCGCCCGCCGATTCCGTGCAGGCAGCCCTTTCCCTGCCGCAGTATGTAGCAAGGAATGTGCCAGTTAACCGGCGCGGCTGGATTAAACAGTCTGCGAGTCAAGCAGGACGTCAATTCCGTGACGGACGCGGGTTTCAGCGCAGATCGCTCATCAGGAATAATCCCTTTCTCCGAAAATTGCCGTGCCAATGCGGACCAGGGTCGAGCCTTCCTGGATCGCCTCGATGAAATCATCGCTCATCCCCATGGACAGCTCCGTGAAGCCGGGCAGGGCAAAGCGCTGCACGCAGTCATCACGCAGTTTGCGCAGCGCGGCGAAGCTGGCACGCCGCTCGGATTCGGTCGCGGGATGCGGGCCGATGGCCATGAGGCCGCGCAGCTGGATGCCGGCGAGATTCGCCTTCAGCATTTGATCGAGCAGCGTCGCGATGTCTTCCGGGGCCACGCCGTGCTTGGCCGGGTCGCGGGTGATGTTCACCTCGATGAGTGCATTCACCGTCGTGCTCTGTTCCTGCGCCAGACGCGCGAGGCGCTGGGCGAGTTTCACGCTGGCGAGTGAGTGCACCCAGGCGAAGTTGCCCGGAATGAACCGGGCCTTGTTGGATTGCAGGTGGCCGATGAAATGCCACTCCAGCCCCTGACCGGCGAAACGCGGAATCTTGGTCAGGGCGTCCTGCACCGTGTTCTCGCCGAACAGACGCTGGCCGGCGGCGACCGCGGCGGCTACCGCTTCGGGCGGCTGGGTCTTCGAAACCGCGATCAGTTTCACGTCCTGCGGGCGACGCCCGGCGCGCCGCGCGGCGTCGGCGAGGGCGGCACGTAGACGCTCCAGATTGGCGGCGATGTGGAGGGTCGGGTGCATACGGAGAGTGTAACGCTTCGACCTGTTGTAGGTCGCCCTTCAGGGCGACATGTCGGCCTGAAGGGCGACCTACAGGCATTCGCGATGCGGAAAAATGCCCGCGCACAGGGTAAACTGTTGGCCATGGGCTTCCATGGCGCGAAACGAATCGGCAATCTCATTACCCCGCTGACCTTGCGAGAGCTCGGCATGCCGCCGGACATTGCGCGCCTGCCGGAAATCGCCGCCGCCTGGGGCGAAGCGGCCGGGCCGGACCTGGCCGCGCATGTGCATCCGATCCGCTACACCGACGG
Source organism: uncultured Acidiferrobacterales bacterium (assembly GCA_964355495.1). Classification (GTDB taxonomy): domain Bacteria; phylum Pseudomonadota; class Gammaproteobacteria; order Acidiferrobacterales; family UBA6901; genus UBA6901. The sequence continues at coordinate 20,486 of CAYHES010000007.1, forward strand.
CAAGCTGGTGCTGCGCGCCTCGTCCGCGGTGTGGGTCAGCAAGGTACGGCATTCGCACGAAACCCTGACGCGGGCGCTGCGTGCCCAGCCGCTGTTCAAGGAGTTGCTCGGCCTGGAGGTGCGCGCGGCCCCGCTCGACCTGGGGCGGCGCAAGCAATCGGTACAACGCGCGCAGGCAATCTCCCCGGATACGCGCAAGCTGCTGGAATCCGTGGCCGGGGATATTGCCGACCCGGAACTGCGCGCGGCCCTGACACGTCTAGGTCGCAAAACGCCGCGCTGATCTTCAACTAATTTCTTGTATTAATTCAGCCGCAGATGAACACAGAAATACAGATCGACTGATTTACGCTTTTCATGTTCAGTCCAATCTGCGTTCATCTGCGGCCAAAGCTTTTTTAAAACTTAAGGAACTCCATGCCTCTGCGTCTGCCCCGGTTCTTTTTACTCGCGGCCGCTGTGCTGTCCGTCGGCTGCGCCACGGTCGCGCCACCCGCGGCAACACCAGAGCCGCTGGTGACGCCAGCAGCGCCGCAAGCAACACCGCTTCAGCCCGAGACCGCCGGCCCGCTCAAGGTGGTCGCCGTGGGCGACATGCTGCTGGACGGCACGGCGCGCCCGGTGTTGCAGGCAAACGGCTACGATTATGCGTTCGCCGAGGTGCGCAGGTTTTTCGATGGCGCGCACATTGTGATCGGCAATCTCGAAGGCCCGCTCACCACGCGCGGCACGCCCGAGCAGGACAAGACCTACGTGTTCCGTTCGCCGCCGGACAAGGTCGGGCAGGCGCTGCGCAACGCCGGCTTCACGGTCGTGTCGCTCGCCAACAACCACACGCTGGATTACGGTGCCGACGGTCTGGCCCAGACCATCGAGGCACTGGATGCCGTGGGCATCGCGCACATCGGCGCCGGGCCGAACCTGAAAGACGCGCGCAAACCGGTCATTCTGGAAACTGCCGGCACGCGTGTCGCGCTGCTCGCCTATTCACTGACCCTGCCCGAGCATTTCTATGCCGAGGCCAACAAACCGGGCACCGCCTTCGGCCACGAGGCGCATGTGCGTGCCGACGTGGCGGCGGCGCGCAAACAGGCCGACGTCGTGCTGGTGTCGTTCCACTGGGGGCAGGAGGGCAAGACCACGCTGCGCGAGTACCAGACCCGTCTCGGACACGTGGCGATCGATGCTGGCGCGGCGGCGGTATTCGGGCATCACCCGCATATCCTGCAAGGCATCGAGCACTACAAGGATGGCGTGATCCTGTACAGCCTCGGCAATTTCACCTTCGGCTCGTACAGCAGGGATGCGCAGGTGAGCGCCGTGGCCGAGCTGACCTTCGACGGCCCGCGCGTCGCGGTGTTGCGTCTTTACCCGATCAACGTGAACAATTTTGAAGTCGAGTTCCAGCCGAAGCCGCTGGCCGGCGTGAACGCCGCGCGTGTCGTCGAGGAGCTGCGTTCGCTGTCCGCCGCACTCAACACGGATATCGTCAATGACGCCGACACCGCGCTCCTGCGCCTGCCCGCATCTATGGCACAATGATGGAATCGCGATTGACTTCAGGACTTGCCTTCCTCGCCCACCCAATGCCATCCTGATAGTCCATCCACCCTCAAGGAAGAGCCCCCATGGCCGCACCATCCAAAATCACCGGCACCGCCGTGAAGCCTGAGAAACCGAAAGATACCGGCCGCTTCATTACGGGCACTGAGGGGTGGAAGATTACGTTGGCGGCGAAACTTTGGGAGGACACGCCGTATGCCCCTCAACAGACAGCCAGCAAGCCCGTGGCGGGCAGTGACAAATACGCGGGCGGGAATCCGGTCAAAAAGAAAGGTGCCGACTGCTCTGGTTCGGTGTGGGCCATCTACAAGGAAGCCGGTTTCTCCTACGGCCCCTACACCAACACCGCCGGGTTCAAGGAACTCGTCGGCACCGACGAGAAGTTCGTCAAGGGTGGACACTTCTTCAAACGGGTGAGTATGCCGCAAGCAGGGGATATCGGGTGGTGGCAAGGACATATGGCGATTTACGATAAGGACGTGGGTAAGACCGATAAAGGTCAGGATGGGAATGTCTGGTCGGCGAGTAGCCCCACCTCACCGCGCAAGTTCGGGCCGGGGCGGATCGATTGGTACGATAACAAGAACGGCGCCGGCGCCGTCACGTGGTACCGCTATTGGAAGGCGTCATGAGACTACAAAAATACGTCGTTACCGCGACATTCTTTCTGCTGCTTGCCGGCAGCGCTTCAGCCGTCCTCACTGGCAACGAGAGCCCGGCGCAGGCGGTGCGGCAGGCCGTCGAGACCTACTGCAAGCTTGAGTTTGAGGGCGGGTGGATGGAGGACAGGTGGGAGGTCACTAAATTCAGCAACAAACGCAAGGCAGAACGCAAGATCGGAGGCCCCGCGGACGCGTCCGTGTTTACGCTCCAAAACCACTATCCGTTCATTGTCATCGCCTCCTACGACATCCGCGAGGTTCGTGTACTCAGCCCTACCCACGCCACCGCCCAGGTGGCCTACCGGCGGCTTGCGTATTCGGAAAGCGCAACCGGTCGCGAATGGCATCTCATCGCCGAACCTGCCCACGACGAAACCGTCACCTTGAACCTCGTCTTCGACAAGAAAAAATGGTGGGTCCTCGACCCCCCGGCGCCACGAATATCGAAGCAGAGGTTACTTGAGCATTACGAATACCGGGTGAAAAGAAACTCTTCGAGATGGGAACAGGAATTAAACGACCCCACCTACGACGAAGAACAAAAAGCAAACGTGCGCGCCACCCGTGATCAGGCAACCGGCACCGTACGCATTCTAAAGGATCTTCCATGACTCCCAGGCGTTCCGGCTCCGTCTGGAAAATCTATCAGGGACTCTGTTTCTCCTACGGCCCCTACACCAACATGGTGAAGTTCGTGAACCTGGTCGCCACCGATACAAACTTCATCACCGCTTGGCTCCAGAAACTGGTCGGCACCGATGCAGACTTCATCAAGGGCAAACACTTCTTCAAGCGGGTTAGTTTTCCCCAGGTCGGGGACATCGGATGGTGGCACAACGGCAAGACCGGGCACATGGCGATTTACGATCCGAATTCAGGTATGTGCGGAAAGGAAAAGAATATCGCAGGCAATGTCTGGTCAGCCTCCAACTCTAAGGGGCCTCCTTTTGGAGCGGCCCATAGCAGCTGGTACGACAAGGAATACAATATGCCCACCCAATGGCATCGATATTGGGAATCCTAAAAATGATACATAGGGCTCATGAAGGCATGTGCAACAAAGTACATCTCGGCCTTCTGTTCGTTATTACGATATATTCCGCTAGCGCCACGGCGGCTGAGTACCTTCGGTTAACTGTTGACCTCGATGGTGACGGTAGTCCCGAGGTCGTAACCGCATCCACTGCTGGAACCGACGACTTCCAGAAGTACTCAGTTCGGGCGGGTGCTGCTACGTTTAGTGGCGAGTTCTTTGCCGTTGACGGCAACTTGCCAGAGGTAAAACCTACTCAGATCGGCTCCTCGACAAAACAAAAACTACTCCTTATCTCAACCCTTGGGCCTTCAGCCTGCCATTACGTGATTTTGTCCTTTACCCAAGGCAAGTTCTTCCGCCTGTTGGACCACGACTCTAAACACTGTAAAGAACCACAATCGCGTGACAATGGACAGATAGAAACAGTCACTTGGGAAGGTTTCTGGGAGCGTCGAGATCGCTACACACTTAATACCCGAGGCACAAAACTGAATCATGTAGCGCAGAAAAATTACCCGGTTGAGGTAACAATTTACGCATCTGAAGCAACCGGTGTTGCGGCGGAACCACTTTCACTTAAGACTGCTGGCTGCAAGGGTACGGCAATTCCAAAAGGTAGTCGTGTTGTCGTTATGAACTATGATGCATTGGAGAAACGGTACTTACTCAAAGGGCCTGGCGATACGTGCGGTTGGACGCCTGAATCTATAACTTGTGCGCGCCGTTGACGGATTACCGTGGTCTGATTAATGCTGCAGTTTACGAATGGGCGGTTAAGGATATTGGTCCTGGCAGAGATTGGTGTGAAACCTGGTCAAAACTCCCAGGCGGTCCCTCCGCCTATCATAAAAGTCTCAAGATTCTAAACACGGCGTCCTATGTAACGTCGCATATTTTTACGGACATGAGGAATATTCGCACCTTTTTATTAGCAGATGCGGCTTTATTTGTGTCGCTGTGTTTAAACATCTTAAAAAGCCTGCCATGATTCCCGAGCGCTCCGGCTCCGTCTGGAAAATTTACGAAGGCCAGCACCTCCTACAGCCAAATCTGCGCCACTGTTTGTGGTTTAATGTAGGCTAAGCATTCTAGAAACAGAAAACATAACCCTGCATGGCACGCCCCTTTGAATTGCTGGTAGGCCTGCGCTACACGCGCGCCAAACGTCGCAACCATTTCATCTCCTTTATCTCGCTCAGCTCGATGATCGGCATCGCGCTGGGCGTGACGGTGCTCATCACCGTGCTCTCGGTCATGAACGGCTTCGGCGAGGAGCTGCGCGCGCGCATCCTCGGCGTGGTGTCGCACATCACCATCAGCGGCGAGCGCGGCCAGCTTGCGAATTGGGAGGAGGTCGCCAAGACGGCAAGCGGTGTGCCCGGTTTCGTGGCGAGCGCGCCGTTCGTGCAGGGCCAGGGAATGATCACCCGCGGCCGCACCGCGAGCGGCGTGATCGTGCGCGGCATCCTGCCGGACGAGGAACCGAAGGTCGCCGCCATCGGCGACAAGATGGTGGAAGGCAGCCTCGCGGCCCTCAAGCCCGGCGAGTTCGGTGTGGTGCTCGGGCGCGAACTCGCCTTCAAGCTCGGTGCCCAGGTCGGCGCGCCGGTCACCATCGTCACCCCCGAGGGCCAGCTCACGCCCGCCGGACTGCTGCCGCGCCTGCGGCGCTTCACGGTGGTCGGTATATTTGAAGTGGGTATGTATGAGTTCGACAGCGGGCTGGTGCTGCTGCATCTCGACGACGCCGCCACGCTCTACCAGATGAAGGGCAAGGTCAGCGGCCTGCGCCTCAAGATCGACGATATCTACCGCGCGCCGCTGCGCGCGCTCGAACTCAACGAACAGCTCGGCGACGACTACCGGGTGCGCGACTGGACGCGCGAGCACGCCAACTTTTTCCGTGCACTCAAGATGGAAAAGACCGTGATGTTCGTCATCATGCTGCTGATTGTCGCGGTCGCGGCCTTCAACATCGTCTCGACGCTGATCATGGTGGTGACCGACAAGCGCGCCGAGATCGCCATCCTGCGTACGCTCGGCGCGAGCCCGGCCAGCATCATGGGCATCTTCATGGTGCAGGGCACTATCATCGGCGTGGTCGGCACGCTGCTCGGCGCGGTCGGTGGTGTGCTGCTGGCGATCAATGTCGAAGTCATCGTGCACTTTCTCGAAGGCCTGTTCGGCATCCGCTTCCTGGCCGCCGACGTGTACTACATCAGCGACCTGCCGTCGCGCATCGAGTGGCTGGATGTGATCGCCATCACCTTCTCGTCGCTGCTCATGAGTTTCCTCGCCACGCTGTATCCGGCCTGGCGTGCCGCCCAGACCCAGCCGGCCGAGGCGCTGCGCTACGAATGACGACGAATACGGACATGCCCCTTCGACAGGCTCAGGACAGTCCCGTGCTGCGCGTCACCGGCCTGGTGAAGGTATTTCGCGACGCCGAACTCAACGTCGAGGTGTTGAAGGGCGTGTATCTGCGCCTCAACCGCGGCGAGCGCGTCGCCATCATCGGCCCGTCCGGTTCCGGCAAGAGCACGCTGCTGCACCTGCTCGGCGGCCTGGATACGCCCTCCAGCGGCAGCGTCGAACTGGACGGCCAGGATTTTTCCAAACTCAGCGAGGCGGCGCGCGGCCTGCTGCGCAACCGCGCGCTCGGCTTCATCTACCAGTTTCACCACCTGCTGCCGGAATTCACCGCGGTCGAGAACGTCGCCATGCCGCTGCTCATCCGGCGCGAGCCGGATGCCGCGGCGCTGGCGCGGGCGCGTGCCATGCTGGCGCGCGTCGGCCTCGAACACCGGCTCGAACACAAGCCCGGTGAACTGTCCGGTGGCGAGCGCCAGCGCGTGGCGGTGGCGCGCGCCATGGTCACGAACCCGCTGTGCGTGTTCGCCGACGAGCCGACCGGCAATCTCGACCGTTACAATGCCGAGGCGGTGTACGAACTCATGCTGGAGCTCAATCGCGAGCTCGGCACCTGCCTGGTGGTGGTGACCCACGACACCAGCCTGGCGGCGCGCATGGACCGCATTCTCAAGCTCGAGGACGGTCTGCTTAAGGACGCGTGAGACGAGAGCGCTTACGCTGCTCGTCGCGGTGCTTCCATGCCCGTACCACCTGCAGTCGCCAAAGCGCACGCATACCGAAATAGCCGAGCACGGCGGCATACGTCGCCGCAACGCATGATCCGAGCAGCAGCGGTTGCCAGAGCGCGCTCAGCTCGCGCGTCAGCCAGTCCCAGCTCAACTCAAAACTGAATGCACGCTCCGGCCGGTCGAGCAGCCATGTGCCGACCCGATAATTGAAGTAAAACATCGGCGCCATGGTGAAAGGATTCGCGATCCAGACCAGTGCCACCGACAGCGGCAGGTTGACGCGCAGGGCGATGGCCGTGGCCGCCGCCGGCAGCATCTGTGTCGGCGACGGGATGAATGCCCAGAACAAACCGACCGCGACCGCCCCCGGCACCGAGCGGCAATTCAGGTGCCAGAGATTGGCGGACCGCAGCCAGCGGCTGAACAACCGCAGCCGCGGGTGGGTACGCATCTGCGCGGCGTCGGGCAGGTAGCGACGGATGATTTTGCGTGTCATGTGGGGTTAAGCTGATTGTGTCTGGGCCGCGCCCGGGCGCGTTCGCAGCGATGCCGATTTAACGCCAGGGAGGCCCGTCATCCGTTTTTCCGTGCTCGCATTCCTCGCCGGCATCCTGCTGGTGCAGCGACTGGCCGTGTTGCCGTCGCTCGTCTGGGCATGGTTACTCCTGCCGCTCGCCCTGGCGGCTTGGCGCTGGCCGCGGTTCGGTTTACCCCTGTTGTTTCTGCTCGCCGGTTTTCTGTGGATCACGCTGCGTGCCGGCAGCCTGCTCGCCGATCGACTGCCGACCGCGCTTGAAGGCGTGGATCTGCGTGTCGAAGGCCGGATCGCCGATCTGCCGGTGGCGAACGAGCGCGGTGTGCGTTTTGCCTTCGACATCGAACGCGCCTGGCGGGACGACCAGATGGTCATTGTGCCGCGCACGGTACAACTCAGCATCTATGGCGCAAGCCCGACACTGCATGTCGGCGATGCCTGGGCATTCACTGTTCGTCTCAAGCGCCCGCACGGTTTCCAGAATCCGGGCGGGTTCGATTATGAGGCGCATTTGTTTCAGTTGCGTGTCCGTGCCACCGGCTATGTGCGCGAACACGAGCCGTCCCGGCTGATTGCGCCACTCGGGACGCTTGCCGACGGCATGCTGTCCGGCTACCGGTTGAATCGCCTTCGTCAAGCACTGTCCGGGCGCATTCAGGCGCTGCTGCCCGACAACCCATTCACGCCGATGATCACCGCCTTCGCCAACGGTGACGACGATGCCATTCCGGATGACCAGTGGCAGGTGCTGACCCGCACCGGCACAAGCCATCTGATTGCGATCTCCGGCATGAACATCGGCCTGGTGGCGGGGCTGGTTTTCTTTGCGGTGCGCTGGTTGTGGTCGCTTCCTGGAGTGACCGTGCTGTTTGTGCCAGCTCCACAAGTTGCGGCCGCTGCCGCGTTGCTGGCCGCGCTGAGCTATACGGCACTCGCCGGTTTTGCCATTCCCACCCAGCGCGCGCTGGTGATGCTCGCCGTGGCGCTGGGTGGTGTGTTCCTGCGCCGACACACGTCGCCATCCGTGCTGCTGGCGGCGGCGCTGTTCGCCGTGCTGCTGGCCGATCCGCTGGCCGTGATCTCGCCGGGTTTCTGGCTTTCGTTCGCAGCCGTGGCGGTTATTCTCTACGCACTGTCCGGAGCGGATGCCAAAGACTGGAAAGAACGTCTCATCGCCTGGGGGCGTTTGCAGTGGGCGATCGCGGCCGGGTTGTTGCCGTTGCTGCTGTTTCTGTTTCAGCAAGTGAGTTTGAGCGGGCCGTTCGCCAATCTGGTGGCGATCCCAGTGGTGGAGCTGGTGGTGATTCCGGCGACCCTGCTCGGCGTTGCGGGAAGTTTCCTGCTTCCGGACAGCCTTGCGGCCTGGCCGTTTCTGCTCGCCGCCAAGGCGATGGCCATGCTCTGGCCCGTGCTGGAACTGCTGGCGCGTGTTGAAGGGTCGCAGTGGATCCAACACAGCCCGCCGCCCTGGACACTGGGCGCCGCCCTGGTGGGTGTGCTGCTCCTGCTGGCGCCGCGCGGCGTCCCGGCGCGCTGGCTGGGGCTGGTGTGGCTGCTGCCGATGTTGCTGGTGCGCCCGGCGCTGCCCGCGCCGGGCGAGGCGCGGGTGACGCTGCTGGATGTCGGGCAAGGCCTGGCGGTGGTCGTGCAGACCGCCGGCCACACGCTCGTGTACGACACCGGCGCACGCCTGAGTGCGCGCTTCGATGCCGGGCGTGCCGTGGTGGTGCCCTATCTGCGGCACGCGGGGGTGACGCGCGTGGATACGCTCATTGTCAGTCACGGCGACAATGACCACATTGGCGGCAGCGCATCGCTGCTGGCGGCCATGCCGGTGACACGGGTGTTGTCGAGTGTGCCCGAACGACTGGCGAATGCCGAGGCCTGCCGGAGCGGGCAGGGGTGGGAATGGGATGGCGTGCGCTTCGCGATGCTGCATCCGGAAGCCGATACCCGGCTCGTCGGTAACAACCGCTGTTGCGTGCTGCGGGTCGAAAGCCGTTTTGGAGCGGCATTATTGCCCGGCGACATCGCCGCCAAGGCGGAACGCGAGATCATGCTGCGTGCCGAGGAGCAGTTGCGCGCGGATATTCTGGTGGTCCCGCACCACGGCAGCAAATCCTCCTCGACCGAGGCCTTCCTCGACACGGTGCGGCCGCGTGTCGCGCTGCTGCCAGTCGGGTACCGCAACCGCTATCATCATCCCCACCCGCTGGTGGTGGCGCGTTACCGGGAACGCGACATCGTACTCGAGGACTCCGCCGCCGCCGGAGCCATCACGGTGGAGCTCGGAGAGCAGGGCCTGCAACTCAACCGCTACCGTGAGACCCAACGCCGCTATTGGCAGGGCGAGTAGTTCCGTCGCGGCTTTCCGCGCCGTCGCCCGTCTGATAGATTACGCCCGACTTCGGCAACCAACCTTCCACTTCGGGAACTGACACGTGTTTGAACTGATCAAAGCCGGCGGCTGGGTAATGTGGCCGCTGATTCTGTCCTCGATTGCGGCGCTCGCGATCATCGGCGAACGTCTCTGGACCCTGCAAAAGAAAACCGTCATTCCGCCGGCGCTGCTCGCCCAGGTGCAGCAGTGGCTGGAGCGCAAGGAAATCGACGAGTCGCGCCTGACGCTGCTGCGCGACAGCTCGCCGCTCGGCAAGGTGCTGGCCGCCGGGCTGGTGAATCGCCTGCATGCGCACGACGTGCTCAAGGAAGCCATCGAGGATGCCGGCCGGCACGTAGTGCCGGAGCTGGAGCGCTATCTCAATATGCTCGGCACGATCGCGGCGATTGCGCCGTTCCTCGGGCTGCTTGGCACGGTGCTCGGCATGATCCAGATGTTTGGCGGCATCGGCTCGCACGGACTGGGCGATCCATCGATTGTTGCCTCCGGCATTTCCCAGGCCCTGGTCGCCACCGCAACCGGTCTGGCGGTCGCCATTCCAAGCCTGATGTTCTATCGCTATTTGCGCGGGCGGGTCGATGAACTGACCGTGGAGATGGAACAGGAGGCACTGAAACTCATCGAGATTCTGCGTGGCAAGCGCGAGAAGGCCTGACACCGAGCCATGAACTTCCGTACCCGCACGCGCGAAGAGCCGGAGATCAACCTGATCCCGCTCATCGACGTATTGCTCATGACGCTCATTTTCCTGCTGGTCACCACCAGCTTCTCGCACGAGGCGCGCCTGCGCCTGCAACTGCCGGAAGCGGCGAGTGACGCAAAAATCGAGTCGGCCACGTTGCGCATCGCCATCGACGCACGCGGCCAGTACTTCATCAACGACAGGCAGCTTCTCAATGCCTCCAACGAGGCCCTGCGTTCGGCCATGCAGCAGGCCGTCGGCGGAAAAAAAGATCCGGTGATTGTCGTCCAGGCGGATCGCAAGACCCCGCACGAGGCGGTGATCCGTGTCATGGAGGCGTCGCGCCGCCTCGGCTACACGCACCTGACCTTCGCCACCCAGGCACCGGAAACCGAAAAGTGATTATGGCTAATTTTGTGCAGGCTTGCCTTCTCTTCATACGGCTAATTTTGTGCAAGCCTGCCTACCTTAGATGAGCGACACCTCCGAGCTGCAGTCGACCCTCCGGCTGTACCGGCGCCTGATGGCCTATGTGTGGCCATACAAATGGGTGTTCCTGGCCTCGATCCTGGGCATGGCCGTGGTCTCCGCCACCGAGGCCGGTTTCGCCTGGGTCATGAAGCCGCTGATTGACGGCGGCTTCGTGAAAAACGACGCCAGCAGCATTCGCTATGTGCCGATGTTGATCATCGGGATATTCGTGGCGCGCGGTCTGTTCGGCTTCCTCGCGAGCTACGCCACCAACTGGGTCGGGCGGCAGGTGATTTTCCAGATCCGCAGCCAGATGTTTGCACGCCTCGTGCACCTGCCGAGCCGTTTCTTCGATGCACATTCCTCCGGCATCCTGATCTCCAAGCTGATCTACGACGTCGAGCAGGTGATGAACGCGGCCACCAAGGCCTTCACCTCGATGGTCAAGGACAGCCTGTCGCTGGTCTTTCTGCTTGGCTGGATGCTGTATCTCAACTGGCGGCTGACACTGCTGTTCATGCTGCTCGCACCGGTGATCGCGCTGACGGTGCGCACCATCAGCCTGCGCTTTCGCAAGACCAGCCGCCTGATCCAGCAGTCCATGGGTGAAATCACGCACGTGGTGCAGGAGGCGATCGAGGGCCAGCGCGTGGTCAAGATTTTCTGCGCGCAGGAGGTCGAGACGCGCGCCTTCAACCAGGTGAATGCGCGCAACCTCAAGCAGGCCATGAAAAAGGCGACCGCCGCCGCCATCAATGTGCCAGTGGTGGAACTGCTCGCCGCCATCGGCATCGCGGTGGCGATCTATTTCGCCATGCAGCAGTCATCCGCTGGCCGGCTCACCGCCGGTGAGTTCACTTCCTACATCACCGCCATGGGCCTCATGATGCCGGCCATCAAGCGCCTGAGCATGGTCAACGAGGTGATCCAGACCGGCATGGCAGCGGCGCAAAGCGTATTTGGCCTGATCGACGAAACGCCGGAAGCCGATCCTGGCACGCGGGAACTACCGCGCGCGACCGGACGCATCGAATACCGGCAGGTGGGATTCCGCTACCCGGTCTCGAATGCGCCGGTGCTGGACGCAGTGTCGTTCCGCATCGAGCCGGGCGAGACCCTGGCGCTGGTCGGCGCGTCCGGCAGCGGCAAGACCACGGCCGCGAACCTGTTGCCACGGTTCTACCTGGCGGACACGGGCGAGATCCTGCTGGACGGCGTGAATATCAATTCCCTCAAGCTCAACAACCTGCGCAGTCACATTGCGCTGGTGAGCCAGGAAACCATGCTGTTCGACGACAGCATTCGCAACAACATCGCCTACGGCAAGGAAGGACCGATCGACGATGCCCGTATCGTCGAGGCGGCGCGTGCCGCGCACGTGCTGGATTTCGCGCAGCAGCAGCCGGACGGGCTCGACACCATGGTCGGCGAGCGCGGCGTGCGCCTGTCCGGCGGCCAGCGCCAACGCATCGCCATCGCGCGCGCGCTCTACAAGAACGCGCCGATCCTGATCCTGGACGAGGCGACCTCGGCACTCGATACCGAATCCGAACGCCTGGTGCAGGAGGCGATGCGCGAGCTGATGCGCAACCGCACCACGCTCGTCATTGCCCACCGGTTGTCCACCATCGAGAACGCCAACCGGATTCTGGTGCTGACGCAGGGCAAGGTGGTGGAGACCGGTACGCATGCCGAGCTGCTCGCCAGGAACGGCACGTACGCGCGTCTTTACCGCCTGCAGTTCAGTGACAGCGCGGCCTGAAACAAGCCGGCATGTCTACGCTGGACCGCCACTGGTATCGCCTGACACCGGTGAGTGTGCTGTTATTGCCGTTGAGTCTGGCTTTTTGCACCCTGGTGCGGTTGCGCCGCACACTTTACCGTCTAGGCATGTTACCTAGCACGCGCATGCCGGTACCGGTGATTGTGGTGGGCAACATCACGGTCGGCGGCACCGGCAAGACCCCGCTCGTGATCTGGCTGGCAAATTTTTTGCGCCAGGCCGGATACCGTCCAGGGATTATTACCCGTGGTTACCGCGGCAACAGCCAGACGTGGCCGGTGGCCGTCACTCCACAAACGTCTTCCGCGCAGGTGGGTGATGAAGCCGTGCTGCTGGCACGCCACAGTGGTTGTCCGGTGCTTGCCGGCCCGGATCGCGTGGCGGCGGCCAGGCAGCACGTGGAGCAGGGGTGTACTGTGATCGTCAGTGACGACGGCCTGCAGCATTACCGGCTGCGCCGTGACATCGAGATTGCCGTGATCGACAGTACGCGCCGTTTCGGCAACCGCCTGTGCCTGCCGGCCGGACCGTTGCGCGAACCGGTTTCGCGACTGCGATCCGTTTTTGTGCGCGTCGCCAACGGTGTCCCGGAAACAGGCGAGCTGGGGATGACGCTTGAGCCCACTGGTTTCTACAACCTGGCCGAGCCGGAGCGACGCGCGTCGGCGGATCAATTTCGAGACGGCCGGGTGCACGCGCTCGCCGGCATCGGCAATCCGGAACGCTTCTTTTCCAGCCTGCGCGGCCTGGGGCTGAACGTGATTTCACACCCGTTCCCCGATCACCATGATTTTCGACCCGGGGAGTTGGAATTCGGCGATGATCGGCCGGTGATCATGACCGAGAAAGATGCGGTAAAATGCCAGCCGTTCGCCAGCGCCCGGTGTTGGGTGCTGGCCGTCGAGGCCCGGCCCGACGTGGCGCTGGGTGAACAGATATTGCAACGCCTCAAGGAGATCATTCGTGGACAAGAAGCTGCTTGAAATCCTGGTCTGCCCGGTCTGCAAGGGACAGCTTCGTTTTGACAAGGCCAAGGCGGAACTCGTGTGCCAAGTGGACCGGCTTGCCTATCCGATCCGCGACGATATACCGGTGATGCTCGAAGACGAGGCGCGCCGGATTGCGGATGAAGAGATTTCAAAATAATTCCTGCCGCAAAGACGCAAAGAAGACCCAGGTTTTTCCCATCATGAATTTCTTTTCTTTGCGTCCTTTGCGTCTTTGCGGCGAGGTTGTTTGAAAATTATGCACATTATCATCCCCGCGCGTTACGCCTCCACCCGCCTGCCCGGCAAGCCGCTGCTCGACATTGCCGGCCAGCCGATGATCGCGCGCGTGCTGGAATGCGCGCGCGCCAGCGGCGCGCAACGCGTGGTGGTGGCGACCGACGACGAACGCATCCGTGCCGCCGTGATGGCCTTCGGCGCGGAGGTCGTGATGACGCGCGCCGACCATCCATCCGGCACCGACCGGCTGGCCGAGGCCATCGCGCTGCTCGATCTCGACGACGATGAGATTGTCGTGAACCTGCAAGGCGACGAGCCACTCATGCCGCCGCCGTTGATCCGCGCCGTCGCCGATCTTCTGGCGGGACATCCGTCCGCGGTCATGGCCACGGCCTGTCATGCCATTACCCGGCGCGAAGACTTTCTCAATCCAAACACGGTCAAGGTCGTTACCGATCGCGAGGGCCATGCCCTGTATTTCAGCCGCGCCCCGATTCCCTGGCCACGCGACGCGATGGCGGACAAGAGCAGTGCGCCGATCAAGGCGTTCCGCCATATCGGCCTGTATGCCTATCGTGCCGGTTTCGTGGCGCGTTATGCCGCTTGGCCGGCCTGTCCGCTAGAAACCACCGAATCGCTCGAACAGTTGCGCGTGCTCTGGCAGGGCGAAAAAATCGCCGTGCTTGAAGCCGACGAGGCGCCGCCTGCGGGCGTGGACACGCCCGAGGACCTGGAGCGGGTGCGGAAATATTTTTTAGCCGCAGATGAACGCAAATGAAATTGGAAATTCCTTCTCCCTCCGGGACGACTCCAGGGATGGAGGAGGTAGAACGAAGTTTGGAACCCGAGTCGAGAAGGCGAGGATGAGGGGATAGTTAATTCACGTGCTTAACTCCCCTCACCCTAACCCTAGTGAATGAAGCCCCATTCACTAGGGAGAGGGGATTATTAGAGGTTCCCTGCATCTGTAAACTGCTTCTGGATAGTTCTATAGACATCGAATTGTAGCTCGACGTGTTAGCTTCCTTCACTGCCATCTGATGACAAAAGGCACCGCCCAGCATATACTCTCTGGGTGAAGACATTCCGCTGGAATCCCCAGAAGAACGAACAGCTTAAAGCAGATCGTGGTGTTTCCTTTGAGGATGTGGTTCTGGCTATTGAGTCTGGCGGGTTATTGGACGTTGTGGAACATCCGAATTCCAAACGATATCCAAACCAAGGCGTGTACGTTGTGGCGATTGCTTCCTATGTTTATCTCGTGCCACACGTAGAGGAGCTGGAGTATGTCTTTCTGAAAACGATTATTCCCAGCCGTAAAGCAACGCGTGATTTTGGAATGAGGCAATAATTATGAAATCTCTTGATCGCTATGAGAAGCAGATTCTGTCGGCTTTCGAGGCTGGCAAGCTTAAATCAACGGTAACTTCCGAGGCGTCTCTGCGTCGGTATCGCGAGTACGCTCGTGCGACCCTAAGCAAGAACAAGCGTGTAAATATCCGATTGTCTACACCCGACCTTTCTGAAATCCAGGCTCGTGCCGCAGAAGAAGGCGTTCCCTACCAAACGCTTATTGCCAGCGTATTGCACAAGTTCGTAGCAGGCCGCTTCGTAGAGAAATTATCACGTCTAACTACGCGTTCAAGCGGACGCGGCAAGAAGCGCCGCGCCGCTTAACGTAGCGTTCGACTCATGGAGGAACGGATGACCACAGAACCAATTCCTTTCTTGGCCAACAT